>CALJRW010000085.1 GCA_937976335.1 uncultured bacterium | reverse complement strand
AATATCTTCTGCAAGTAAAAACGAAGAAAAAGTGAATAAAGTAAGAAAAAATATTTGAAACATTATTAAAATTTTAATTTATTTTTCATTTTATCAGTTTTAGAAAGTTTATCTTAATATTAAAGTATCGCAAACTCTATTATATATACTCATGGGAATTGAAAATTTCCATGAGCCCCCGGAGGGATAACAAGATATACCCTTCGTTTAACAGGGCTAAAGACGATCAGGCTTTAGACAAATATGGAAAAACTCAATGACGAAGGGTATACTCAAACACATTTGGTTTTTCCTGTTTTTAGGCAAAGACTAAACGTCTTTGCCTAAACTTTGTGTATATTTTACCTGAAGATATAAAGAAGAGTGTAATTTTTACGCTCTTCTTTTTTTTTGTCATAAATATTCGTAGATAGCTATTTTTATTAGTTTTTAGGCTCAATTTGTAAGGTTTTCAGATCTTCATGCCGAGTACCTAAAACATAAGTAAAAAAGTATAAATTTATGAACAATAACAATAACAATGGATTTTCACTACTCGACCTAATGGTTGCCGTTAGTATTGCGTCAATTTTAGGCGCAATTGGTATAATAAATTACTCTGAATCAAGTATAAGTTTAAATAAAATTTCTGTAATATCAGATTTTGATCAAGATATTCGATTAGCTCAGCTTCAATCTGTTAATGAAGGTGGAAGAGGAATTTTAAATATTGCCGCTAATGGCGAAAGCTATTCTTTTGGATATGATTACTTAGCTTATGACGCTGCGGCTCCGATTACTTATGACACACTAGTTTTCACAACCAATCTTCCTGAATTTATAACAATTGCTTCTGATGTAACAATTATCTTTGATTCCAAAGGTAGGTTAATTAACGAGTTTGGAACATATAACTCAGCTAATATCACTGTATACGACCATAGCTCAGGATCTGCACAAGTTTTTAAAACTGCAGTTTTATCCTCATCAGGAGTGACAACATGGAACTAAACAAGCAGTATCTAAAAAATGAAGCAGGCATTAGCTTAGTCGAAATACTTGTAGCTTTTGTAGTGGTATCATTAATTGGTTTAAGCTTAACGCATAGTCTAATTAGTTCATTAAAAACACATAAAAACTCTCAAGTACATAATGCTGCAACTACTTTAGCTTTAAACAAAATAGAAATATACTCAGCAATAAATCCACAAGAAATGAATAGTAGTTCACACGACGACTCTGAAACAAATTTAACTACGACAAGTTTACCAAATGTAAAGTTCAGTAGAGTTACGGATGTAACTGAAAATCCTGACAAATCTCGAACTGTTGATGTAACAGTTACATGCTCTACTAGTGGATGTAATAAAACTGTTAACTACACTTCAACTTTTACGAGATGGTAAAATAAAAAGTTTATTATGAAAAAATTTATTTTGATAAAAAAGAAAAATTCAGGTTTTACAACTCTTGAATTTCTTGTAGCTTCAGCTTTAAGCCTGTTTGTCTTTGCTGGGCTTATGACTCAATTTAGCACAAGTTCTAAGTTTTTGACAGATTTGAGAAATATTGGAGGAAGTGAATCAACTGCCAGATCTCTACTCTCAATTTTAGGAAATGAAATTAGACAAATTGGTAATGGTGTACCTTTCGAACAACCTGAGTTTAGAATAAGTGACCCTTTACACGATGAAACAGGAGCCGAGATTCTTGCTCCTACAGTTGCATATCCAATTGACATCGCAACATCAACTGCAAGTTCAATTACTTACCGAATTAACGAAATTGGATCTGTAAAATTCCTAGCTGCAAACTTTGACCCTACCTCTAGTTTAACAATCTCACTGGTTGATGTTGAGTCGCTTGTTGTTGGCGATCCAATATATATTTCAAATGGATCTCTTGGAGAAGAAGATGGTTTTTCCGGCACAATTAGCTCAATTGATACTGTTGCCAAAACTATAACCTTAAATTCAGCATACTTTAGAAGTGAAAATGCAACATTTAGTGTAGGAAGCACATTAGAAGCTGTTGCCACAGTTACATTATCAGAAACTTCAGGGCAAATTATTAGAAATTCAGGTTTTGGGGATATCGTGTTTGCTGACAATGCTAATTTAAATATTGACTACTTAGACAAGGCAGGAAATAGCTTAACCTTACCTTTAAGCCTTACAGATTTAGAAAGTAATTTAGGTTCTTTAAAGTTAACAGTTACAATTAGCACCTCAAATGTTACTCGCGAGTTAGGTACGCCAGGTTCTTCATATTCGACAAGTGTTGAACAAATTTATGGATTAAGAAGTTTTAATTTTTAAATATTTAGGAGCCAATTATGAAAACTTATAAAAAAAATACAGCAGGGAAAGAAGATGGTTTCATATTGATAGGCGTTATGATCTTAGCTGCTTTAGCTATGACACTAACTGCTGCAACTTTAACTTCAACAGCAAATATATCTAAAGCTCACGCTGTAGTAAAGATTCATAACAATCGATACTACGAGGTTGAAAATTATATTGGACAAGTTACTGCATGGCTTCAAGATAACTCAAAATATTTAGTATCAGGATTTACTGACGTTAATTTTCAAAGTAACTTTGACTATACTGTTGGAACTGCTCCGACAGTTGGAACTAACGAAGCTGCATACTTTGGAGTACCAACAATTGTAAAAGCAAAAGGTACCACAGAATCAGTAATGATATCAAATAATAGCACATTTGGAAGTTCTAATTTTCCAAACTTAGATCATGTCAATAATGGAGATACACTTAATGTAGTTAATGACTTTATTAGTAACTTTCCAAATGCAGACAATGGAGGCATCAATTTAAGAGTAATCTTATTGGCAATCAAAGAATCTGGTTTAGATTTTTCACCAATTTTTAGAATTGATGCTATTACTGGTAATAACCCAGACAGAGGTGTTCATTTATATACCTTTGTTCATGGAGCATTTATTGATGATATTTATGATGATAGTGGAATTTATGGACATCAATACGCTGATTTAGGTGGTAGTTCAGCTTGTTGGTCTAAAAAGTTTACTGAAGTAGGAGGAACTTGGAAGATAGGTGCAGCTTCAAATAACTGTAATATACAATCACAAGGAGATATCATTGTAACTTCTTCCTCTAATATTCATGGATCTGGAGAAACGAATAAGACTGATGGAATTAACGCTTCATCAGAATCTAGAATAACTGATAACAATAGTGCAGGATGCGAAGGTCCAGGTTGTCACTTAAGTGATTTAGTACTTACAGATAATTGGGCAACAAAATGTCCATCTGGAGGAGATTCAATTACTATCTCAAGCCATGACACATTAGCTTTGGGTGTATCAAGCAAAAAAGGTGTTCTGGTCGGAGTAAACGATTACACTACTAGCGATTGTTATGATAAAATTATTATTCAGAACAAAACGCTAACTTTAACTAGCGCTAATGATATTGGTAAATATCTTATCAGAGAAATAGATTTTCAAGGTGGTAAACCTCAATTAGATATCGCACCAAGTGCAAGCGATAAAACTATCGAAGTTCATTTTGAAAAAATTAGCCATAACAGTATTAATGGGAAAAATGTAATCAATGCTTCTAATTCACCAAAGCAATTGAAAATGTTTTATTCTGGAACTGATCAATTAAAACTAAATGGTAAAGCAAAAATTAAACTTCACCTTTACTCTCCATTTGCACAAGTCTACGCAAATGGTACTTTTGAGTTTTACGGAAAGATTAATGCTTTAAATTTTAAAACTTCAGGTACTGAAGATTTATTCTCAGATGAAATAAACTCTAGTGGAACAATATCTTATCCAAACGATTTGGCATTTAATACACAAAAGATTAGTCATCGATTTAGATAGTATAGATTAGATAGACTAAGAAAAAGGTTGTTGGTTTTTTAACCAGCAGCCTTTTTTTCTTTATGACTTAATTCTCTGCAACTATTTCTTAGATTGTGTTTTTTTGTTTCTTCTTGTATTACCAAAACTACCAGCAAAGATTTTTCCTCTCTTAGTTTTTTTGTCGCCTTTTCCCATTTTTTAATCCTATTAGTTAAGGAAATAAAAATAGCATATGAGCTGTAAATATTCAAATATGTTTGAGATTAAAGAGTAATAGAACTATAGAGGCGGATAAGCAGAAAGCCACTTTCATGAACTTAAGAATCGAAGAAAATAATTCCTAGTCTTAGCCTTCGCCCTAGCCTTAGTC
>CALJRW010000084.1 GCA_937976335.1 uncultured bacterium | reverse complement strand
ATAGGTTTTGCGCAGGTCTTATAAATATGATTTGCAAAATTTACCAGAAAATTAGCTTGTTTTCTGCACTTACTTCAAATAACTTGCAATACAAAACTCTAAATAACTAATCTCTTTCGCTTTATAAGATTTACTACCTGAGAAGAAAAATGTGGTGTTTTTCACAAAATAAGGAAGCAAGGGTTGGTTATATAAAGTGGGTTAAGAGTTTAGCTACGTTAGCTCGTAGAGTTTATAGGGCGTGGCTTAGGGGAGATAGTTCTAAGAGTATGCCTATAGGGATGTTTGCTCCTAGAATGCCTACTAGAGGGAATTTGGTTTTCCGTTAGTCGTATTGTTGATAGGGGGTTTTCGGTTATCTACCGGTTTACGTTACCCCTGCCTGAGATTTACATTTTGTTTGTTCTTTTTATCGTTTTAGTTATTTTTTCTCAGTCTGATTAAGAAGTTTTATCTCTGTTTTTTTAAGTCATATATTTAGGCTGGCTCAAGGGTTAAAACTCATCAACTAAATTATTTAAAGATTTGTTCACGTAATTCATAGCAAGTTTTTTAACCACTGGATTTTCACCGTCCTCTAGTTGGGTCCAAGTCTCTAACACCATCGACTCTCTGTTCATGTTAGCAGGAAGATCATCATTCATATCAGGGGTTCGTTTAGTTACTCCGTTCAAAACCTTATTGTCATGCATATAAGTAAAACCCAGCTGTTTCTCGCCTTTGTCTGCTACAATCACTCTACTCGCATACTGTTTGAGATCTTCAGGAAGCCATTTATCGTTCGTACTAAGAATCGCCAAGTTTGGTGACCTATCTTCTTGCCTTAAAAAATGACAAAGACCTTTTAGATCATTTCCACTCCTAGAAAATTCACTCACGACCAAAGGGTTATCACCCGCACTCCAAATATCTCCATGCTGAACAAAACTGTGATTAGAAATTCTATCTGCTCCATTATCAGAATCCATCCAACTCTTCCGAACAGTATTTGGTCGAGCTAGAGAAAGTGGTAGATTTTTATCAGGATCTAAGACTTTCCACACAAATCGTCCGAGAAATCGGGCACTTGAATCTTCTACGATTACACCAGTGAACGCATTTTCATGATGTGCCGTGAGTACTTGTTCCGCAAGATCAAACATAGTCTCTTTTAAAGCTGCGATATCAGAGTCAGCTTGTTCAATATAACGATTAAGCCTACTAGAGTCTTCATCAGAAAGTGATTCTTTAAGGTCTGCCAATCGACCAGCTGACAGTTTGCTTACATTCTTATCTTTACGTTGATCTAACATTCTAGCACAAAAAACTTTAACATGTACCAGTTGTTATGAGGAATTATAATGGTATGTAACTTAACTTTTTATGGCAAGATTGTAGGGAGCATAACGGTTTGCGTGAAATTTGCCTCGAGGAGCGGGGCATAATTTCAGCGCTATTGTTCTGCTGTGATTAGTATAATCTCCTCAACTAATTGATTCAACTCCTTAGTACCATCAAGCACTAAATCGCTTGAATCTCTATATCGATTTATATGATCAATATAGAGATTTCTTCCTTTTTGGGAAAAATTTGATAAATCTGTTTTCAATTGGCTTCGAAGACTGCTATCTGAGATATTATTACTGTCTAGAAGATCTCTCTTAATCCAACGAACAAGTGCTATATCTATCGGCGTGTCTATATAGACAGAAAGGTCGATAGTTACATCGAGTTGCTTGTGACTTCGACCAAAAGGATAGTCAAGAATCAAGAAGGCTCTTTCACATCTAGCTACTACACTTGCTACATCTTTTGCCATTTCAGGAAAGGAAAACTCGTTAACATTTGCACCACGATCAAACCATTCATATAGTTCGTCGGGGTATGAATTAGTTTCCTCATAGTCATCAAAAGCAATTATTTTAGAATTATCAAGTTGAGCAGCCAATAATAAACTAAGGGCAGTTTTTCCTCCTCCAGAAACAGAATTTATTGCAATTACGTAAGTCATTTAGTCAGCAGAACGTTGAGCCGCTCCAGTTCGAGCGAAGCGAGAATCTGGAGACGGTACTTGTTAGGTAGCGTATCATAAAACTCCACTTAAATTAGAAATTTCTTCTAAAATTTCAATGTTTCTGGTAGCTTCTACACCACCAACTTCTGGATTGCCACCTGTTCGAATAACTTCTACAAAGTCTTGTACTTCGGCTTCAAAAGGGTTTTGAGTCTGAAAATCAATTTCTCCATCATGTGAAGTTATGCGACCAGTACCTTGCCAATTTAAAGTATTTTCGCAAGAAATATATCCTGCGTCTCCATAAATTTCAATGCGATTTGGTGATTGAAACAGGACTGATGAGGTAAACTCACCAGTAGCACCAGATTCAAATTTCATATTAACAAGAGCTGTTTCGTCGTGTGGACGATTCCATATACCAGTTGTTACTAGCGGAACAATTTTTGCAATTTCCCCACAAGACGGAATCATAAACCACCTTATTAAATCTAAGCAATGCGTACCAACTCCACCCATACTCCACCAACGTCCAAGATTGGGTGTAGCACGCCATCCATTTCCATCCACGGCCTGCCATGACCAATGAACGCGTATGTGGCGCAACTCACCAATATAATCATCCTCTATCATTTGCTTGATTTTTCTATGACCTGCATTCCAACGATAGCTATAACCAACAGCAAGGCATAGATTGAATTTTTTCGCTGCAAGTGTAAGTACGCGAGCAGACTCGCTATCAGTCGTCATAGGTTTTTCAACTAATACATGTTTCCCTGCATTTAAAGCTGCAAGTGAATATTTTGCATGGAGTTTATCAGGAAGTGTGATAATGACTCCGTGAAGTTCTGGATCGGACAACATCTCATCTAAATTATCAAATGCTGGCTGGCTTGAATTTGCCCTATGGGTTTTTGCAAATTTTTTTGCCCGTGAAAGATCTCGACTAAGTACACTCCATAACTGTGCTCCATGTACTTTAGCAAGAGCTGGAGCAAAACAGTTAGTTGCTATACGTCCAGGACCAATTATTCCAATATTTTTCATCTCAAACCTAGCATTTCATTCAGCTACCTAACAGTTATATTAATCAGACGCTCAACCATCTGCTGATGCGCCATAGTAATACTATACAAGATTCTCTAAGATTAGGAAAATATTCAACAAATAGGATCCAGAGAAAACTACTGATGCACCCTAAGTTTTCTCTAGTTCAACTTGATTTTCGAGGAACTAGAGAAAGAGTAATAAAAAAATATAAATTTTATTTCTAAACATCAATTAATATTAAAAAAATACTTTAAAACACTTTTACTTCTTTATTAAACATTGACTTTTGTAAGTATTTTCTATTATTTTTCTATATATGAAAATAATAGGATCTATTGTATGAAAAACCAAAAAATTATTCCTAAAACTATTAGCAAAATACGAGTTAAAGGTTATAGCTACGCAACGGAAAAAACTTATGTAGAGTGGATTAAAAGATATATTAAATTTCATCAGTATAAGTCATTGAACAAGCTGATAGAGAATCATGAATATGATATTTCAACTTTTCTTTCTTATTTAGCTAATAAAAGGCTTGTATCTTCTAGTACTCAAAATCAAGCATTAAATGCTTTAGTTTTTTTATATAGGGAAGTATTGGGGGTAGATCTTGGCAACTTTAGTTCTTATTCTCGTTCTAAAAAACCACAACTTGTTCCTACAGTGCTTTCTAAAAAGGCTGTAAAAAAAATTATTAATAATCTAAAAGGTGAATATCAAATAATTGTAACTTTACTTTATGGTGCAGGTTTAAGATTAAATGAAGTTTTAAGATTAAGAGTTAAGGATATTGATTTTGATAGAAATCAGTTGTTTATTAGATTGTCAAAGGGTAAAAAAGATAGAGCTGTTCCTTTACCTTTATTGATCAAAGAATATTTAATTCAACATTTAAAAATTAGCCATAAGTATTTAGAAGAAGACAAGTTATTAAAAGGAAAAAATTTAGGTGGTGCTTCGATGGATTATGCGCTTGAAAGAAAATATCCAACTGCTCCTTGGGACTGGAGTTGGCAGTATGTTTTCCCTTCTTACAAGACATCTAAAGATCCAAGAACAGGTAGAGTTAGAAGACATCACTTACATCCTAGTTCTTTAACAAAGCATATAAAACGAGCAAGTCTTCAAGCTGGAGTTTATAAGAAAATATCAGCGCATACTTTTAGGCATTCTTTTGCAACACATCTTTTAGAAGATGGAGCAGATATTAGAACAATTCAAATGTTATTGGGGCACAATAGTCTGAAAACAACTATGATCTACACTCATGTGGCAAAGAAAGGTGCCTGTGGAGTAATTAGTCCTGCAGATAAGTTAGGTTTTAATTTAGGAGGAAATTTTGTCTGAAAATAATTACAAAAAATATAGCTCAAAATATAAACCAGATTTTGACTCACTTAAATCTTCAGTTAACCTTTCATCTACTGCAACAGGCTTTGCGTCTCCTGTTGCTGATTCTATTGAATGTGAACTTGATTTGAATAAGTACTTAGTTAAAAATTCAGTCGCTACTTTTTTTATGAGAGCTAATAGTTATGCAATGCTTGGGGCAGGGATAAAGACTAATGATTTGTTGATAGTAGATAGATCAATTCAAGTGAAAAATAAAGATATAGTGATAGCGATTTATAATGGAGAGTTAATGCTTAGAAGATATTACCAAGGAGTTGAAAAAATATTTCTGCGTCCTGAAAATCAAAAATACCAAACTCTTGTTATTAGAAATGTAGATGAGGTTGATTTTGAAATTTGGGGAGTGGTTAGTTATGTTGTGAGTACTGTCTGTAAGTGACAGTAGTTAGGCTTAAATATGATAGGATTAGTTGATTGCAATAGCTTTTTTGTTAGTTGCCAAGTTGTTTTTAATCCAAAGCTAAAGGGTAAGCCAGTTGTTGTACTCTCTGGTAATGACGGTTGTATTGTATCGAGATCTAGAGAAGCAAAAGCGCTAGGCATTAAAATGGGGGAACCTGTATTTAAAGTTAAGCACTTAATTAGAAAACATAAGGTCTACACTTTTTCCTCTAATTTTTCTCTTTATGCTGACATGTCGCAAAGAGTGATGACGATACTTCTTTCGGCAGCGCCAAGAGTGAGTATTTATTCAATTGATGAAGCTTTTCTTGATTTAAGTAATATACCTAGAGAGGATTTAAAATATTTTGCAATTGATTTAAAAGAAAAAATTAGAAAATGGACTGGCATTCCAGTATCTGTTGGAATAGCTCCAACAAAAACTCTTGCAAAAGTTGCAGTGCATAAAGCAAAAGTTGATTTATCTCTCAAAGGAATTAAGATTATTAAAACAAAGTCAGAAATTGATAAAGAACTAATTTCTTTTAAAGTTTCTGATGTTTGGGGAATAGGTAGAGAGAGTGCGAGGTTTCTTAAGTTTTATGGAATAGATACGGCTTATCAATTTACGGAAATGCCGGATGTTTGGGTAAGAAAAAATTTAAAAATTTTTGGTCTTAAAACTTTAAAAGAGCTGCAAGGCAGCTCACATATTAGTTTTGAAGAAAAACATGCTCCTAAAAAACAAATTATTCGTTCTCGTTCTTTTAAAAATCCAATTATAGAAATTGAGCCTTTAGGTGAAGCGCTTGCAAGTTTTGCTGCGCGTGCTGCATATAAGCTCCGAGAGCAGGGAAGTTATGCGTATAAAATTGGGATATTTATAAGAAGTAGTAATTATCTTCAAAGTCACTTACGTTATTCAAAAAGTTATGAGAAAAAATTTATAACTCCAACAAATGATACTTCTCTTTTAATAAGTGCTACTTTTGAATGCTTAGAGAAGATTTTTCAAAAAGGTATTGGATATAAAAAGGCAGGAGTTGTTTTAAATGGAATTGTTTCACAATATGAAAAGCAACTTGGTATTTTTAAAAAAGATCAAAAAGAGCTATGTGCATCTCTGATAAAAGTAGTAGATCAAATTAATAACAAAATGGGCTCTAAAACAGTTAGATATGCAGCAGAGGGAATTAATGAAAGATTACGTTACAGGAGTGAAAAAAAATCAAAACTGTACACAACTAATTGGGAAGATCTTTTAAGAGTTAGTTAGTTTAATTTACGAAGCATTTAAGACGTGTCCAAAAAACTTTCTTGGTCCTTGTCTTAAAATTGAGTAGGCAAAAATTAGTAATAAAAGAAAGGCAGATATTTGGTAAATGATTCCAAGATGTTCTTCGTGCTCTAAATTTGCATGTAAGAAGTTTGTATCTGCTATAAAAAAGTTAACTAACATACCGAGCGTTATAGCTATTGAAACAACTGTTCCAGTAAAGAGTAAGGCGAATTTTTTCCCATGTAAGTTACTAAGCACACCAACTGTACTTAAGTTAGTGGCAGGGCCAGTTAATAAAAAAGCAATGCCGGCTCCAGGAGAAAGCCCATTTGCAAGAAGTACTGCAACTATAGGAGTTGCCCCAGAAGCACAAACGTAAAAAATAATAATTAAAGTTTTAGAGCTATGTTACGTAGCAATTTTGAATTAGTACCCGCTAACTCTATTTATTTATTCAAAAAGTTAGTGGTACGAATGTCCTTGGAATATCCTTGGCTGTTAAGTGAACTACAACAGACTAAGTCTCAACTACTAAAACTAATCTATATTGCGTTCACCCTCATACGCAAGCGCTCCTATTAAGCCATTTGAGAAGCCAGCATTTGTCGCCATTGAGTTTATCGAAGAAAGATTCTTAAAGAGTAGTGTTAGTTCTAGAGGGAACTCCACATTGTATTCTCGTAGAGTGAGTAGGAAATTTGAAATAGCGCCAAAGTTACCTTCGCTAATTTCTCTTTTTACATCCCTCCAATCTTCAAGTATTTTATCATAGTGCCCTACAAGTACACTCTTGTTTTTTGCAAGTTTAAGTAGTCTCTTAAGTTGTTGTTTATCGCTCTCCATTAAGAGAGCACTAAGATCAACTATAATAGAAAAAGCTGATGTGCTCTCTTTTTTTAGTTCTAAGCTCTCAGTTATTTGTATAAGTGCTTCTCTTAATGCAATCCAATCATTGTTCTGAATAAGTTTTTCCTTCGCTTCTTGCCAAATTTCAGTAAGAGTCGCTAAATGTTCTTTATCGAGATCTTTCTCTTTTCCAGTGAGGGTAATAAGTTTTTCTATAAAAGCTCTAGAATATAGGGAGTGCTAGGCACACAAATGACCTAGATTATTTAATAATCCCACATAACAGTTGTAATGATAAAACAACAAAAAGCTGCTAATATAAGAGTTCAAATCTCTTCCTCAGTATTAATCAACAAACAATCTTAGCTTAATCAAGCAACTTTTCTTAAAAATTGCCGATTATTGGAATATGAAGCTTTCGAGTTGGGAAGCTTCTCGTAGACGAGTTTCTAGGTATCGCAAAAGAAATCTTACTGAGAGCGTTTTATATCGAATAATTTACGAATATCGCCAAGAGTTTGAGTGGCAGTGGGAGGAGTTTTTTGAACACAAGTACGGCTGTCTTCGAGATGAAGTTCTAAAATCCTTTGATAAGTATCTAAATTGCGGAATCCTATTTAATG
>CALJRW010000083.1 GCA_937976335.1 uncultured bacterium | reverse complement strand
CTCCTTCACAACACTTAAATCTCTGAATGGCCAATACGTGCAAAGTGAACTTTTCATTAAAATAATCGATTATTACTATATGAAAGATAAATACATAGGCTTAGAGATTCTTTTAAGCACTTTTTTAATTCTTAACTTTGTTATCAAGCAAATAAAATACAGTTTTCATAAAGATCCCCTCTTTGCTCAATATCACTCTACAGATGCAGAATCCAAATTTGCTAAAGGAAATAAAATTAACTTAAGTTTTGCAAAAGCTTCAGATTTTGAACTTATTCCTGGTATTTCAGAAATATTAGGGGGAAAAATTTTAGAATCAAAGAACTTACTTATTAACAAAAGTAAACAGCTAAAAGCAGAAGAAAAACACCAATCTTTAAAAATGATTAAAGGAATAGGTCAAAAAAAGAGTTTGATATTAAATGAATATTTGAGCATTAAATAAGAGACATTTCTCAGATATAATGAAATATGACTTTAAAATGGATCAGCTTAGAATCGCTAAATAAACTTTTTTAAAACACGATCAACTAAGATTTGACTTGAAATATTTATATTACTATAAATAAATAAGTAGTTATGTTCGAAACAAATATATCAGATAGTTCACCAATTACAGATTTATTAGATTTGCGCTCTCCCAAGCTCCCTGATTCTTTACTTCCTGAAAAAAACGTAAATCACAGAGATTACAGACTTCACAGAACTCCAATCGGACCTAAAGCTTTTTTCGTACTAGAGAATGCTTTAGTAATTCCTCCAGATCAAAAACAAAAAATAATGCTAGTAGGAGATAAAGAAGCTCATAATTTAAATGCATTAAATAACTTCAACACATGCTATCCAGGTTTTTTTGATATTACAGATATCGTTCTTCCTAGAAAAAGTCGTGATTTTTTTTTCTGAAGTAGTTAACCTAAATCGCATAAAACAAGCAGACGATCCTACGTGTATGCTTCACATTCGGCCTTATGACAAAAAAGGTCAAAAATTTCGAAGAGAATTTGGTGAAGAGCTTCAAAGAATTTCTGACGAAAGTCAAGTTGATATTTGGGTATTGTCTAATTTTAAGAAATATCTTCATGACGATACAGTTAATAATTTTCAAGGGATAATTATAAATTTTCACCCTTCTTTCTTACCTGAACTTAAAGGCTATAGAACTGAAGATCTTGGAGTTAACCAAGGTATTGCTCCTGATGCTGTTGGTTATACAGTTCACTTAGTAATACCAGAACTAGATGGTGGTCCAACTTTATTTCAGCAAAGAGTAGAATTTCCACCTTATGATGAAGAGTTGGCTAAACTAATGGAAGTAAAATACGAAGAAAAAAGAGAAGAATATATGCGTCGAAATATAATGAAAGCTCAAGCCGAGTGGACAGCAAAAATAACTGCGATTATTTCAGCTGGCTTAGAAACTAAAATTGTATATGAAAAGGAAGCTTTTATTGTTGAAGGTCGAGAGGATTTTTGGATGTCAGAAGATCATATTAAATCTTTAAAATCAGATTATAAAAAATGGTGTAGAAAAAACAGAAATAGTGAAGTTACATATGAAAATTGGTATAAGAATGAAAGAATTCCATATGGAAGAGTTTTATTTAATTTTAAAAATGGGAAAGGATTTGTAAGATTAGAAGATGCTCTTGGTGCTACTGAATATAGTAGTAGACCTCATGAAGATTTAATGACTGTTTATGAATTTATCATTGAAGGAGAAAGTTTACGTATGATGGAAGCTGTCAACCGTTTACTAAGAGATTGGACAGAAGAAATAAAAACTGACTATCCTCCAAACTACGAATGGTCTATCTTAAGTAACGATGGAGAAACAGCTAGAGCTAAATGTTTTGTTACTTGTTCAGATGATAGATTTAAAGCTTTTTTATTTAAAAAAGGAATAAAATTTAATTATAAAATACCAACAGTTATGGATGTTGAAATTAGAGAAGGAATAGATCGAGATGTAAGATTATGGGACGATCTTCCTAGTAACTATATTGATGATATCTATATTCATGGTAGCTTTGAAAACGATCCAATTTTTAGCTTAACACCAACTATTTGGACTCCTCAAACTATAACAAACTGGGAATCTTTAAAAATACATAGACCAACTATCAAAGAGCTCTACCGTTTTCACAATAATTTAACTACTGCTTAAATTATTTCAAATTCTTAAAATTTTTCTAACTTCTCTCCTACCAAAACTTTAATTTGAGGTTCTCTAACAGCACAACCTTCCATATCAAAACCTAATTTTCCTGAAACACCTAAAAGAGTAGTTTTTTTTATTTTTTTACTTACAACTTTCACATCAAAAGTTCGAGCTTCTTTTATCGCCTTTGCATATAGCATAATAGTATCATAAGCAGTTGATGCAGTAAGAGGCATAGTTTCGTTGTTGTAAGCCTTTTTATACTTTTTAATAAATTCTTCGCTAGGATTTAAGAAATCTGCTATGATGACTCCTTCAAGTCCGCCCTTGGCATCTTTTATTCTAACTTCATCAATCCAGGCTGCAAGCTTAGGCCCATCATATCCATAATTCACTAACTCTCTTGCTAAAAGTCCAAGTTGTACCACGGCAGAAAAGAAAATAACATCTGGTTTTAGTTTTACAGTTTTTAATATTTCAGTTTTAACATCAATATCACTTGGAAGAGGCTCATATTTAGCTAAAACTTTTCCTCCAAGTTTTTCAAACTCTTCTTTAAAAAATATTCCTTGCGCTAATTCCCAAGGTTGTTGACTGCTTAAAACTACTGCTGTTTTAAAACCTTTCTTATAAGCATATTTAGCTAATTTTCTTGTTCCTGCTTCCTCAACTCCTCGTGCATTAAAGATGTTCTCTCCAGCTTTATGAAAGTCACTAATTCCCAAAGACGGAGAAACTATTATTTTATCTCTTTCTTTTGCAACTATAGGAGCTAAGGCAAGACCTCCGGGACTCCACGTAGGTCCGATAAAATATTTTATTTCTTTATCTAAACTGAGTTTTTTAAAGCTTGTTACTGCACGTGCACCACTAATTGCATCTGCACTATCATCTGGAATTATTTCTATTTTTCTACCTAAAACCCCACCTTTTTGGTTAAGTTCTTTAGCGGCTAACATTGCTCCTTTTAGAGAAGCATCTCCATCAGAAGCACAATCTCCTGTTAAACATACCGGCATTCCTATTTTCCAAGTTTTCTTAGGCGCAGCATGTGCCGAGGCAGAGAAAACTAATATAAATATAAATATATATTTATTCATAATCATTTTTTGTTAATAAATAAATCCCTATCATTTGTATCATAATTACAAGTAAAGCTTATTGTTAAATCCAAAAAATTTTGAATTTCTTCAAACTTATCAGCCCATTCAATAATTCTACAAGTTTTAGAATTAGGAGGTTCTAATAACTCTTCAGGAACTCCACCTAAGCGATATAAATCCCAATGCTCAATAATAAAATTTGAAAGTTGGTATTCATTACAGAGCGCATAACTTGGGCTCGAGATATTTTCTTCATAGCCCAGAGCTTTAAGTAAATATGAAGTGAAAGTAGTTTTTCCAGCACCTAATTCTCCAATTAAACCAATCTGAATTTCTGGTTTGATCTCTTTTGAAAAATTGATAGCTACCGTTTCAATACTTTTTAAATCTGTTATATTGAACTTCATTGTATAAAATTCATAGTCTAATTTATAATAAATAACGAAAAGCTCACTAAGTTAAAAGCTTCTTATACAGCTCCTATAGCTTTCTCTATTGCTCCTGCAATATTATTAGCATGTTTTTTACATTGTTTAGAATCTTCACACTCAACCATAACTCGCGCTTTATTTTCCGTTCCGGAATATCTCACTAGTACACGCCCACTATCTTTTAACTTTTCTTCAGTCTCTGCAATTAGAGAAGAAACCTCTTCTAAACTAGAAATTTCAGGCTTTTTAGAAACTTTGACATTTACTATTTCTTGAGGAAATCTCTTATAATCTTTGGCTAATTCAGAGAGTGGTTTTTTCTCGCGAAGCATAACTTCTACAATTTTTAAGGCAGTAAGTATTCCATCACCTGAGTTTGCATGATCTAAAAAAATCGTATGACCAGATTGCTCTCCACCAAGAACCAAACCATCTTGTTTCATTTTTTCTAAAACATACCTATCTCCAACTTGAACTTTTTCTAGCTGTATACCATCTTCTGCTAAAAACTTGTCTAATGCTAAGTTAGACATCACAGTTGAGATAACTTTATTTTTTAGTAGCTTACCTTCAGACTTTAAAAATTTAGCACAAATCCCTAGGATCATATCACCATCATAAATTTTGCCTTTTTCATCAACGATAATAGCTCTATCCGCATCCCCATCGAGAGAAATTCCAATGTTTAGCTTTCTTTCTTGAACAAGCTCAGAAACAACTTGCGGGTAAAGACTTCCAAAACCAGCATTTATATTTTTACCATTAGGGTTATTTCCTCTAACTACCACTTCAGCACCTAATTCTTCAAAAACAAGTGGTGCCACTTGATATGCCGCTCCATTGGCACAATCAAAACCAATCTTTAAGTTATCGATATTAATATCTTTTGGAAAACAATTTTTTAAGTAAACCGCATATCTCCCAACTGCGTCATCTATACGTTTCGCCTTTCCAATATCCTGAGGACCCACTGTATGAGTATCTAAATCTTCACTTAACATTTCAGCTTCAATTTGAGCTTCAATTTCATCTGGCAATTTAAAACCATCTCTTCCAAAAATTTTAATTCCATTGTCTTCAAATGGATTGTGAGATGCAGAAATCATAATTCCAGCATCCACACGCATGCTTCCAGTTAAGTAAGATATTCCAGGAGTGGGTAAAGGACCAACCAAGTAAACATTTCCTCCCATTGAGGTAATTCCAGCCGCTAAAGCAGTTTCTATCATATAGCCAGATAACCTAGTATCTTTTCCTATTAGAATTTTATGAGACCCTCGCCTTGCATCAAAAACTCTAACAATAGCCTTACCAAGCTTAATAAGACTTGCCGGATCTAAAGGCGAAACATTAGCAACGCCACGAATTCCATCAGTTCCAAAAAATTTTCTAGTCATTTATTTTGTTTGATTAAAAGTTAATTTTTTCAGTTTTGGCTTGAACTAAAGTAGATCCTTTTCTATAAGGCAGTGGAGTAAAAGACTCTAATTTTGTCTTTACAGAACCAATAAAGACTTGGCTTTTAATTTCTAAGAGCTCTCTCTTAGAATCAGCAGTAATATATATTTTTGCTTTTCTTAGTTTGCTATATTTTTTCTTGCCTAGTTTTTTAACTTCGGGACTTACAACCCAAACATCCCTCTCCTGACCATTGACATCCATTTTTATTTTATCAAGCCCTGTTAGTTTGATTATATACCTACTTTTTCCAACATAAGTATCAAACTCTCTAACTTCATTCTTATCCCAAGTTAAGCTCCTTGCAAGAAATGCAGCCGAGAAAGGCTCTAGAGTCATATTATTGGTTTTAAAGTGCGAAGTGCCATCATCTTTACCGTTTTTAATTCTTTTTGAAGTAATAAATCCATCTGGCGTAAATGTTATTGTAGTAATTTTTTCTTTAGAATTCTCTTTTTCGTAGTAGTAACTATCTTTTGGGTAAAGATCTATGGAAGAAAGCGAAGCATTTGCATTGTATTTCAATTTGTAAAAAATACTTACTCCTTTAGAAGTCTTAACTCGAGTTGAAAGCTTATAGTCATAACCTTCTTTATCAACAACAAAAGACACAGTAGCTGCTGGAATACCTTGCCAACTAACATCATAAACGTAAGTTCCAAGCTCTGGCTTAAATTGAGACATAATTGGAAAATAAGAAGGTGTCTTTATTTCCATTTTTTCTTCAGGCGCAAGCTCTCCTAAAACTGGATTAATTACAGCCAAGGAAAAAGTAAGCATATAAAAAGCTAATAAAGAAAAAACTTTAAGAACTATGAAATAATAACAGCTATTTTTTTTCATAAAATCGTGTTCCGTAAAAGCAAAAACCTGTGGTTTAAAAAGCGCTAGAAATGCAAAAACCGACTAACCATTGATACCATAGACTTGTCTCTAACAGTAGGTACAACAAGCAAAATTATGATAAGTACCTATAATCAAAAGGTTTGTTAAAGATAATAACAAGCTTAAACAGGATACACAAAGATTTTATCTTTAGTTATTTAAGTGACTTATGCCTATAAAAAACTTCATTTCATAAACAACTAGGTTTTCACACTCTTAGTTTATAAGCACTAAAAACTAACCTGTGTCTTACACCTCCCCATCAAATCTTAACCTTTACAAAAGGCAGGAATCTTTTAAAAGATTTAAATTCACCAAACCAAGCTAATACCTTTTTTTTGTTATTTTGTTTACTATAACTCTGTGTTTTCTGGAAATCTCAAATTAGACTCCCCTTCCCTTTACGGAATTCTTAGTCGAACTTTGAGTTCAATTGAATTAGAACATGTGGTAACTGCCTTTAAAGATTCCATAGAAAAAGGTTCTGCAAAAGAAAAAAGAGAAGAAGGTTTAAGTTTTAACCCAAGGCCTGCAAGAATTGCTGAAATTTTAATAAAAGAAGCTAATGTAACTTCCACTGAGACTATCTCTGCATCGTTCTACGCATCTCTTTATGAAAATAAAATAAACTTTACTTCTAACCTTAGTGCTAACTGCACTTCCTTAGTTAACGAAGTTCATCTTTTTTTAAAAAATGAAAGTTTAATTAATAATGTTGAATGCAAAAAAATTAGCCTTGCCTACTGCATTGATTATACTAGAAGAATTCATATCGAAAAGCCCTCTGAAAATAAATTAAATTCTTTCTTTAAAAAAGTAAATTATTTACTATCTTTAGAAGACCCATCTTTAGTTAGGCTGAAAACTATTCTCTCTTCTCATCCATCCTATAAAAAAAGCTAAACTGAGTTAATTGTATTATTTATAATCTCTATAACTCGAAGAGAATTTTTCATATCCTTAATTTCGCTTTTAACTCTTTTAAGTTCTTTTTTTATTAAAGATTGTCTTTTTTTGTCCATTTTAGGGTATTTAGAAAATTGTTTTGCAAAGCTTGCAGATAAATCTGGATTAAAATCCGCAATAGTTATCATTTTATCTGCAATAAATTTATAACCTTTACCAGAAATATGATGAAAATGAGTGTGATTTACAGTAAACTTTGCGTAAAGAGCACGTATATGATTTGGTCGTGAAGGAATAAAACAAGTTAGCTTTGAAGTTTCTTCTATATCACTTAAAACATCTGACTTATCTCTAAGAGCGATAATTCTAAACCATTTAAGCATAACTAAATCATTATTTTTCCATTTATCATAAAAGTCTTTTGAAGCATTATTAAATTGTTCACAATTTTTAAGAGCAAGACATTCTAATGCTTTTATAGCATCTGTCATATTGTTTGAGTTTTGATATTGCTTAAAAGCTAAATTTACTGCTTCACTTGAGCCAGAATGCACCAAAAAAAACAAAACTTTATTTTTTAAATTTCTTTTTGAAACATCTTCCTTGAGCCATTTATATTCACTATTAAGTTCTTTATTAAATAAGTTATAAATTTCAAGCATTTTTTCATAATGTTTCAGAGCAAATTTTCTACAGAATAAATTATAAACTTTTTGAGCAGATTCATAATTAATTATCTTTAAATCAGATACTAAAGAAGAAACTGGAATAGGTTCAATTAGCCTTGCTTTCAAAGCAGTGGAGATGTTTTCCTGATAAAGAGAACTTCCGTAAGCACTAAGAATTTCTTGAGAAAGCTCAGCAGTGCTTCCTGCTTTAACTAATCTTACAAGTTCTTCAGTAAGCAAAACTTGTCCAGCTATGTATTTATTCACAGGATCGTTTTCAAGCCTTAAATGCTCTATCCTTTCACTAAGACTTAAAGATTGCTCAATAATAACTGGAGCTGTGAAATTTCTATTAATAGATAAAATTGGCTTTTCAGGTACGTTTTTAAAAATAAATATTTCTTCTTTTTCGCTTAACTCCAAAATTGAAGTTTTTGCATTAACATCTTCGCATTCAAAATCAATTTCTCTTCCTAAATTATCAAGTAAAGCCACAGCTAGCGGAATAACGAAAGGTTTTTTATTAGTTTGATTTGGCGTGTCAGGACAAGTTTGTGATAATTTTAATTCGTACTTCCCATCACCTTCATTGTAATTTGTTTCAACCTTAACTATTGGAGTTCCAGCTTGCGAATACCAATTTCTAAATTGCTTCAACTCTTTCCCAACACCTTCTTCCATAGCATGAAGAAAATCTTCCGTGGTTATAGCCTGACCATCAAAAAGCTCAAAATATTTTACTATTCCAGCTTGAAAAGCTTCTTCTCCGTACATACTTAGTATCATTCTAATAACTTCAGAACCTTTTTCATAAACTGTCGCTGTATAAAAATTTGAAATATCTGTAAATGATTCCGATCTTATAGGATGCGCATTAGGGCCTGCATCTTCATCAAATTGGACGGTTCTAAGAAAACTAACATCATCTATTCTTTGAACACTACGCGTGTGATAATCAGAACTAAATTCTTGATCCCTTAAAACAGTTAACCCTTCTTTAAGAGTTAATTGAAACCAATCTCTACAAGTTACTCTGTTCCCAGTCCAATTATGAAAATATTCGTGTGCAACAATTCTTTCAACAAAAAAATAATTATCATCAGTTGCGGTTTCTGGAGAAACTAAAACGCAACTTGAATTAAAAATATTTAAACCTTTATTCTCCATTGCTCCTGCATTAAAATCATCAGTAATTGCCATCATAAATCGATCTAAATCATATTCAAGATTAAACCTATCCTCATCCCACTTCATAGAACGCTTTAAAGAATCCATTGCGTGCCAACACTTATCTTCATTTCCTTTATCACAATAAATTTCTAGTAAGACATCACGCCCACTTTTCGTTTTAAAAGAATCACAAATTACACCTAAATCTCCAGCAACTAGGGCAAATAAATAACAAGGTTTAGGGAACGGATCGGACCAAACAACTTCCTTTTTACCATCTTCAGTAATTTTTTCTGAAATTAAATTTCCATTAGAAAGAAGCGTTGGATATTTATCTTTATCAGCAATAATAGTAGTTGTGAATTTACTTAAAACATCTGGTCTATCAGGATAGTAAGTAACTTTGCGAAAGTCTTCAGGTTCCATTTGAGTACAGTAAAGATTGTTTGATTTGTAAAGTCCTGAACAAGATTTATTTTGACTTGGATCAATTTCAACTTCAGTCTGAAGAATAAAATTATCTTTTTCTGTAAATAGTAACATATTACTATCTTGAATTTTATATTCTTCTGTAGTTAACTCTTTTTCATCAATAAAAATTTTAAGTAACCTTACATCTTTATCACCATAAAAAAGAAATGGCTCTTTTTTATTACTATCTTTTTCGTTTCTATTAATTATTAATTTTGCAGAAACAATAGTTTTAGAATCTTCAATATTAAAAACTAAATCTACATTTGGAACTTGATATCTTGGCTCTTTGTAATCTTTTAAATATATCTTTTTTACTTCGTTCATTTTTTCCTATAACTTAAAAATTAGTGAATCACTATTAAAATTAATCAACATTAGATCTGAGTCTAATTTTAATCATATCAATAAAAAAGGGATTTTTTTCCCAACTCAAAGCATTTGATACAAGCAAGTAAGTTATGCTAACCTACCACTCTTGTAAAAAAACTAAGTATTTTAGTATTTTACTCTTAAGCCGAGGTGGCGGAATTGGTAGACGCGCCGGATTCAAAATCCGGTGTCTTTGACGTGAGGGTTCGATTCCCTCCCTCGGTATTAAATACTTTTGATTTTTTCAGTTAAATTTGCAGCAAAAATCTTTTACTCTATATTATACTTTTACTAGTGCTAGTGCTAGTGCTAGAATATTGACTTTACAAAGCAATTATTTAAATAAAATAAGAGATGACTTTCAAAGATGAATTTATTAATTTTTTAATTTCTGTTTCTAATCGAGACTGGGAAACAACAGAAAAATATCTAGAGAAAGATTTACCTATAAATATCTTACTACCTAATAAATTGCCTATCCACTCTTTCTATGAGTTCAAAAAATCTCAAGAGGAATTTTTCAATAACCCAAACAACTCATTTGATTATATTATTATAGATATAAAGGAATGGGATGAATACGCATTTGCTATTACTCACAATAAAATCAAACTTGATTCAAACAATACAGATTATATCCATTTACAAATTTGTTTTTTATTTAAAAAAATATCCAATAATTGGAAATTAGTTTTTAACCAAAATAGCATTTTACCTATAGAATCAAAATTACAGAAAAGACAAGAGAATGATAAGCTCTTCGAAGCAAATATTACTTCAGAAATGACTGAGAAGAAAACTACTCGTGGAATTTATTACAGAGATTGGAGTCCTAATTCCTCAAAACCTCCACTTGTTTTAGTTCGTGGCTATTCAGGCAGTTCTGATTCCTGGCACAAGCCTTTTTTAGATTTTTTAGCAAACAATTTTCGTATTATTATTTTTGATAACCGTGGCACAGGAAGAAGTATTAAGCCAAAATATGTCTGCGATTACAGTATAGCAACAATGGCTGAAGATTTAAAGTCTGTAGTTAATGATTTAGGTTTAAAGAAATTTAACCTTTTAGGATTTAGTATGGGAGGATGTATAGCACATGAGTATGCTCATCTATATCCAGATGATTTACTTGCAATGACACTGTTATCTACACACGCAGGTGGAAAAAGTTATGTGCTTCCTAATGAAATAAATAGATTGCGTATGCTTCAACGCCCTTCTGGCAAAACTCTCTTAGATAAAGCAATTTGCATGTGGGAAGCTTGCAATACAAAGGAAAGTGTCGAGAAACATATTGATGAATTAAAACAATCAATAGATACAAATCCGGAAAACCTTACATCAATTGATGCTATGAATGGTCAGATGGCTGCCTACCTTGCGTTTGATAGAGACGACGAAGTCAGTTTTAAATTTCCTATTCTTGTTTGCACTGGCGACAATGACCTAATCACACCACTTCAAAATTCTATTAACTTGTCTAATGTTATAAAGAACTCCGAATTAAAGATCATTGAAAATTGTGGTCATCTAGTAGACTTTGAAAAACCAAAGATCTCCGCATCTCTGTTTACTGAATTTTTTATGATATCCTGATGTTCGCACCCCCTCATTGACATTCGTTTGACATTCGTACCTCATAACTTTCTTTCCTAAACATTTTCAAGATTTTAAGGCTCTAGACATGTTGAAATACATAAAAAAAGTTAGGGGGTACGAATATTAGGTAATTGCTAAATCTTTCGCTAGTTCACTATGGGTCTGTCTGAAAACAGCCTAAAAAAGTGAATTTTTGAATAGAGCGATGGTTTTGCTGAGAAAAACGGATTTAAATTAATTTTTTTGAATTTAGTTTTTTGTTTTTTAAGCAATTAAGTGTAAGAAATTGCTCACAA
>CALJRW010000082.1 GCA_937976335.1 uncultured bacterium | reverse complement strand
ACAACTAGATAGCCAAGCAACAGAAGAACTTTACGCTAAGCTACTATCTCTTGATTCAGAAGCTGCAAAAACTATATCTAAAAATGATAAATTAAGAATTGTAAGAGCATTAGAAATTATGGAAAATTCTGGAAAATCTTTAACTTCGATTAAAAAAGCTGCGATTTCTACAAAAAATTTAAAAGTTATGACTTATGTTCTTTGCGACAATAGAAAGCAACTCTATGATAGGATAAATAAAAGAGTAAATGAGATGCTTGAAAAAGGACTCATATCAGAAGTAGAGAATTTAATCTTAAATTACAAAGAATCAACTACTCTTGATTCTTTAGGTTATCGAGAAACTAAAGAATATATTGAGAATGATTCGTCGATTGAGAAACTTATAGAACTAATTTCTCAAAACACAAGAAGATTCTCCAAAAGACAAATGACTTTTTGGAGAAACGAACCAAAAAAGAATAATTGGGCAATAGAACCAAATCAAGAAGAAAATCTAGACTTAACTACCATTGGGAACGAAACAAGTAATTCAAAGAAATCTTTCAAGGGCTTTAGGGTTAAAAATTTTACATATAAAGAACTTGTTGAAAACATACTGTCAAAGTTATCATCTAAGCTAGAGAAGACAACCGTGTGTTATATTAACAGGATAACCATTTATGAAAGCTTTGATAGTTGAAGATGATAGGGACATATCTCAACTACTAAAAATACACTTAAAAGATTTAGGCTTTGAAGTTATTCAAGCCTTTGATGGGGTTTCTGCTCTTAAACACTTCAGAGATAACAAAATTAATATCTGCATACTAGACTTAATGTTACCCGAGTTGTCAGGAAAAGAGGTTTGTAAAGAAATACGTAAAATTGACACTAATATCCCTATACTAATTCTATCAGTTAAATCTGATTTAATTGATAAAGTTTCGCTATTTGATGTAGGTGCTGATGACTACTTAACCAAACCGTTTGAAATTTCAGAATTACTTGCCCGAGTAAAAGCTCTACTAAAAAGACAGAAAAATTCTATCAGCAAGAATATCCTTAACTTTAAAAATTTAGAATTGGATAAAGAAAAAAGAACTGTTCGTGTTAGAGGAGAAAGTCTTTCGCTAACAAGAAAACAATTTGATTTACTATTTTTTTTAGCACAATCTCCTGAAAGAGTTTATAATAGAGAAGAGTTGTTGAACTACGTATGGGGATATGAGTCGGTAGGCTATGAGCACACAATTGATAGTCATATAAACAGATTAAGAAGAAAAATTGAAAAAGACCCACAAAACCCTGAAATTATTTTAACTGTTTGGGGAATGGGCTATAAGTTTGTTGCCGAGAAGGAATAGAAAAGTAATGTTAAAAAGAATAAATTCATTTTTTAAAACAGAACTCTGGAGAGTTTTAGTAATTTTAACACTCACTGCTTTGGTTGGAGGTATTACAACTTTAATATCTAACTTAGATCTAAATCTCTTACAAACTAATACACGTTTTTTTTGGACTGGAATTTTAGCTTTTTTTCTCTTAATTTTCATTCTACTAGCTGCCATAATTGATCTTATCAATCATTCTAAATTAAATAGAAAGTATCGAGAAATTAGTAAGGCAATTTTAGACTTTTCTTCAGGAAATTTCGATGCCCGAGTTCAATTCGATCAACATGACAATTTAAAAGAAATTTCAGAAAATTTTAATAATATGGCAGGTGTTGTTAAGGAAAACATACTGAGTCTCCAAAAAAGTGAAAATTTAAGAAAAGAACTCACTGCTAACATTGCACACGACTTAGGCGGACCTGTTACAGCTATCCTAGGCTTTTCTCAAACATTGATAAACAGACAAACAAATAATAGTTCTAAAGAATTATTAGAATATTTAGAAATAATTTCATCTAACGCAAAAATAATACAAACTTTAGTAAAACAATTATCAGATCTTGCATCTCTTGAAGAAAGCAATATGAGATTAAATAAGGAATACTTTAATCTTCCTAAACTAATTGATAATATCTTACTTTCATACATCAATGTAGATAGAGAATTTAGAAAAGTTTGGAGTAAGGAAGATTTATCTATAATGGCTGATCCTAACTTAATCAGAAGAGTCATCACTAATTTAATAGATAATGCTATAAAATTTTCGAAAAAAAATACTAAAATAATCATTGCTCTAACTCCAGTTGATAATTTTAAAGTTGAAGTAAAAATTTCGGACGAAGGAATTGGTATTAATGACGAGGAACAGAAAAATATTTTTAGACGCTTTTACAGAACTGACGAAGCTAGAACTAAAAATGATTCAGGTTATGGACTAGGACTTGCAATTGTTGAAAGGATTTTAGAACTACATGAATGTAAAATTTACCTAAAAAGTGAGAAAAATAAAGGCAGTGAATTTTTCTTTATAATTTAGTATAGATAAAAAGCTAGCAAAATCAATATCTTACACTACTAGGCCAAAAAAGTAGTAAATTAAAAGAACCTTGTGAGAGATTTGTGAGAATTCTATAGTACATTGTATACATAGAACAGCACATAGGTCGGCAGCTGTACCGTTAAAGCTTACAGTTTTGGACCAATGTGTTGTTGCTAATTTTTGAAACCCTTTTGGAGGTAATTATGAAAAAAGAAATTAAAGAGAATAAGAACGAAGAAGGAGCTTCATTAGTTGAGTATGCTCTTCTTGTGGCGCTTATTGCTGTAGTATGTATTGTAGCTATCCAGTTATTAGGTACTGGTGCTTCTACACGTTTCTCTGAAGTAGCTAGTTCAATACAATAAGAAGTCGACTATATTGACTTTTTATATATAACCGGATGAACCTAAAGGTTTATCCGGTTATTTTGCTTTTATTGCTTGATTTGTTTAAATTATAGCAAAGAAAAAACTGATATGAAAAAAATTAACAACCCACTAGAATTTGAACTTCCACTTGTTAAGCTCGAAGAGGAATTGCTAGCTTTAAATGACAAAATTGCTAGCGGTGATACATCTAAGATTGCAGAACATGAAAAACTAGAAAAAAAGATTCTCAAACTCAAATCTGAAATCTACGGCAAACTCTCTCCCTACCAAAGAGTACAACTTTCGAGACATTTCGATAGACCATTCACCCTTGATTACATTGAACTTATCTTTCAAGACTTCGTTGAACTACATGGGGATAAGCTTTATGGAGATGATGCTGCCATTATAGGCGGAACTGCTAAACTTGAGAATCAATCAGTAATGCTAATCGGGCACCAAAGAGGTAGAACTACTTCAGAAAGACTTGCTAGAAATTTTGGAATGGCTCAACCGGAAGGCTATAGGAAGGCTTTAAGATTGTTCCGCCTAGCCGAAAAATTTGAGCTGCCGATTGTGTGCTTTATTGACACTCAAGGAGCATATCCAGGTCTAGATGGCGAAAAAAGAGGACAAGCTGAAGCAATTGCTAGAAATCTTATTGAACTATCTGAAATTACAGTCCCTGTTATAAGTATAATCATTGGTGAAGGAGGAAGTGGTGGGGCACTTGCGCTGGGTGTTACTGATAAAATTCTTATGTTAGAAAATGCATGTTACTCTGTAATTACTCCTGAAGGATGCGCCTCAATTCTCTGGGGAAGAGGAAATACTGAAGGTGCGAATCAG
>CALJRW010000081.1 GCA_937976335.1 uncultured bacterium | reverse complement strand
AAAAAATGGAATAAGGTTGGGAATTCTTGGTACTAATGGACAAGGGAAGTCAACACTTTTAAAGCTTATTGGTGGTTTGCTTAAACATGAGTCAGGAAAGATAAAGAGAGCGCACAACTTACAAATTACTTATTTTGACCAACTAAGAGATTTAATCAGTAAGGCTAAAAATTTAAAAGACATTTTAGCAGATGGAAGTGATCAAGTTATTTACCAAGGAAGAACTATACATATTATTAGCTGGGCTAAGCGTTTCGGATTTGAAAGGCAAGATTTAGAAAAAACGGTAAAGGAGCTTTCAGGGGGAGAGCAAGCTAGGGCAATTCTTTCAGTTTTGGTTAGAAAAGAAGCAGATTTATTAATTTTAGATGAGCCAACAAACGATCTTGATATTCCAATGTTAGAGGCTCTAGAAGAATCATTACTTGAATTTAAAGGAGCCTTAGTTTTAGTGACGCATGACAGATTTATGCTGGATAGAGTTTGTAATCAGTTTCTTGGATTTACAGAAGATCAAGAATTACTTTCTTTTGCAAGTTATGGACAATGGGAAAGTTTACGCGATAAAAGAGCAGTTAAAGAAGAAAAAACAGCTAGAAATCCTAATAAAAAAATGACTGAATCTGAAAGGAAAGAGTATGGGAAGATGGAAAGAAAAATTGCAAAGGCTGAGAAAAAGTTAGAGGCTTTGCAGCTTAAGGCAGGCACAGAAGAAGTCTATACTGACTCAGAAGCTTTAACTCAGATTGTAGAAGAGATTGGAGAAGCTAATTCAGAGGTTGAGGAGCTTTATGCTAGATGGGAAGAGTTGGAGAAGATTCGAGGAAAAAGCTAAATTTGAGTAGCTTTTAAATACATGTTAATTATAATGCATTTAATATTTAATTGGTGATAAGGAGTTTACAATGCATCAACCCAGCTTAGAGTATTCAATCGAAGCCCTTTCTGACCTTTCTGCTCTATCAAAAAAAACTGAATCTGCAGTGCTAGTAGGAGATCGTCTAGAGTTTCCTCAAATGAGTTCTTTTGGTCCGTTTTTAGATTATTACCTCCAAAATCAAGATGGAAGATGGCATCATACTGAAAAATTAGCCCGTTCTACTAGCCTTAGAGATTTTTACAAAGCAGCAGTTAATTGGTCACCTTCTTCTGAGACTTTTAAAGGGAAAAATGCCTTTAGTAAAATTTTAGTTTCAGAGATTAGAAGAGTTCATGGAGACGAAATTGCTACAGAAGCAAAAGAACAATTAGCCAAAAGTTTTGCTTTTGAAACAGCAGCTCATTTAGTATTGCCGAAGAGATTTGATAAAGCTAGTAGACAGCAATTTTTAGTCCCTGTTTCTGAGGATGAGCCAAATAATCTATTTCATAAATTTAATTGGAATTTTTCAATTTTCCAAGGACAAATGCTTTGGGCTGCGATAAATCATGATGTTGGAAACAAACTTTCTATTTCTACTTCTACTGGAAGAATTATTGCTAACAATGAAATGAGTCCTACTTATTATGAGTCTCCATCACATAGTAAGCCTTTTAGATTAGTTTCTTCTAGGTATCGTTCTACACCACAGTTTTTAATGCCTCCAATAGAAAGGGAAACGATTTATAAGTTAATTGATTCACTTACTAGGTCTAGTTTGAATGGACGTATTGCCAGTCGACGTGAGAAGGATATTCTAGATGATGTTGCTTTAAAGATGTTACACCATACAAATAGTTTTGCGGATCAAATTGCAGCTTCCCATAGTGTAATGATAAACCATGCTATTCCTGAAGAAGCTTCTACTCAGGTTACTATAGAGTCTGAAGAGCTTGCTGTTAAGTTTTTGGTAAGTCAATTAGAGGTAGAAGATTCTATACTTTACAGAACATTTTCATCTGAAGAAATAAGAAGTGAATTTATAAAAAGATTTGCTGGACTTGAAACTGGTTGGAAAGATAAGAATGGATCTTGTTTTTTTCAATTACGAAAAAGTAATGCAGAAAGAACGAGAGGTGCTACAAGATTTGATGAGTATACTGGTTCTTATGATGTAGATACTCTTGTTTCAAGTTTGAAAAATGGAGAGATTTATCCTAATGGAGTATTAAAATTTTTTGCTTTTATGGTTGAGGCTGGAACTTGTATAGTTGGTGGTACTGCTCAGTGTGAATATGGTACTCAACTTAAAGATATTGCGATACAATTTTTAACTGATTATTTTCCTTCAGAGGTTGATAGGGTTGAAGCATTATCATCAATGCCAAGTGACAGAATGTTAATGTTGCCTGTTTGGGGGCTAGCACATGATAGTGATGGGTATAGGCCAATAGATAGCAGAGATTGCATTTTTGATTCTCCAATAGATATGATGCAGTTCAGAGCAATACCTGATGTTACGGGATTTGATAGTGTTATGGCAGCCGCTCCAGTCATTGCTCAGTGGAGACATCGTTCTGCTCATAGTCCTATTTCTTACGAGGAAATTATTAATGACGTTATTGGAGAGGAAGCAGTTGTAATGATTGATTATGCTTAGTAGGTTATATAACTTAAGTTAAGTTTTGATTACATATCTAAAAGCTTTTTTCTTTCTAAACTCTGAATATATTTCATCAACAAGAATACCAGAATTTTTTTCAATTATTCTAATGCTTTTAAGGTTGTCTTTGGTAACTATTAAAAGAACATAACGTAGTCCTAACTTTGAAGCTTCAGAAACTGTTAAATTTAAAATTTCTGAGCCATAACCAAGTCCTCTTCTTCCGGGTGATACGTTATATCCCACATGTCCAATTGATTTGTTAAGCATTTTATTTGTCCTGACTCTTAGCCTAGAACCCCCAACTATTTGATTATTTGAGTCAGTAAACCAAAAAGATGCTACAGGCACATTGCCGTATACTGATATTCCTTCTTTAGCTTTAGCCAATTTTCTTAGATAAGCTGGGAAATCAGTTAGTGAAAGGTCATAAGATTCGTATCTTTCTTCTCCTTTTACTTCGTGGTTTCTATACTCTTTAACATATGCCTGAAATTGTTTTTTAAGAGATTTAGAGGGGTGCACAACTTGTAAATTACCCATGAGTCAAATCATAACTTAGATATAATGCTTACTCAAAGTGGAACTAAAATAACTTTAACTTACTTAAATCTATAAAATTACTTGACTATTTCCCTTGATATGCATTAAAGTGTTTAAAGGTGGCATAAAGTGGGTTAAAAGGGCACTTTTAACCCGGTTTTAAAAAATGTTTTAATTTTCAGGTTCTTAACTAATTTAAACAGACTTAGGAGTAAGGG
>CALJRW010000080.1 GCA_937976335.1 uncultured bacterium | reverse complement strand
TACAACTTTAACTAAAATATTAAAATTTTGATATCTTTATCTAATAAAGAAACATAAAAAAACAGAAAAGCGCTAAGCATTCTTCTATATTTACAACAGTTTACGAATACCAATACATAAGCTATAGTACCATCGTGAATTTATTAATTTCAAGACCTGACAAAATTGGCGACGTTATTCTTGCTCTACATTCTGCTAAGCAGTTTAAAAAATTCTATCCTGAAAGCAAAATATACTTTTACGTTGCTGAATACACAAAACCTCTGGTTCAAAACATTAAGTTTATCGATCATTGCATTTCTTCAGAAGAAGAAGTTAAGGGAGTTGAGTTTGATGCTTTTATAGATTTAATGGCTAAATATAGAACTTCCAAGCTATTTAAAGATTTCAATATTCCATTAAGAATTGGGAATTCAGCTAGATGGTTTCGCTTTAATTACAACAGAACTTTTCACTTAAGAAGATCAAAAGCTATTTTAAACGAAGCTGAATATAATTGGACCTTAGTTAGGCTAGCTAAACAAGAGCTAAAAAACACAAATCTTTATGAAAGCATAACAAGAGAAGATTATAAAGAGATAAAAGATAATGGATTAAAAAATCAAATAGTTCTTATGCCAAGCGTCGCAGTTTCTGCTAGAGGCTGGCAAAAAGAAAAATGGTTTGACTTAGCTACCCTCTTTGCTAAAGAATATTCAGAAAAGAAAATAGTTATCTTACTAGGCCCAGCTGAAAAAAAACTTGAAGAATATTATAGAAATAGCACAAAGGAGTTAGAAAATATAAATGTTGTATTTTGTGATAAATATCCTGACCTGCTTGCAACTTTGGATGGGGCGAGCGGTTTTGTAGGACTATCCAGTGGAGTTACCCATATTGCATCAACTCTAAATATTAAAGGAATTGCTTTATACCCTGAATCTAAATCTATGCATCCAAGTCGATGGCTTCCTTTTCATTCAAGCCTAAAAGCCTTGTCTTTAGACCGATCGCCTACTCCAGAAATTGTTTTCAACTCGTTTCAGGAAGGTGTAAGTGAAAAATATAACCCTCTCAGCAGAAAATCTATCTCAGCATTTGTTGTTTCCTTTAATGAAGAAGAAAATATAGAAAGATGTTTAAAAAGTTTAAGTTGGTGCGATGAAACACTTGTAGTTGACAGTTTCTCAACCGACAAAACTATTGAATTTGCGAAAAAATATACAGATCGAATTATTCAAAGAGATTGGATTGGACACAAAGAACAAAAACACTTTGCACTAAAAGAATGTAAAAATGAGTGGGTTTTAAGTCTCGATGCTGATGAAGAAGTTTCCATGGAGCTCAAAGGCAAAATCTTAAATATCCTATCTCAAAAGAAAGATAGTAAAATTAAAGGCTATAATATAAACAGATTAGTTTCTCACTTAGGAATCTGGTGGGATAAAGGAGGTTGGCATCCTGAATATAGAACTAGATTACTTCATAAGGACTCAACCCATTGGGGAGGAGTGAATCCTCATGATAAAGCTATTGTTCAGGGTAAAAAAGGAAAAATAAAAGAGTCAATTTTTCACTATACATATACTGATATTACTCACCAGCTAGATTGCCTAAATAAACATTCAACACTTGCTGCACAATCAATGTACGATGCAGGTAAGAGAGCTAAATTTTTTAATATAATTTTCAATCCTATTGTTAGATTTCTCAAATTTTTTATACTTAAATTTGGATTTCGACATGGCTATAAAGGATTTCTTGTTGCCTTAATTGAAGCTAGTTATACCTTTTATAAATATGCTAAATTATGGGAAATTGAAGATAAAGACGATCGACTATTAACACTCTCAAAGAATTTTAAAATTGAAAAAACCCTAACTAAGCTTGTGAAAAAACAGGAAGCTGGAATATAAAAACTAGTAAGCGTCTTTTGTAGACTTTGTGCTTTTGTCATTGTTTTTTTTGAGTGATTCAAAGACAAAACTTAAAACTTCAAAACTCTATAAATATCACTATCTTTTGCAAAGCTAAGTAAAGATTCAATAAGCTTTTTATCTTCAGCACCAGAAGTTTCAATAAGTTTCTCCATCTCATTTATTAATTGATCAAGCGTCTTATGCTTTCTACCTTCCTCTCCGCTACTAAGCTTTAGATCACCACCATATCTATGTTTTGCATATTCTTTTAATTTTTCTTCAAACTTCTTATCGCTTTTACCTCCCCACTTATATTCTCTAAGTTTATATCTAAGTAGAGCAATTTTCGCATTTTTTGATTTAATTTTATTCGCATTTGATTTCCAAATTGCCAAATTAAGAGCATCTAAATCATCAAAATCAAGATCGTATATAAACTGTTCAAGGTCGCAATCTCGTTTTTCAAAAAAATTATTTAAATTAAGCTCTGAAAAAACATTAAGAGCTTCATTTACAGCTTCATGTTCTAAAGCTTTTCCTCCATCATGAAGAAATTCGGTTGATTTATTAACCCATTTAATTGAATTTTTACTTTTATCATTTTTAAATCTCTCTAAATCAAGCCATAGAGAGTATCGATAATTATCATCTAACAATAGATACCTTGTTTCAATATATTTAGACGTTGAAAAATTAGTATAGTCAGGTAACAAAGTTTTTATTAAATCTCTTTTTTTGTACTTATTCCCTGGTTCATAAGCTTGATATTTTCTAACATCAAGTGAAAAATTTTCATTGAGATATTTCGCAAAATCGATACTTAGCTCAACATCTTCTAAAGAACTATGAACTTGAGCACCTTCTAAAAGACCAAATTCTTTTGCTAAAGGCTCTAATGCTAGAGTTAAAACTTCCTCTTTATTGTCGTTTATTTTACTAAGAGTCGGAAAATTAGGGTCAGTTAGATATAACTTTTTTACAACTTGAAGTATATCTTTATAAACTAACTTTCCGGAAAAGTAAGGATTTAAACCATTTCTATAAAAACTTGTTCTTAAGTATTTTAGATCAAATTTTGAAGAGTTATAGCCAATTAAAGAGATTTTATCTTTGGCTTTATCTATTTCTGACCAAAGATAATCACTAATTTCTTTCATTGCATCTTTTTCAGAAAGCTGATGTTTCTCTTGATGTTCAATAACATTAGTTCGATTTGCAAGAATTGCGTACGGATCTGGGATTTGAGTTCTCTCAATTCTTATATTGTTAGTTAAGCTTGATAGGACTTTCCAATTTTCATCTACAGAAATAAATGCATAGTTTAAAATTTGCCCAATAGTTTCTTTATCTGTTGTTTCTAAATCGTAGAATATATACATATTTTTTAAACGCCTTTTAAATAAAGAATTCCTAGCCTTAGGCACTATAAATTTAATACATGAGCCAAGAGAAAGAACTCTTCAAACTTGATTTAATTTAATATTTTCAAGTTCTTACGCCACTTGATTACCCTCATCTAGAAAAGTAAGATCAGCACCTATGTATCATATCTCAATATTTTTAGCGATACTCGCCCTATCATTTTTCTTATTTTCTACAGAAGTTCTTTCTTTAGAAATAAGCGCATTAGTGGTTCTTTGCTTAGTAATTCTTTCAAATTCTGCAGATAAATTAACTTGCTTTCAAAATTTTGGTAATGACAGTTTAATAATGATTGCTTCACTACTTGTTATGGTTGGCGGTTTACAAAAAACAGGCGTAATTAGAAAATTTGAAAATTTATTAGTTAAATATGCTGGAAGTAATAAAAGCTTAACTTTCTTTTTTCTAATTTCTTCTGTTGCACTTCTCTCTATCTTTGTTAGCAACACAGCAACTCTTGCGGTAACAATTCCAATAATTGTTTCAATCTCAAAACGTTTCAATGAATCGCCTAAAACCTGGCTTATGCCAATAGCTTTTGCTTCTGTTCTTGGAGGAATGAACAGCTTAATTGGAACTTCAACTAACATAATTATTAGTGGTATCATTCCAAATTATGGCTTTGACTCTTTTAAACTTTTCACTACAACTTCAATCGCTTGGCCAATATTATTAATTGGCATACTCTACCTACTCTTTTTTAGAAAACTTCTACTGAAAGACAACACCAAAGAAGCTCTAAAACCAATTGAACTTAGGTACGATTTAAGGTCATACACAACAGAAGTAACCATCAGTGAAAATTCAAAATTATGTAATAGCCCCTTAGAAGATTCAGGCTTAGCAAAGGAAGGAAATTTGGTTGTAATTGGCGTTGTGCGAGCTAGTATTCCTTTCATATACCCACATGGAGCTTTAATGCTAAGAGCAAACGATAGACTAATAGTTGAGGGAAATTTAGAAAAACTCACTGAAATTCAAGAAAAATACGGCTTGGTTTTTTCTGACGAAAGAAATTCACAAAATAAAGAAAAAAAATATGCACTAGATTTACATGAAGTGCTACTCACTTCAAATTCAAGATTCGTCAACAAAACTCCTGCTCAAGCTGAACTTCGTTCTAGACACAAACTTTCTCTTATTGCGGTTAATAGGCAAGGAGTTACAATTAGAGATAAGTTAAGCGAACTAAAAATGACTCCTGGTGATATTTTAGTAGTACAGTTTATAAAAGACATCGATAATACTTTTTTAGAAAGACTAGGACTAATCCCACTTCAACATCTTAAAAAAGAAAGATTTAGAGCAGAAAAAGCTACGCATGCTGTACTTATCTTTATTGGAGCACTGTTGCTTGGATCTATAACAAACACCTCACTAGCTTTATCTTGTCTTATTGGCGCTATTTTAATGATTATTTTTCAAGTCCTAAGATCTCATGAGATATATACAATAATTGACTGGAAAATTCTTATTTTTATAGGAGCAGTTTTAAGCCTCGGTTCTGGCATGGTCGGAAGTGGTGCAGCTGATAAATTAGGGGCAATTATTTACAATATTTTTAGTGATTCACCTACCATATACATAAGAGGATTTTTCTTTATCCTAACTGCAATTATGACCTCCCTCCTTTCAAACCAAGCTACAGCTGTTGTTATGATTCCACTAGCAATCTCAAGCGCAAACTTACTTAACTTACCTCCTATGTCATTAATTATGACAGTCACAATTGCCGCATCTTGTTGCTTTATTACTCCCTTCGAGCCTGCTTTTATGCTTGTCTATGGACCTGGTGGGTATAAGTTTAAAGACTTTTTTAAACTTGGATTTCCTTTGGTAATTTTAGGACTTATTGTTACTTTGTTTTTTGTGCCTTTGTTTTGGTAGTTGAGAAATGTATTGAGATATACCCAACGACATTTAGTTTTTCCGCTTTTAAGCGGGAAAACTAAATGATTTGTTGGGCGAGCAAAATAATGGCGGAGCCATTTTTTGCCGTAATAAGCACATATACTGCTCGAACATATAAATCTGAATTTATGCTATGCATAAATTTCAAGAAAAAAAACGGAAAAACCTAATGTCGAGCAGTATAAACTCCAATAAAACGATAAAAAATTAACTTTTTCTGAGTTTTCATACGCAATAATTGGCTACTACCATACTATTGAGTAGCATCTAAAGCTTTGTTAAAATACGCACCATGGCTAAGCTTCCAGACCCTCATAGATTAGATGTAACTAAAGAAGCTAATAATGAGTTAATTTCTCCTGAAAATCCAGACTTCCTAGCAAAAGCTGAAAAAATTCAAGCTATTTGGGCTGAAATAGAAGCACTTCTTACTCAAACTGAGAATTTCGAACCTTATATTGATAATTTCACAGAAACGTCAAAGAATGCACGTAATGGATTTGTTAGATTTGTTGAAGCGCGAGTTGACTTTTTAGCTAAAAATAGAGAAAGCGTTCCTGAACTTAAAATGTTTAAGGCAGGAAAATTTTTACATGGATTCTCTGAGCTGCCAGAATATAAATCAATATCTCAAATAGTAGCTCTAAGAGGTGATGCTCTCGGTCATGATAGTGTAAGTGGGAGTGGAACTACTATCGAAAAACTAGAATCAAATGATAATCTTCGTCAGGCTAATCTTCGGGTAGAGTTGGGCCCTTTAGGGCATTCAATGAGGAGAACTGATAAGATGAATTTAGTCTCAATTTTCAGTAAAATTCCACTCGATCAAAATGAAGAATTGCCTTCAGATAGATTGCCAGATATATTGTTAGATAACGCCGATTATCTTTCTAATCTGAGCATAGGTGAAGCTATAAAACGTTTAAATAATAGTTTTTGGCTAGTAGAAAAAAGAAAAAATCGATTTTTCTTACTTGATTTTGTTGGCTTACCTGAAGAACTAGTCAAAAATTGCATCCGCTGTTTTGTCTTAAAAGATACAAATTTAACAATAAAAGCTTATTTAGAAGCTCTTGAAAAATCTCAAAATGAAAGCAATCCAAATGATTCTGAAAATGAAGAAATTTATCCTTTAGAGATGTTTGACGAAGAAGGTCATAACTTACTTTCAATTCCTAAACGAATTGAAAAGTTAAAAAGAATTCATAGAAGCTACGAACATGCTTTATCACTTTTTGAGACTGGTACAGTTGTTAAGTACCAAGAAAAATTTAAAAAATCAAAACTCTATAGACAAAAAAAAGACTTCTATTCTGTAGGTATATCTTCAAACTTAGGTAGCGAACAAGAAACTTCCCCTACTGGGAAAAAGGTTATTCCTAAACTAAAAGTAGTCTCTCGTTTTAGTGATGGAAAAACAACTATACTTACTTCAAGCACTTTAAAAAATAATTTTGAAGTTACTGAGGTTGAACTTCAAAGCGTTCCTACAAGAGTCAAATCATATGATAATAAAGAAAATGGTTACTATATAGATGGAAACACTCCAATCATAGATCCAATTGTTATTCATCACCTTGACTCCCTTTGGAAAGCTGCAGAAAATCCAGACTTTGATTTTTCTCCAAAATCATCAGATCCTCATCAAAACAAGCTAACTAGCGAAGGTGAAGCAAGTAAAGATTCTCAAAAAACGAGACCATGGTCTCAAATTGCGATAAAAGAGAATTTAAACCCTGATGACATTAAATTAGGTGAACTCACGCCATTACTTGGCTTAGTAAATGTAAATATATTCCCAAACAATTTAATAGTCGAACCCGATCTAAGCGAATCTGCTACCTTTGTTGTTGAAAATAATGAAAAAGGTTGGGCAGTAATACGCACTAAAAGTCGTGAATACATTAGAAGAGAAGCAAGTAAAGACGATAGCGATCCTGGTAAAGATAAAGCAATACGTGCCTGGGTGAAGCATCCTCCTGAAGATAACGAGCATAGAGCTTCTATACATGTACAAAATTTAAGAAAATGGGCAAATTAGGAATTAATTGGTATTTTATAATTATGAATTCAATTAGTTCAATTCTGCATCAAAAACGAATTTTTTCTCCATTTACGCCAAAAGCTTCTCTGCAAGCTTCGCTAAATACTCTTTCTAAAAATTCATCATAACTTTTAAGCTTTTTCTTACGTTCTTCTAAAAAGCTTGGTAGTTCTTTTAAAGCTTCCAGGACTTGCCTCATTTCTGGACTTTCAACTCTAGGTTCTTTAGTCATAAAATTTTTCCAATAATTGATTCCATTTACTTTTCAGTAAAATACTTTCTTGCAAGTTTTCTTTCTTAGCTAATAACTTAGCAGACAATTCTGAATTATCAAACAAGTACCATTTATCAACACATTGCCTATATTCATTAAAAAACATTTTATGAGATCTGAAAAATCTTCTTTTTACAGTGGCTGATGGTATATGATGGCCTCCTTCATTAACTCTACACTCAACTCTCTCCACTGCTAATTCCGGGGTTTCTATTGACATAAAGCATAATACAATTTCATAACCTTTCTCTTTTGCAAAATTAAAAATTCTGAACCAAGATCTTCCAGATAAAGTTGTTTCAACAGCAAAACTTTCTCCACTTTTAAGAGTCTCGAATATTTTACTAATCATTATTTTTCCCGATTTGATTTCATTACCATTAAAATTTCCACCAAGACCTTTAGCAATGACATCAGCATTCACAAATTGAGATATTGAATAAAACTTCAAGAAAAAATTAGCTAAAGTTGTTTTACCAGATCCATTAGGTCCAGCAAGAACAAGGAAGCGTTTTGTACGTTTTTTTTTTGACATTCATTTAAACCTTACAAGAACTCAGCTAACAATTAAATCATTACGCGCATAATGATGCAAGACTCTCTTAATTCTTATTGTTTTTTAAACCTTAAAAGCAGAATTTTAAATCTTTCAGGATCTTAGCTTTTCATAATGTTTTTTATCTAAAACTCAAATTTAAAGTTTGATCTTTCAAAAAACTCATCAATTCAGAAGAATTAGTAAATCTTAAAAGCTCTTCTTTGAAAATTGGCTCCCCTATTGTTACTTTTATTTCAGAACCAATTTTCTTTTTAGCTTCCCTTAAAAGTAAAGATAGCCTTAAAGTTAAACTAATTTTACTTACCAGTTGAAACAAACGGCTATTTTGACCATGAAAATATATTGGAATAACTGTTGGCTTAGTTTTTTTTATTAACTTAGCAGTAAATAATTTCCAGTCTAATTCCTCAGCTTTTCCAAGCAAAGTTTTAGAAGTAGCAATTCCACCTGCTGGAAAAACAGCAACTAAACTATTTTTTCTTAAAGCATTAATAGCTTCTTTTCTTGAATTTATGTTTGTTTTTAAAGCTTCTTTTGTTCCAGAAAAGTCAATAGGCAAGAGATAAGGCTCTAACATTTCAACCTTACACAATGCTTTGTTTGTCAAAACCTTAAAGTTTTTTCTTATTTTAGATGCGAGCAAACAAATTGCTAAACCATCTATAACTCCAAAGGGATGGTTTGAAATAAGAAGAATAGGACCAGGCAGTTCAATGCTTTCCAATTTGCTTTTATCATAGCTTAAATCAATAGATAAATACTTAAAGGCATGTTCCCAAAAAGATTTTCCAGACTCACTACTATTGATTGCCTTTTTATACAGGCTTTTTAAGTATCTTCTACCTGTAACTATTTCAATAAAATTAATTAAATTTTTTCTTATGAATGTGTCATTTGATTCGGAATAAGTAAGCTTAGGAGAGGCTGTCTCTTTAGTGATATCTAAAAACACCCTTACAAAACCTTAACTTATGATCTTATACATTTCGTCTAAGAATTTTTTAATTTCAATAGCATGAATTTTAGGAGATCCAGTAGCAGGACTTGCGCTCTCCTCTCTTCCAACATAAATTAAATTTTTATCTAACTTATTTTTTATTATAGGAGAGACATAAGACCATGCTCCCATATTTTTAGGTTCTTCTTGAACCCAAAGTAAGTTTTTAGCATAAATTCCATTTATAGCTTTTCTAAGTTCAAATAGCGGAAAAGGATAAAGTTGCTCGAGCCTTAAAACTTTAACCGAGAGTTCCTCTCTTTCATTAAGAAACTTTCTAATGTCATAATACACTTTACCAGAACATAAAATTACATTTTCAATCTGATTTGCGTTGCCAAAATCATTGTTTAAAATTGGAGAAAAAGCCCCGTGAGTAAAGTCAGCCAATGTGCATGCAGCGTCAACTGAGCGCAATAGACTCTTTGGAGTCATAACAACTAAAGGTTTTCTTATCTTTCTTAATGCTTGTCTTCTAATTAAATGAAAGTATTGCGCACCGTTACTAGGAACAGACACAGTAATATTATCTTTCGCACAAATTTGTAAAAATCTTTCCAGCCTTGCACTTGAATGCTCCGGCCCCTGTCCCTCATAACCATGAGGTAATAAAAGTACAATCGAAGAATATTGACCCCATTTTTGTTCAGAAGAAGTAATAAACTGGTCTATTATAACTTGAGCACAATTTCCAAAATCACCAAATTGAGCTTCCCAAAGAACTAAAGTTTTTTCTTTCGCTACAACAGAATACCCATACTCAAAACCAAGAACCGAAATTTCAGATAATGTACTGTTATAAACTTCAAAAACAGATCCTGTTTCTTTTCCTAAAACTTCAAAAGGTACAAAATTTTCACCTGTTTTATAATCACTTAACATTAAATGACGATGACTAAATGTTCCTCTACCGGAGTCTTGACCACAAAGACGCACACTGATTCCATCTTCAACCAAAGACCCAAAAGCAACACTTTCAGCAAAACCCCAATCCATCCCCTCGCCTTCAAGAAGCGCATCATGACGTTTCTTTAAAATCCTCTCTAATTTTGGGTGTGGGGTAAAACTATCTGGAAATTCAACTAAAGTCTCTATAATCTTTTCAATAGTCCCTACCTGAACAGCTGTTTCCATTCCAACTTCTGAAATCTTTAATATTGGAGAATCAGGTGAAGATTCAGTATTTGAAATTTTTTCAAGTGAATTGGCTTCAAAATCATCCTTCACATCTTGAAACATTTTTTCGTAATCTTTAGAAGTAATCACTCCTTGTTCAATTAGCTTATCGCTATAAGTTTTAGAAATATTTGCTTTGTTTTTAATCTCTGCATACACAACAGGTTGAGTATAACTAGGATCGTCTCCCTCGTTATGTCCATATTTTCTCCAACAATAGAGATCCAAAACTACGTCTCTATTGTACTTACCTCTAAACTCCATTGCTAAACTAATTGCCCAAGCTGCAGCTTCAACGTCTTCGCAGTTAACATGAAAAATTGGAGCTTGAATACCTTTAGCAAAATCTGTGCAATAGGTAGAAGATCTTGCATCAACTGGACTAGTTGTAAATCCAATTTGATTATTAATAATAATATGAACTGTCCCACCATTTCTAAAACCAGGCACTGTTGATTGATTTAAACATTCAGGAACAACACCTTGCCCTATAAATGCAGCATCACCATGCATTAAAACACCCAAGACCTCACTTCTGCTTCTGCTATAATCTAAATCTTGCTTGGCTCGCACCATTCCTTCAACAACTGGAGAAACATACTCAAGATGTGATGGATTAGGAGCTAGAGATAAATGAACAGTCTTTCCAGTTTTTGATACATGCTCAGTTTTAAATCCTAAATGATATTTTACATCACCTGAGCCAAGTGCTGAAAAAACATTTTGATCTTCAAATTCAGAAAAAATTAAAGAAAGAGGCTTTTCAAGCGTATGTCTTAAAACATTTAGCCTTCCTCTATGAGCCATACCAAATACAATATCTCCAATATTTAAGTCTGCTGCTTTTTCAATTAAAGCTGCAAGCATTGGAATTACTGTTTCTGCTCCTTGTAGGGAAAATCTCTTATGTCCAATATATTTTTTATGGAGCTCTTCTTCAAAACCTTCAGCTTGCACTAATTTTCGTAGCAGCCAAGTCTTTTCTTCACTACTAATACCGTAACCTTTCTCAAATCTAGTTTCTATCTTGTATTGCAACCACAATCGCTCTTCTTGAGATAGTATGTGTGTAATTTCAAAGCCAATGGTTCCAGCATATACTTGCTCTAAACTATCAATTAATTCCCCCAGTGGCATTCGTTCCCTGCCTGCAAATCCGGCACAACCATAAACTTCGTTTAACTGGTCTGGAGTAAAATTATAATATCCAATATCTATATCTTCAGTTCTCGTAGGAACTCGAAGACCTTGGTGTAATGGATTTATTTTTGCTTTGAGATGCCCACGACCTCTAAATGCACTTACCAATCTATAAATTCTCTCTTGAGTAGCTTCGTTATTAATTGCAGGTTTTAAGTAAGAAGTTAAAACTCCTTTCTCTGTAATAAAATCTAGAGGGTATGAATCAACTGGACGAGAAGCCTCTCCTTTTATTGTGTTCCCATTAGTTCTAGCAGTTGCAGTAACATTTAGCGGTATTTCTTTAACCGACTCTTTATTCTCACTAGCATGTAGAGTTACGTTCTCACTTAAGGAATCAAAAAAATTACGCCAAGTATCTCCAACTAAGTTAGGACTTTGGAGATACAAACGATATAGGTCTTCGATGTACCCTGAGTTAGAACCAAATTGAGAAAATGGATTAGTCATAAAAAAAATTCTGAGCAAAGGATATTACAGTTTAGTACTATCTATAACAAGTATGTAAACGTAAAATTTTGTATTGAGCAAGTGCTGATGAGAGTGTAGTTAGTGAGTAATACTACTTACTTTAAAAAACGAGATATCTATACCTGTAATAGAAATTACTTTTCAATTTGAAATTGATATCTATTGTTAATACATGAGCATAACTAATCAAGTAAGCATCTGAATACTCTTGATTTTTTTTAGAGAAACTAGCTTTGTCTAAAAACTAAGAAATGGCTGACTTAAGAGTTACGCCAATATCAGCAGGCGATTTACTAATATGAACACCTGCAGACTCTAAAGCATCAAATTTACCTTGCGCAGTCCCTTTTCCGCCACTAACAATTGCTCCAGCATGACCCATCGTTCGTCCTGCAGGAGCCGTAGCACCAGCTATAAAAGAAACCACTGGTTTGGTACTATTTGCCTTTATCCACTCAGCCGCTTCTTCCTCAGCATTTCCACCAATTTCACCAATCATTACAATAGCTTCAGTTTTAGAATCTTCTTCAAACAATTCTAAACAATCTATAAAGTTAGTTCCATTCAATGGATCGCCACCAATTCCAATACATGTCGATTGACCAATCCCAAGTTCTGTAAGTTGATACACAGCCTCATAAGTCAAAGTTCCACTTCTAGAAACAACTCCAACATTTCCAGGCTTATGAATGCTTCCTGGCATGATTCCAATCTTACACTCTCCAGGAGTGATAATTCCAGGACAGTTTGGCCCAATTAATCGGGTCTTCTTACCTTTCATAAAAGACTGGACTTTAAGCATATCAAGAACTGGTATTCCTTCAGTAATACAAATTGCCAAATCTATTTCAGCGTCCACAGCTTCCATTATTGCATCAGCAGCAAAGGGAGCAGGAACATAAATAACACTCACTGTAGCACCAGTCGCATCTTTTGCTTCACTCACAGTGTTGTAGAGAGGAATTCCCTCTTGCTCTTGCCCACCTTTTCCTGGACCAACACCTGCAACCATTTGAGTTCCATACTCAACACACATTTTAGTGTGAAAGCTTCCACTCCTTCCAGTCATTCCTTGAGTAATTACTTTTGTATCTTTATTTACTAATACTGACATTTAACCTACCAATTCTATAATTTTTTGAGCTGCTTCAGACATCGTTTCTACTGGCGTAATTTTTAAATCAGAATCAGCCAATAGTTTTCTTCCCTCTTTTGCGTTAGTTCCTTGAAGTCTAACAACCAAAGGAACTTTAACCTCTAAATCTCTTGCTGCATCCATTATTCCATTTGCAATAAGGTCGCACTTTACAATTCCACCAAAGATATTCACCAAAACACCTTTAACTTTGGAATCTGACAAAAGAATTTTCAAAGCTTCCGTTACGGACTCTTTAGAAGCTCCACCACCAACATCTAAAAAGTTAGCAGGCTCACCATTAAAGTGCTTAATAATATCCATTGTTCCCATTGCAAGGCCGGCTCCGTTTACCATGCAGCCTATATTTCCATCTAGACCAACATAGCTAAGGCCATACTTACTAGCCTTTATATCCCTTTCGTCTTCTTCATCATAATCAACAAACTGCTTGATATCAGGATGACGATAAAGTGCATTGCCATCAACTGTGCATTTGGCATCGAGAACTACAAAATCATCATCTTCAGTCAGAACCAAAGGATTGATTTCAACTAGAGATAAGTCTTTTTCTACAAAAACCGTATATAGTTTTTTAACTAGAGAACTTAATTTTCTGGAGAGTTTTGCATCAAGCCCCATTTTAAATCCAAGCTCCATTCCATAAAAACTTTGAAAACCAACTACAGGATCTATTGCAATATTTATAATTTTTTCAGGACTTTTTTCAGCAACTTCTTCAATATCCATTCCTCCTTCAGTAGAAGCAATAATAGAAATTGCTCGATTGCTTCTATCTACTAGCATTGAAAGATAGTATTCTTTTTTAATTCGACATCCATCTTCTACATAAACTTTTCTGACTAACTTACCTTCTTTTGAAGTTTGAGGTGTCACTAAATGCATTCCAAGAATAGCTTCTGCATGCTCTCTGGCTTCATTTGAATTTTTAGCCAACTTAACGCCGCCACCTTTTCCTCGACCTCCTGCATGCACTTGAGCCTTAACGACACAAACATCTCCACCGAGATGATCTGCCGCAGCTTCGGCCTCAGCTGGGGTGTAACACAGAAAGCCATTTAAGACGGGAAGTCCAGCAGACTTTAAGAGTATTTTTGATTGGTATTCGTGTAGATTCAAAGTAATCCTTCTAAATAATTCTCAACTAAATTAAACATCATACTGATAGTATTTCAATAGAGGGTTTTCAGTGAGAGATTATCCAATAATAACAAGCTCTTAGATTGGTAAGTAGTAATAAAAAGAACAATGAAGATTGAACTACTACTAAACATAAGAGCATTAAATTAAAGCAAGTTAAAAATAAAACACACACTAAAATTAGAGCTTCGATAAAAATTGATTAGCAAGTATTTACTATGTTACGTTAATTTTTAGTAATGATATTGTTAAGATTATTGTTAATTGTAACATTTATTACACATAATTTTTCTTAATATGCAGGAAATATGGATTTAATTGATAAACTAAAGAAAGACTTCAGTGAGATTTATAATTCAGAGCCGGATGTAATTATACGCTCTCCAGGAAGAGCTGAAATTATTGGAAATCATACTGACTACAATAATGGCTACGCACTTGCGGCTGCTATTACTGATGCAACCTTTGCAGCGCTAAAAAAAAGAAATGATGGTAAAATTAGAGTCATTTCAAAAACCTTCAAACTAGAACAACCAATAGAATTCTCTCTTACTCAAATTGCAAAAGATGACAGCAATAACTGGAGTAATTACGTAAGAGGAATTGTCAAAATATTATTAAATCAAAATTTTAGTTTAACAGGAGCTGATATTTTTTTAACAAGCTCAGTTCCTATATCTGGCGGACTTTCAAGCTCTGCAGCTCTAGAAGTTGCAATTGCTAAGGGAATGCTTGAACTTCACGGGTATGAAATAGACCCTCTTAAGCTAGCAGAACTGTGTCAAAAAGCTGAAAATGAGTTTGTTGGAAGTCCTTGTGGTTTACTAGATCAAGCTTCAGTCGTATTTGCAAAAGAAAATAATTTAGTTTTTCTTGATTTTCTTCCTGATAACTCTAAGCCTTTATCGCAAATAAAAAATATTCCATTTAAAATTAATGACGCAAATTTATCTTTAGTTGTTATTGTAGATAAGAACGTCAAGAGAGAGCTTGGAGAAAGTGGTTATCCTGAAAGAAGGAAGATGTGTGAAGAGAGTATCCCTTTCTGGAAAGAATCATTAGGAAGAGAAATTAAAAGCCTTAGAGACATCACAAGTTCTGAATTTAACACATACAAAGAATCTCTAAAAACTAAAAATCCAAAAATGTGTATGAGAGTTGAGCATATAGTTTTTGAGAACGAAAGAGTTCTAAATTCTATAAAAGCACTCAATTCGGAAGATTACACAACGTTTGGAAAACTTCTTACTGAAAGTGGTAAGAGCGCTTTAGAGCTTTACGAACTTGATGAAGAAACACCAGAGCTCACTTTTATTTTTAGAACTGGAAAAACTCTCCCTGGAGTTAGAGGAATTAGAAATATGGGTGGTGGATTTTCTGCTTTAGCTTTAGCTTTAGTTGATACAAATCAGATGTCACAATTTAAGGAAAATTTAGCCTCTGCTTATTCAAAACAGTTTGCTGGAACATTAAATTTCATTCCTTTTCAAGCAGCAGAAGGAGCTAGTCTCTGTTAATATGTCATCTCTTACTACTACCCATAGTCGACTAAATCCTCTCACTAAAGAATGGGTTCTAGTCTCACCTCAACGAATGAAACGTCCTTGGCAAGGACAGGTTGAGAAAAGAGAAGCTGCAGAAAAAATTGATTACGATCCAAAATGTTATCTCTGCCCTGGAAATAAAAGAGCTAATAACAAAAACAACCCACAATATGAAGGAATTTTTGTTTTCGAGAATGATTTTCCAGCAATTATGAAACTTTCAGAAAACGAAATCGAAAACCATGCTTGGAAACAAGCTAGAAATGAATCAGGAACATGCAAAGTAATTTGCTATTCAGATAAGCACGGAGAAACGCTTTCTGATATTTCAGAAATAGGAATGCAATCTGTTATCTCCACTTGGATTTCTGAATTTGACACACTTATAGCTAAAGAAAATATTCAAAATGTACAAATTTTTGAAAATAGAGGTGAAGTAATGGGGTGTAGTAATCCACATCCTCACGGACAAATTTGGGCAACATCGAATATCCCAAATGAAGTCGCTATTGAAGATAAAACCCAAGCTGAATACTACAAAAATAATACATGCTCACTTTTGGAAGATGTCATTAAATACGAACTTAATGCCAAAGAAAGAATAGTATTAAGCAATGAGCATTGGTTAGTTATAGTTCCTTACTGGGCAATGTGGCCGTATGAAACTTTAGTATTACCTAGGAGAAAAATTGCGACACTTTCTGAGTGCGGAGAAAGCGAACAAAAATCACTAGGGAGTATCTGGCAAGAGCTCTTAAAAAAATATGATAAGCTCTTTGATACTACAATGCCCTTTAGCTGCGGCTGGCATCAAGCTCCAAAAACCTCTGCAAATAGAGATGCATGGCATGCACATGCTCACTTTTATCCCCCTCTTCTTAGATCTGCGACAGTCAAAAAATTCATGGTTGGATATGAAATGCTCGGAAGTCCTCAAAGAGATTTAACGCCTGAGGTGGCAGCAAATAATCTTTTAAATTGTTAAATACCGTCTTCTCGACTCTCCTTTCAGCCTTGCTGATTTTTCAATAGAAAGCACAAAAAATGCAGTAGTAATTACAAACCCCTGAGGGGTAAGAACATATACCCAACGACATTTAGTTTTTCCGCTTGAAAGCGGAAAAACTAAATGATTTGTTGGGCGAGCAAAACAACGGCGAAGCCATTTTTTGCCGTGATAAACACATATACTGAAGGAAATTGAAAATTTCCGAAAGTCTCCCGGAGGGAAGATAAGATATACCCGTCAAAACTAGGCTAAGACCGATCAGGTCTTAGACAGAAAGTGGAAAAACTAAATGACGACGGGTATATAGTCACCGATTTTGAGTTTTTCCTAAAAACTTAAAAATTTTTGGTGATGAGTGAGACTTTGGCTTTTGCCAAATCGAACCAATATAAACGCATATACTAAAACACAAAGCTTAGGCAAAGACGTTTAGTCTTTGACAAAAAAATGGAAAAACCTAATGTGTTTTAGTATATACTGCTCGAACAAATAAATCTGAATTTATGCTATGCATAAATTTCAAGAAAAAAAACGGTAAAACCTAATGTCGAGCAGCATACTCAAGACATTCAATGATTTAAAGAAACTCTGCATGTTAGCCAAAGCTTTAGGGATATGAAAAAGTTTTTAAAAATTACTTTATAAGGCTAAAATTAGCTATCTACAGAATTTGTATAAAATGCAACTTCTTTATCAGCGTACAAAGTATCTCCTAAAATTGTTGCCATTAAAGCAGCAACTCCAAACATACCTGTTTCTCGGCCGTACTCTACTAGTTCTCCAAGCTCGTTAAAGGTCGGAAATTTTTTATTGTGACGTACATGTCTATCTTCACTCCATCCACTTGTATCGTATTCAATAGGACCACTATCTAAAGTGGTAACAGCTGCTTCTATAATGGGCTGACCTTCATTATTAGTCCTGAAAGGCGTAGATCCGAGTGAAGTCATTAGTACTTCTTCCATACCTATAAGCGAAATACTATTTGTTCTTTCCATATCTTCTCGTGTTTTATTTATATCTAAATTATCCTTGAAATCAAGTATAAAATCTAGAACCAACTCTCTATGTTGTGAGAAAGCTTTACGCTTACATACATCATCAAGTATTTTAATTACAGTCTTTATATCTGCATCAGGACCATACTCAATAAGGGGTTTCATCGCATCAGCTAAAATTTTTGCAAGGCCTACATATTTACCTATTCGATTCTCGTCTGGCAGATCTTCAATCCTATACATACAAGCAGTATTTCTAGGTGAAGTAGCTTCATTCCAAACGAATCGCTCTTCTTCAATCCTAAATTTTTCTAAAAACTGCTGTTCAGCTAAATGTGCACCTGATACTGCTATATTAGAATTCTCCTCAAGTCTCTTTTTTAACTTCTTATGATCTTGTTCAGTAATAGGAGTTTCAACACTAGTTATTGTTAGAGTTCCTGTTTTTTCTGTCTCTCTTAAATAAGACAATAAGGCAGCTCTCTCTCTAGAAAAACTAACTGCTCTTGCAATTGGTAAAATCCCTTCTCCCCAACGATCCGTCGTTTCTGAACTTTCTTGTATTTCTACATGAATTTGAGCATCCCATTCGTGATGATTTGCTTGATCGTATAACCACCTTACTACATTGCTATTATCTTCAGATTCATTTACTAGAACTACAATATCACTTGCCCAAGGGGAAGAGTTATTTAAAAATGGTATTAGCTTTTCTCGGGATTCCTCAGTGCCAAAAAACCTAGTAGCCAATATATCTGCTCCATTGTCATACATTGCTGTTTGACTTAAAGCTTTATCATTAATAAGTGCCATAATCTCCTTGAAATTTACTAATTGTAAAAATATACCAGCGTTTGTTTTCTTTAGCAAAGCTTCTTATTAAAAATTTATAGTCATAATTCAAGTATTTAATAAGTTTAATAAATAAGAGCATTTCAAAAAACTTCTAATCTTTTTTTTCATTAAGGGAGTGTCGAAAAACGGCTAAAACCCCCTAGATACAATTACTTGAAAATCTGTTAAAACCTTTTTATGAGTTTAAAGAAGGAGAATAAACAGATGAGCATGTACATCCCGAATTTAGAAGAGCTAATATCAGAAGAT
>CALJRW010000079.1 GCA_937976335.1 uncultured bacterium | reverse complement strand
GGTCGCCCTGCGCCGGGACCAGGGCATGGGGCCATCGGGAAGGCGGAGCGGCAGGGTGCAGTCGCCAGGACCTCCGGGAACTCCAGAATTCTAGAGTTCTAGAGTTCTAGAGTTCTAGAGTTTCATGAGTTATTAGTTTTTTAATAATAAACTCCAGTAACTCATGAAACTCTAGAAACTCCCACCTCCTCACAAAAAAATGCTATTAACAGTGCTTTGTTTGGTTTATTTTGAATCTAGGTTTTTATAAACTAGCATATGAGATCTTCTATGAAGAAATATTCACCAAAAACACAAGATGATACTTATTTTAACCTAAAATCTTACGAAAATCTTTATGATAAATCAGTAAGAGAGCCAGAAGCTTTTTGGGCAGAACAAGCTGCACAGAATCTCTACTGGCATAAACACTGGGATAAAGTTCTGGATTATGATTTTACTAAGGCTGAATTTAAGTGGTTTCTAAATGGAAGACTTAATGTTGCTTATAATTGCATAGATCGACATTTAGAAAAAAGGGCTAATCAAACTGCAATCATATGGGAGGGAAATGAGCCTGGAGAAGTAAGAGAAATTAGCTATCAAGAGTTAAGTAATGAAGTTTGTAGGTTTGCTAATGTATTAAAGAATAAGGGAGTAAGAAAGGGAGATAGAGTAGCGATTTATATGCCTATGATTCCTGAGCTTGTCTTTGCAATGCTAGCAGCAGCAAGAATTGGAGCAGTTCACTCAATAATATTTGCAGGATTTTCAGCCCATGCAATACATGACAGAGTTATTGATTCAGATGCCAAAGTGTTAATTACTGCAAATGTTTCTTTAAGGGGTTCTAAAACTATAAATTTAAAGAAGATAGTAGATGAGGCCTTAAGTAAAGAAAATCCAATTCAAACAGTATTAGTTTGGAAAAGAACAGAGTCTGAAACTAAAATGAGAGAAGGTCGAGATGTATATTTATCAGATGAACTTAAAAAAGTAAGTAATGAATGTGAACCTGAAATATTAGATTCAGAAGATCCTTTGTTCGTATTATATACTTCTGGATCTACAGGAAAGCCAAAAGGCATCCTTCACACGCAAGGTGGGTACTTATTGTATGCTACAATGACCCATAGATATATTTTTGATTATAAAGAAGATGATATTTATTTTTGTGCTGCCGATATAGGTTGGATTACTGGACATTCTTATATTGTATATGGGCCACTTTCAAATGGAGCTACAACTCTAATGTTTGAGTCTACTCCTCTTTATCCTAACGCAGGTAGATATTGGGATGTTATTGAAAGACATAAAGTTAATAGTTTTTATACAGCACCTACAGCGATCCGAGCTATTGCAAAAGCGGGAAGTGAATTGCCTAAGAAATATGATTTAAGTTCTCTAAAAGTGCTTGGAACAGTTGGTGAGCCTATTAATGAGGATGCTTGGGAGTGGTATTATCATAATGTTGGCAACGAAAATTGTACTGTAGTTGATACTTGGTGGCAAACTGAAACAGGAGGTGTGATGATTACCTCGCTTCCAGGAGTAGCTGATATGAAACCAAGCTATGCCAGTAAGCCTTTTTTTGGTATTCAGCCTTGTTTAGTTGATAAGGATGGAAATGAAGTGCTTGAGCGAGAGGGAAAGGGGATGCTTTGCATTAAATATCCCTGGCCCGGACAAGCTAGAACGATTTATGCTGATCATGAAAGATTTAAGAAAACTTATTATAGAGATTTTCCTGAAAAGTATTTTACTGGAGACGCAGCAGAGAGAGACTCTGATGGATGTTATAAAATTACCGGACGTGTGGATGATGTCTTAAATGTTTCAGGACATAGAATTGGTACAGCTGAGCTTGAATCCGCAATTGTTAGTTCTGGAATAGTTTCGGAATCTGCAGTGGTTGGAATTCCTCATGAAATCAAGGGTGAAGCTATAACGGTTTTTTGTATTTTAAGTAAAGAGCATGAATCAATAAAAACGGCTCTTAGTCTTGTAAAGGAAAGTGTTAAAAAAGAAATAGGCTCATTTGCAAGTCCTGATACTATTTATTTTGTTTCAGGTCTTCCTAAAACAAGGTCAGGAAAAATAATGAGGAGAATTTTAAGAAAAATTGCAAGTGGAAATACTGATGAATTAGGAGATCTTACTACACTTGCTGATTCTTCTGTAGTTGATAATATAATTGCTACAACTTTAGGAACTTAAAATATGAAAAAAATTTTATTAATTTTGCTTCTATTAATTTCAGCCTGCTCAACTATTAACCAAGACTTTATAGAGCCAGAAGTTGCCGTTGTAAATGTTAATGTTTCAGATGTAAGCTTATTTAGAACTAAGTTAAAAGTAGCTGTTGAAATAGATAATGAAAATGATTTTCCACTAAATATCGATAATTCAATTCACAAGCTTTATATTAATGGAGAATATATTGGTAAGGGGATTTCTGGAAAAAATATCAAGATAGAGCCTTATTCTAAAGAAACACAAGAAATTAATTTCTCTGTTCAGAATTTATCAATTTTTAAAAATATTCAAAATTTAGCTGAGAGTAGCAATTTGAATTATAAAATTGAGAGTAATATTACAGCTGGTTCTGGTTGGGGGAGAAGAAAGTTTAGTGTTGAGAAATCAGGGGTTGTTTTAGATATGAACAGTTAGCTTTTATTCTGAAATTTAGATGTCTTCAGCCAATCTCTAACATTCTATCAACAGACTTTTTAGCTCTAACTTGAATATCTTTATCAACAAAAATTTCTTTTTCATTATGTCTTAAAGAATGCAAAACTCCTTCTAGTGTAATTTGATTCATATGTGGGCAACGAATGCTACACATTCTTAGAATATCTTTTTCTGGGTTTTCAGCGATAATATTATCACCCATAGAGCACTCAGTTAAGATTAGGTAATGATCTGCTTCTGTTTTCTTGACAAAATCTATCATTTTGCTAGTGCCAGAAGAAAAGTCGGATGCTGCTACAACATCAGGATGACTTTCAGGGTGAGTGACAACAAGTGTGTTGGGATACTGTTTTTTTATGTTCACAATATCGCTAACTGTAAATTGTTCGTGCACTTCACACTTTCCGTGCCAAGCTATAATTTGAGATTTTGTATCTGCTTTTTTATCAAGAGTATCATTGCTTTCCGTTGTTAACGTCATCCCAGTTTCAATAGCAACATTTTTAGCTAAATATTCATCAGGTAGAAAAATAATTTGTTCAGAATTGAGACTTTTAACAACATCTACTGCATTACTAGATGTACAACAAATATCAGTTTCTGCTTTTACTTCAGCGCTACAGTTTACGTATGTTACAACAGGAAGTCCTGGATACTTAGCTCTTAACTTTCTTACATCTTCGCCTGTGATACTTTCAGCTAAAGAGCATCCGGCCTTAGTAGCTGGCAGAAGCACTGTTTTGTTTGGATTTAAAATCTTGGCAGTTTCAGCCATAAATTCTACGCCGCAAAAAACAATTATATCTCCTTCAGCTCTAGCGGCAATTCTTGATAAACCTAAGGAATCTCCGACATGATCTGGAACCGTATGAAATAGGGCAGATTCCATATAATTATGTCCAAGAATAACAGCGTTCATTTCTCTTTTTAGTTCGTTTATTTCAAAAACTAATTCTGATTTAGCCTTAATTTCAACTTCTGGCACGAGACCTTTAAGTTTTTTAAGCATTAAATCTTGTGTTTCCTTGAGTGTTTTTGCGTTTATTCCCATATTTTAAGCTCGGTTAGGTAATTTAGATACTTTTACTTAATTTTATAGCCTTCTGTTTTAAATTCGTAAAGTCGTTATTACTTTCTTTTGAGTAACGAGTTATTTCTAGGTCATCTAGGAGGTTAAGGGTTCCTAACTCAGTATCTTTATCGGTAATTTTGTTTTTAGTTTTTGCTCTTAAGTCACTGTTTTCAGAACAATTTAATGTATATGCTAAGAAGGATTTAAAAGATTTGGATAGTTCATTTAAGTCTTTTGCAGTTTCTAAATTAGAATAGAGTTCAATTTTCTTTTTGTCTTTCTCTTTAGTTAAATTTTTAAATAAATACCCAAGAAAAGCTATAAGCAGTAATAGTGTTAAGATAAAAATAGCAAGACCAGTACTAATTTGTTCAGATAGTTTTTGAAAAAAACTTTTTTCTTTGTAAGTTAACTCTTTTATAGGCTCTGAGTTAGTGTAAGGAGTTTTGTCAATCTCTGATTCTTCGTTTTTAGATATTTCTCCAGCGACTTTAAAGGTTAAATTTTCTATACTAGTTTTTTTATATGCTTTTGTTTTAACATCAAAATAAGAAATGTTAATATTGGGTAAGTCAATCTCCCCAGGTTTGCTCGGAACAAGAGAGACATTAAACACTTTTTGCATTACTATTCCACTTGTTGTTTCTTTTTTCTTAAATTCATTCAATTCTTGATAAACTTGATAGGTGTCATTAGAAGGGAATGGAATTTCTTTAATTGGTGATAGGTTGCCGTGGCTTGTTAAAATAATTTTAAAGTTTTTTGTATCACCTAGTTTCACTTCTTTCGAATCAAAATTAGTTTCAAGTTTAGTAGTTCCTACAAGTGTAGTTGATGAATCCCAGTTATTAAGACTAGCGTTAGGCTTAGGTAATGGCAAAACTTCAATCTCTAGTTCTTTAGCTTGTATTTCAACTTTTTTCAACATTCGATTAGTTAAGAAACTATCAAAAATGCTACTTGGATTATAAGGATCTATAGATCTAGGTTTACTATCTCTAACTTCAGCTTTCATTGTTTTAGGTTTTAAAACATGTGTGCCAGGACTTAATGGGTAGATAGAACGGTTAAGCTTAAAGAGTGTATAGTCATCACCTCCAAGTTTGGTATTTAACTTCTTAATCTCTCCCCAGTCTTCAGTCCAAAAACCTTCGTCTTGTTTTGGTTTGAAATCTATATTGTAGGCGGCAATTTTAAAATAAAGTTCCATTGCTGTCTTTATTTGTTCTCCAGTGTATGCGCTTAATTTACTTGCTGTTTGTCTAAAAATTATATTTCTATCTGTATTGATTTTAGAAAGGTCTCTTTTTGAGACTTTAACTCTTAAGCCTTTAATATTAAATTTTTTATCTTTTTGAGAAATTCTAACATTAGGGGTAAATAGTTCTCCTATTTTTTTAGCTCTCAAAGAAAAAGAAAATTCGCGCGATACACTAATATCTCCATTTACTACCTTAGTTTGAGTGCTCATTCCTGAACCTATAATAGCAAAATCTTCATTCTCTTCAATCTCTGGCTGAGTGTTGTATTTCTCCCAATCGACTTTTATTACTAAGGTGTAGGAGTCAGATTGGGCGCCTTCTCTGGGAGATACATATAGTTCTATGCCTTCAGGGTTCTGTGATAAGGTAGGTGTAATAAACAAGAATATTAAAAAAATAAGAATTAAAATATTTTTTTTAATTGATTTTTTTATAGTTACCATGTTTGCCTACTTCCTGATTTTTTTCTATTTATATTCTTTTTAAGCCCAATTGGAGTTTCTGGCAAGGAGTCAAGCCAGGCTCTTGCAGCTTTTGTAGATAATGGCTCACTTTTCTCCTCTTTTTCATCTTGGCTTTCTTTGTTTTCTTTTTTTGATTTATCATTTTGAGGTTCTTGTTTGTTTCTATCTTCTTTTTCCTCTTCCTTGTTTTTTTTATTCTCGTCTTTCTTATCTTTATTTTTTTGAGATTTTTCGTTATTAGTTTTATCTGATTCTTCTTTCTTATTTTTTTTAGAACTGTCATCTGATTTGGATGAATCTTCTTTTTCTTCTTTCTT
>CALJRW010000078.1 GCA_937976335.1 uncultured bacterium | reverse complement strand
CTCTTGGCAACAAACTTCTCCTTCAATTGGAGATTCAGTACAAGTTGAACATGTTGAACATAAATCAACACCACCACCATCTATCAATTCGGAATTTGTGTTAAATATAGGTATTTGCACATTTCTATAAGCTCCAAGCTTATAAGCAAAATTAAACAAGTCTGAAAAAACACTGTTGTAAACGTACGTAGCTTCAATATCTATAAATTGCATACTGTTAGGAGAATCAGCATAAGATACCACTTTGTAATTAAAATTTAAACTATCAGGTGAATAACCATCAGCAGAATTAAAATGATCACTTTCAAGAAAATTACTCCCTATATCAGTACATTCATAAAAATTAGTAGTTTCGTAATCTCTCGCAAAGTTTTCAAAGTTTGAAAAAAACTTTGCTCGTCTGAAATAAATATCCGTAACCGAAAATCCTACAAGAAGAAAAAGCAGAAAAACCATTCCAACCAGTGCAAATTCAATAAATACAATTCCTTTTTCTTTTTTATATAAATTAGCAGACTGGATCATCATCACCTCTCATTAGAACAAAAAATTGTGAAAATTCAGTCTCATTTGAATAATACCAATCAGTAGCTCCTGCTACTTCAATTTCAGTTAAACCTGAAGCACAAGGAGTAAACATATTTCCTAATCCAGCATAGTTAAGAATGCTAGCAAATACTGATTTACTTTTTATCCTTATTCTAAGAAAAGTTTTAGGAACACCACTATCTGAAACAGAATATATTGTTTGAATATCAAAATCATAAGCATTTGAAGGACGATTTGGATCGTTGAGATCTGTTATATCTGTAATCTCTTCTCTAACTAAAGCATCAATGTTGTCTTTTGTGATAGTATTTGCAAAATCAAACAACAACGCCATCGAAGGAGAATTGTATGGATCTAGAGTTGTGTTTGTTTCATCTGTGTATATGCTGGCATCTGCAATTGAACTAACACCTTTCAAAGCTACTCTAATTGCTTCACTTGCCTCTCGTCTTTTTTCAAGTGCTCCAAAATATGACATTAAGAAGCTAAAAAACATTAAAAGGATTGGTAAAGTTAAAAGAGTCTCAATTAAGATAGAACCCCTCTCATTAGTGTTAATTTTACTTTCTAGCCTTCTCATTTCAGTTCATATATCGTTAAACTACTAAAATTACTTGAGTGTTCTAGTAATTTTTTTGATTTTTTAAATATCTGTAATGTATTGAATTTTATGGAAAAAGCTCTAAACAAAGTCTACAACTTAGCAATTATTGGAGTTTCTAGAGTTTCAGAAGTTTACTTAAAACCTGAATTCTGGATAAAAAGCACATAAAACTCTCATCTCCCAGAAAAACTAAATGACAATTTACATATCACTATTATCAATAAAAACATGAGGAAATATTGGCCTTTCCCCCTTAGCATAGTTCTCAATGTATTCATCCCAATTCTCTAATTTAGGCAAATCTCTTCTCTCCCCTCTTTCGATGATTCTCTTTTTTCTAACTTCTGGATTACAATACAAAAAATAAACTTCTACATCTGCATTTAATTTTTCTTTTAAAAACTCTGGCCAATTTTTATCTTGAATCTCTTTTGTAAAAGGGGCAGAAATTACTACACTTGAATTAGAGATATTATCTAGAGCTAAATCAAAAATTGTTTCATAGACTGGATTTCTGTAAGTTGTTTTAAAATATACACTATCACGATCGTCTGGCTCTTTATTTGTTTCTTTTAAGCCAACGCTAACTAACTTATCCATCACTGTATCTATTTCTATAAAAAAAGCATTTTTTTCTTTAGCTAATTTTTTAGCAAAGGTAGTTTTTCCACTCCCTGGTGAGCCAGTTATTAAAAAAACAGTATTTTTCATAATATATGCGCTATAATACCCAATCTAACTGAAAGCAGTAAATCTTTAAATGAATACAAACTTAGAAAGCTTTATTACTCATCACGACTAAACGAAGCCTTAAGATAATCTCTATTTAACAGCCCAATAAAATCAATACTAATTCCCTTAGGACAAGCTTCTTGGCATTCACCGTGATTAGTACAGCCTCCAAAAAGTTCTTCATCCATCTGCTTAACCATAGCCTTCACTCTTGTTTTTCTTTCAGGTTGACCTTGAGGAAGTACATTTAAATGAGCAACTTTTGCAGCCGTAAAAAGCATTGCAGAACCATTTGGACAAGCTGCAACACAAGCTCCGCAACCAATACAAGCTGCTGCGTCCATTGCTGTGTCTGCTATGTTTTTAGAAACTGGAATCGAATTAGCATCAGGAGCGGCACCTATACTTACAGAAATATAGCCTCCTGCTTCAACAATTCTATCTAAAGAATTTCTATCTACGACTAAATCTTTAATTATTGGAAAAGCTTTTGCTCTCCAAGGCTCAATGTAAATACTATCTCCATCTTTAAAGGATCGCATATGAAGTTGGCAGGCTGTTGTCTTTGCTTGAGGCCCATGCGCACAACCATTAATCATCATTGAGCAACTTCCACAAATTCCTTCCCTGCAATCATGCTCAAAAGCAACTGGTTCTTTTCCTCCGGAAACTAAGGATTCATTTAAAACATCAAGCATTTCTAAAAAAGACATATGGGGAGAAACATTATCTAACAAATGTTTTTCTAAAAAACCTTTTGATTTAGAATCTTTTTGACGCCAAATGTGTAGTGTAATTTTCATCTACTTATAACTCCCTACTTTAACTTCCTATTTATAACTTCTCTGAGAAGGTTTTACATGTTCAAATTCAAGCTCTTCTTTATGTAGCTCAGGTTTTTCATTTTCACCTTTATACTCCCAAGCAGAAACATAACTAAATCTTTCATCTATTCGCTTAGCTTCTCCAGTTTCAGTTTGAGATTCTTCTCTAAAATGACCACCGCAAGATTCTTCTCTAGTTAAGGCGTCAATACACATTAACTCACCAAACTCTAAGAAATCAGCAACTCTGCCTGCCTTTTCAAGTTCTTGGTTTAATGTTTTGCTATTTCCTGGAATAGAAAGATTTTCCCAGAACTCACCTTTCAATTTAGGAATTTCATTTATAGCTTTTTCTAGTCCTTCTTTTGTTCTAGACATTCCACATTCATTCCAGATAATTCTACCTAGTTTTTTATGAAAGTAATCTGCGCTTTGTTTTCCTTTGATAGATATTAACTTCTCAGTTGTTTCTTCAACTTGATTCACAGCTTCTTTAACTGCTGAATCATTTTCATCAACCTCTCCCGGATTAACTTTAGCTAAATAACCTCCAATAGTGTAGGGAATTACAAAATAACCATCGGCCAAACCTTGCATCAGAGCGCTTGCTCCTAACCTATTTGCACCATGGTCAGAAAAGTTAGCTTCACCAATAGCAAAAAGACCATCTACATTGGTCATTAAATTATAGTCAACCCAAAGACCTCCCATAGTGTAATGTGGGGCTGGAAAAATGCGCATTGGAACTTTATAGGGATTTTCTCCAGTAATGCGTTCATACATTTCAAAAAGATTTCCATAACGTTCTCTAATTGCTTGCTCACCAAGTCTTTTTATTGAATCTCTAAAATCAAGGTAAACTCCAAGACCTGTTTCCCCTACTCCGTAACCAGCATCACAACGTTCCTTTGCATTTCTCGAAGCAACATCTCTAGGAACTAAATTTCCAAAACTTGGATATCTAGTTTCTAAATAATAATCTCGCTCTTCATCTGGAATTTCATTTGCTGGCCTCTTATCCCCTTTCTCTTTAGGAACCCAAATACGACCGTCATTTCTTAAAGACTCACTCATAAGAGTAAGTTTTGACTGATATTCTCCTGAAACAGGAATGCAGGTTGGATGGATTTGAGTATAACAAGGATTTGCAAAGTACGCGCCTTTTTTATGCGCTCTCCAACCAGCTGTTACATTACAGCCCATTGCATTTGTTGATAAAAAATATGCGTTCGAATAACCACCAGTTGCTAGTACTACAGCATCTGCAAGATGAGAAGAGATTTCTCCAGTAACTAAATCCCTTACTACAATTCCTATCGCTCTTCCATTTGAAACAATAACATCTAGCATTTCTGTTCGTGGGAACATAGTAACTTTTTTCTTATGTATTTGCCTTGAAAGAGCTTGATAGGCTCCTAGTAGAAGTTGTTGTCCGGTTTGGCCACGAGCATAAAAGGTTCTTGAAACTTGAGCACCTCCAAAAGATCTATTTGCAAGAGTTCCTCCATATTCCCTTGCGAAAGGCACTCCTTGAGCCGCACACTGATCGATAATATTTAAACTTATCTGCGCTAGCCTGTATACATTTGCCTCACGAGATCTAAAATCACCCCCCTTGACCGTGTCATAAAACAACCTATAAACACTATCGCCATCATTTTGATAATTTTTAGCTGCATTTATTCCACCTTGAGCAGCAATACTATGAGCACGTCTTGGGCTATCTTGAAAGCAAAAGGCTTTTACATTATATCCTAGCTCACCAAACGTTGCACTTGCGCTTGCGCCGGCAAGACCAGTCCCAACCACAATAATATTATACTTTCTTTTATTAGCTGGATTAACTAACTTCGTATTGAACTTATGATTATCCCATTTTTTTTCTATTGGACCATCAGGAATATTCGAATTTAGAGTCATTTAAAGTCCTCCTAGAAAAACATTAGAAGGTTCTGGCATAAAACCTAAAAAGATAGCCAATGGAATAGCAACAAAACCAAGAGGCAATAAAATTCCTGATGCAAGAGCTATAAGCTTTAAACTTTTTCTCAAATTTGGACTATCAAGACCTAATGTTTGAAACATGCTCCAAACTCCATGATACATATGAAATCCTAAAAAACATAAACACACTAAATAGAAAAGAACATTAATAGGATTTTTAAAGGCTAAATATAAATTGTTGTATACATGACCATGTTGAAATCCATCTAAAACATTACCAAAAGTCAATTGCAATAAGTGCACTATAATAAAAAGAAGAATAAACAATCCTCCTATTGGCATAATTCTTGATGCGAGCGTTGAAGATAAATTCTTTTTAACTTTATAGTTACTTGAGCGACTTCTTTTATTTAAGAGCGTTAATTGAGTTACGGTAAAAATATGAAGAAATAAAGCAAAGATTAAACCTATTCTACCTATCCATAAAACTCCTGAAGAACCAAAAAAGTCACTACCTAAATTTCTAAGCATTGCTCCATAAATATCAATTTTATGGATACCAGCCTCGTCAAAGCCACCAAAGACCTTTAAATTACCTAGCATATGCATGACAACAAAACCGTAAAGCATAAGACCAGTAATTGCAGCTACAACTTTTTTCCCAATTGTAGTTTTATAAAATGATATCAACATATGACTTTCAATCTTAAAGAGTTTCAACAACAGAACGCACGGCTTGAACACTATTTTCAAGCTGACTTTTTTCAGAATCGTTAAGATCTATTTCAATAATCTCTTCCACTCCATTAGCACCTAATTTTGCAGGCACTCCTAAGTATATTCCATCAACATTATATTGACCACTACAATAAGCAGCACATGGCAGTATTTCTTTTTTGTCATAAAGATAGCTTTCAGCCATTCTTATGGCAGCTGCCGCAGGCGAATTGAAAGCAGAACCATTTTTAAGTAATCCTACAATTTCCCCTCCTGCTTTTCTAACTCTATTCTCAATTCTATCAAGAGTTTCAGAATCTAACATCTTATCAACTGGTATTCCGTTTACTGTAGTATAAGAGCGAACCGGAACCATGGTATCACCATGACCTCCAAGAACAAAAGCAGAAATTGAAGCTACCGAAACTCCTAACTCCCAACTTAGAAAAGTTCTATAACGAGCTGAATCAAGAACACCTGCCATTCCCACAACTTTTTCTTTGGCAAAGCCTGTAATTTTTTGCATTTGATAAGCCATTACATCTAGTGGATTTGTAATTACAATGACAAAGGCGTTAGGAGCATTTGCTTTAATTCCTTCTGCAACGCTAGTTATAATTTTAGCATTTATTTGGATAAGATCATCTCTACTCATCCCTGGCTTTCTAGGAACACCACTTGTGACTATGCAAACATCAGCATCCTTAATGTCAGCCATATCAGTAGTGCCTTTGATATTATAATCATAATTAAAAACAGGAGCTAAATGAGATAAATCGAGCGCTTTACCTTCAGGCATCCCTTCGACTATGTCATAGAGAACGATATCACCTAAATTTCTAGATCCAGCTAAAAGGGCTGCTATTCCACCAATCTGGCCAGCCCCAATAAGTGCGATTTTATTTCTTTTTTTCATATACTCTTATCTCCTAGTTGATAGGTTAATTGATAACAATTTTTGGCTGATTCTGAAAGTGGAACTATTATTTAATCAAGAAGAAGGATTCTCCTCTTTCAGAGCCTTACATGACACTGGGTATTTTCAATAGCTTAGCTAAACTATGTTAGAGGCAAGGTTGGATTAGGGAATTTTGCCCACTCCTCAAGCAGCAATAAATTAGTAAAAAAAGTGTTCTCAAAAAGTAATTTAGGAATAATTCTTTCTTAAAAACTTTTTCCTACTCGCTCAAGCTTTGGGGGACAAGAAGTGGGTATAATAAGTCCAAAAAGTTTTTTTTTAGGGAATTTTTTTTTGAACTTATCTATAACTGAACTACTTATCATTTATAAAAACTTCACTATATAGAGGTAGAAATTCAATT
>CALJRW010000077.1 GCA_937976335.1 uncultured bacterium | reverse complement strand
ACTTGTGAGCAATTTCTTACACTTAATTGCTTAAAAAACAAAAAACTAAATTCAAAAAAATTAATTTAAATCCGTTTTTCTCAGCAAAACCATCGCTCTATTCAAAAATTCACTTTTTTAGGCTGTTTTCAGACAGACCCTCTAAGGGAAGAACATCAAAATCATTAAATTTAGGTGAACGATGCTCACACGCCGAATGTGGACCTATTTTTGGATGTAACTCTATACCTTGAGCTGCTAGCCCACTACCATCTCCCTTTATGATTTCAAGCTGATTAACGTCAACTTTGTACCAATTTCCCAAATTAACTAAAAAATCTGACATTTGAGAGATAGTATTTTGAGGGTCAATCAGATGAAGAGCAATCATTTTGGCAAGAGAATCAGAGGAAATTTTAGTAGCAGGCCACGTAACTTGAGTATGAGAAGAGAGCTCAAGTTCTAATTGACTAATTGCTTTAGCAAAAACCTTCCGGCACATCAACATCTAGCACAACTGCCCTAACATCATCACGTAACAACGCTTGTTCTATATAACTATACTAATGTTCAAAAAGATTGAGCGAAAAAAGTAGATAAAAGAAGGTATGATTCAAGCATGCGAGGAATTAGCATAAATTTAGTTTTTCTTTTGATTCTTTTCTTTTAAAAAAGAAAAGTAAGCAAGTTAGAAGTTAATTTTGCAAATAGACATGACTTCATGAGGCTTAAGTAGCAAATCTTGAATTGCTTCACAAATTCTTTTAGTTAGCTTATCAGGATCACGAGTATGCCAATTTTTAAAATATCTATTTTTAATAACTAACCAAAGTCGCTCTATGGGATTTAAGTGAGGAGAATAAGGTGGTAGCAGCACTGGCGTAACATGATGCCAATTAAGTTTTGCAGCTTTATGCCAAGAAGCATTATCAAGAATTAAAACTACTTTCTTTTTTGATTTTTTTGTTTGTATAGCAAACTCATTGATAAACCAGGCTTTTCCTGTCCTAGGGTCTCCCTCTATTCCTGTCTCATCTCCAAACCAAATAGACACATCGTCTTTTTTTAAATCCTTCTCAAACTCTAATAATAAGGCTTCTATTGCTTCTTCATCTTTATCGTAATGTTCTTTCTGTGGAGTCCGTTAGCTAAAACCTGCTTCTTTCATATACCTTAATAGCGTGCTGTAACTGCAATCATAGTCTAATTCTTCTGCCATGTAGCCATGCAAACAAATCGCATTTAAATAACTAAAACCATACTCTTCTGGAGACTTTAATATCGGAACTAAACTCGATTCAAATTCTTCTAACGATATCTTACGCAGAGCTCCAGGAATCGGCTTCGTTATTAAACCATCTATCCCAAACTCATTAAACTTTTTTTCATATAAAATAAATGCAATATGTAAGATGTCAGTTAACTATCTGATTATATTGATATTATATAGCAAATAGGGTAATTTGCTCTTGATATTAGCCCATTTAGTAAGGCCATTACCCTATTTAAGACAAGAGACTAAGAAAGGTAGTGAAGATCTCTATGTTGAGATTCATAAGCCACAGGAGTTTTCCAACATCAGTCTGAATCAGCTTTAAAGTCTTTCCTATACAAGCTCATATTAAATTACGCGAAAGAAATCCAAAACAACTATAGTAAGTCCAAAAAAGAATTTCCCTAAAAAAACTTTTTGGACTTACTATACCCCCGGAGGGACGGCAAATAGTTATCCCAATCAAGAACTTAGGAAAACCGAAGGTTTTCGTCTATATAATTATAGAGAAATTCTTTTTTGGGATAACTATAAAACATTTAATCCTTCTCAGGAATATCTCTCCCGTGAGGATCTTGCTTCTTAGCACCGACACTTTTAGCAAGCCCATCTTCCAAAATTTCATCCGTAAAATGCTCTAAATCCATAGCAGTGTCATGAACATGATCTTCTTTAACACCAACTTCATCAACTAAATATTGCTCCCAGAGTCTATGTGTTCTTACTAAATTTTTTGCTCTTAGTTGACCAGTCTCACTTAACGAATAAAATTCAAAACCGTCAGAATTTTTAACTTTTAAAACGTCACCAATCTTAAGCAAATTAGCTAAAGATTTTTCTACTATCTTAACTCCTTTAAAAGGAACGAGTAATTGCTTTTTTGTAAGTAACTTATCTGTTGATTCTTCGCTAACTTCACTAACCCTAAATAAAAATCCAAGTATATCTTCGGCAATAACTTTATGCGCAAATTTTTTAGTCTTCTTAATTTTACCAATAATTCCATACTGAGGCGCAAAAAAGATAGCTAAAGTTAAGAATATACCTGAACTTACGCTTATACTTCCAGCGATATTAACAGCTGATAAGTTAAAAAAGGAAGGCAAAAATACCGCTATAAAATATCCAAAAATTGCAGTTAAAACTGCAAAAAATAAACTTAAAAATATTTGAGTTTTTAACTTATCAGTTAAGAGTCGAGCAGTTGCGGGAGGGCAAATTAGCATAGCAATAACTAAAATTGTTCCAACAGCTTTAAATGAAATAACGATTGAAGCTGCTACAATTATAAGAAAGCCAGTATTTAAAATCGCTGGCTTAAAACCAAGTGCATCTGCAAGCTCTTTATCAAAAGAAAGCAAGGTTAATTCTTTGTAAAAAATAAATACTAAAATAGAAATCAAACAAAAAACTAAGAGACTAGCGAAGACTTCATAAGGAAGATTTAGTAAAGATAAAAAGGAAAATACTTTAGGGGGAAACCAAAAAATCGTTTCTAATTGTCCATGAAGAACACAATCTGCATCTAAATCTACAACACGAGCAGAAGCTTGTTCAATTAAAAATACACCACTTGCAAACATTAAAGAAAAAACCACTCCCATTGCAGCGCCTGATTCAACTTTACCAAGCTTTTTTACAACTTCAACTAGCAAAACTGAAATTCCTGCAAAAATAAGAGCTCCAATAAAAATTGGAATACTAGATCTAGTCCCACTTAATAAAAATGCAATTACAATGCCTGGCAAAACAGAATGAGAAATTGAATCGCCAACTAGACTCATTTTTCGAAGTAATAAAAAGTTTCCTACTAATGCACAACTTAGTGAACAAAATATAGCAGTAAGTAATGGCGGTAAATCAATTGAAAGAAACTGATACATGTCCACTAGTTTTTCTCCAATGTATGCAGGCTCTCTTTTATTTCTTTTGTCGATGACTCTATCGCCCCTTCAAGTTCTTTTACAATTTGAGGTGACAAAACATGCTCAGCTAAATCTGCCGAAAAATCTACATGGCTAATATCAACACTTCCAAACTTAGCTATATACTCTTCCCATATTCTATGATTTCTAACAGCTTCTTGAGCTTTGAGAACGCCTTTTTCCGTAAGATAAATTTTATCTTTTTCTTTTTTCACATACCTAAAAAAATATAAAGAAAATTTTTGAAAAAAACTTATTTTTAGTTTATTTTTGCTTAGAGAAAAATCAGCAATTGCTGTTGAAGTTTTAGAAAACTCCCATTCTTCATAAAAATCACGTAACGTATGATCGAGTAAAATGCGAAAACCTAAACTAACTCGCCTAAACATGGAAGCAAAAACTCCTTTTACAGGAGAAAAAAGAAGACTGAAAATAAAAAAGAAGCCACTAGTTAAAACAATTACAGCACCAGCAGGATAGTTAGGTAGTATAGAAGATACAGACGCCCCTATATAGCAACTTAAAGCTCCAGCTAGCGCTGAGACAACTGTCATCTTGGATAAACTATTAGACCAAAATCGTCCAATAGTTGCAGGTATTATTAAAAGCGAGATAACTAGTAACAAACCAACAGTTTGAAGCCCTAAGACTGTTACTAAAACAACTAATGCCATTAAATAATAATCAATTAAAGAAACAGGCCAGCCATCAGTTTTTGCAAAATCTGGGTCAAAACAAACTAAACTAAATTCCTTTATAAATAAAGCAGCAGCAATAATACTAAATAATCCAAGTAAAAAAATCATCTTAACATCAATTGCTCTAAGAGATGCCGTATGACCATAAATAAAATTATGAATTCCTCCCTCTGAACCTATATTTAATCCTTGTATAATACTTAACAAAACAACTCCAAAACCAAAAAAAACGCTCAACACTGCTCCAATTGCAGCGTCTTCAGCAAGACGAGTTTTAGAGGAAATAAAGCTAACACAAAAACTTCCAAATAATGCACTTACAGCTGCACCAGATAATAGAAAAAAAGTATTTTTAGCATCAAAACCAAAATAACTTAGAAGCAAAAATGCTACAGCAACTCCAGGCAGCGTACTGTGAGCTAGTGCATCACTTACTAAAGCTCGCTTTCTTAAAACTAAAAACGTCCCTACCACACCAGCCGTTAAACCTAAAACTGTTGCTCCCAAGACAACCACTTTCGCATTATAACCAGCATTAAAAGTCAAAACTGAAATTAGTTTTTTTAAAAAATAAAAATAATTATCAAACATTTAGCTAGTCGCTTTTTCAATTGCAGAGGAAACTTGATCTAGTATGGTTAATCTTCCTCCATAAGTTTTTCGCAAATTTTCTTGTGTAAGAGTAGATTTAGTAGAACCATAAGAAATTATTCTTGTATTTAACAAAACTACAGAATCAAAATATTCTTCTACTGAAGACAAATCATGATGAACACAAATAACTGTTTTACCTTCATCTCTTAATTTTTTTAACATTTCAACAATGGCAGTTTCAGTTGCCGCATCAACTCCAGCAAACGGCTCATCCATAAAATATAACTGAGCTTCTTGCGCTAAAGCCCTAGCAATAAAAACTCTTTGCTGTTGACCACCTGAGAGTTGGCTAATTTGCCTATTAGCAAATTTTTCCATTCCAACAGTTTCTAAGTAGCTATATGCGATATCTCTATGTTTTTTAGAAACTCTTTTAATCCATCCAATTTTTGAGTACCTTCCCATTTGAACAACCTCTAGTGCACTTATAGGGAAAGTCCAATCAACACTTTCTCTTTGCGGAACGTAGCCAACCAAATCTCTAATTTCATTGTAAGATTTCCCCCAAAAACTTACTTCACCAGAGGCCCTAGGGATTAAGCCTAGCGCACCTTTAATAAGCGTTGTTTTTCCGGCTCCATTCGGACCAATGATTGCGATTAGCGATCCTTGAGGCGCTTCATATTCAACATCCCAAAGAACAGGTTTATAATTGTACGAAATAGTCATTGAGTGAATTGAAAGAGGACTATCCTCACTATGTTCAGGGAGTTCTCTTATAGACTTAGATTCTTTTAAAAACTTCTTCATTGGTTAATCTTTTGAAGTAAACCTTCTTCAGGAAGAGTCCCTCCTAAAGCTTTGACAATAGTGCTAACGTTATGAGCAATCATTCCTAAATAAGTCCCTTCCAAAGTTCCAGGCTTCCCCATAGCATCAGAGTATAATCTCCCTCCAATTTCTACTTGATGATTTTTAGCTTTTGCTCCTTCGATTAAGGCCTCAATATTTCTCTTAGATATTGTTGATTCAATAAAAACAGCACTAATTTTTCTTTCAACTAAGAGACTAACAATTTGTTCTAAGTCATGCACTCCTGCTTCAGACTCAGTACTTAAACCTTGAATACCTACAACTTCAAAACCGTATCTTCTTCCGAAATAGTTAAAAGCATCATGAGCTGTAACTAATACTCGCGTTTTAGGCGAAACAGTATTAAGCGCAGTTTCAGACAATTTATCTAACTTAAATATTTTTTCTTTAAAACTTTCTAGAGAAGATAAAAAATATTCTTTTGAGTCAGGACAATTCTTAGCTAAACTATTGGCAATAACAACAGCCGAAGCACTCCAAGCCTTTGGATCCATCCACACATGCGGATCAACTTGTCCTTGAAACTCTTTTGGTTCAAGTAAAAAACTTTCTTTGAGGAGTTCTGTGACTGCAAGAACAGGCTTCCCAGAGGCAGCAATCCTAACTAAAGCATCAATCATTTTACCTTCTAGAAGTAGACCATTATAGAATACTATGTCAGCACTATTTAACTTTACTATATCAGTTCTGGTAGGTTTATATAAATGTGGATCTATCCCCTCACCCATTAAACTAACTACCTCTCCCCTTTCTCCAGCAATATTTTTACATAAATCTCCAATCATCGAAGTTGTAGCAACTATCTTTATTTTTGAGTTACTTTGTTTGCTAAAAGAGTTTGATTCTTTGTTTTTACATGAAAGGAAAAGTAGAAAAATTAAGATAATAAAATAAGAAATTTTTTTCATAATTTTTTTAAAAGTTTTGCATATTTATTTGCGTTTTTATAAAATTAAGATTAATGTAGCTTAGGCTACATGTCAACTAAATTTAATAAAAATATGTCACAAAAGCAAAGCACTAAACAAAGAGCAGCTAGATTTAAAGCTACTAGAAAACAACATAGGCTTGAAACGGCTGAAGATTATACCGAGTTAATTGCTGATTTAATTAAACAAAAAGGAGAAGCAAGGACGTGTGATATTGCTAAACTAAAGGGAGTAAGTCATGTAACTGCCATTAGAGCAATCAGAAGAGTCAAAGAACTAGGATACCTCAATTCTGAACCTAGAAAACCAATAACTCTAACTAAAAAAGGGAAAAAACTAGCTGAATTCTGTAAAAAAAGACATGAACTTGTTGTAAGCTTATTTATTAAACTAGGCGTCCCTCAAGATATTGCTGAAAAAGATGCAGAGGGTGCGGAACACCATATTAGTTCTAAAACACTTGATGCGATTGAGAAGTATGTTAAGAGTTAATATAGTAGTTGATTTTGAGATACCTACTTGTTATCTCTCCAAATAGAAAGAATCTTATTTACAAATTAAAAAAGATCAAAGACTTCAAACAAATCTATTATTTTACTTTTTTAACTCAAATAAACCAAGATTTCTAAGTTCAGGGAAAGACTCATCTCTTTCTATTTCTTTAAATTTAACAAACCCTAGTTTTTCTAAAAGATTTATAGCTCCTCTATTATCTAAAGAAGTTCCAGAAATAATTCGTTTATTATCTAAAGTATCAAAAGCATGTTTAATTAAACTTCTACAAAACTCAGACGCATAACCTTTATGTTGAAACTCTAAGGAAATCATAAATCCAAGTTCTAAACCTGTTTCTCCTTCTCTTGTGGTTTTTCTAAGTCCACCCATACCAATAGGTTCATTAGTTTCTTTTAACGCAATCATCACAGGCACAAAATGAGGTTTATTTATTTTTGTACGCTCTAACCACTTATTAAATATCTGCTTAGTTATATATTCTTTAGATAAAACGCCTCCAAGATATTTCATTATCTTTTCGTTGCTATAAATTTCTAAAGTGAAAGACAAATCCTGCTCTGTAACTTTTCTTATAATTAATCTTTCAGTCTCAAGTAACATCTCTATTATCCTCACCCTTGTGAGCCTTTTATAACTTCTAAAGTTAACATAATGGCAAAAATGGAAAGGATAATTAAATACTTAAACTCTCCTCCAACTCCTTACGCTTCGGATTAATATATTCTTGAGTCCCTTCTCTAATAACAATATCTCCTTTTTGAAGATCAAAGGGCAGGAATTCCTCTACCCGTTTATGCCCATCAAGACCTTTAAAATCTTTATACATCGGGCTAAAATCTGTATTTACAGCCTGCTCAAACAGTTGCTCAAAACTATCAATCACAAAATAACATGGTTGAAAATCATTAATGTAAACTCTTGTTCGCATACACCTTTCAAGGTTGAATTCAATATGGTGCGCAGAAGGATCATCTAAACAATACATTGCTTCTCCAAAAGACGAGGCAAGTCCCGCACCAAACATTTTAAGCTCACCATCTCTTTTTATTAAACCATATTCAATTGTCCACCAATTAAGCCTTGCTAAGTTTTTAGTAGTTTTATACTCAAGCGCACGAGTTCCGCCTTTTCCATACTCATGCATATAACTTGCATAAGATTGATTTGTAAGTAGAGGAATATGCCCAAAAAGATCGTGCATAATATCCGGCTCTTCTAAGTAATCCAACTGTTCTTTAGTACGAATAAAATAACCTGAGGGAAATTTTTTATCTTTTAACATATCAAAAAAAGCTTTTGACTTTACTAAACCATTTGTTGTTGCAATTTCCCAGCCAGTAATGGCTTTTAACTTCTCATTAACTTCTGTAAATTTTGGAATTTTATTAGCAGTAAAACCAAGAAGCTCTAAACCTTCTAGATATTCTTTACAGATCCTAGGCTTAAGAACTTCCATTTGTCTTTCATAAAGAATTTTCCAAGTTTCATGATCTTCCTTAGTATAATTATTCCAGTTTTGGTCAACTATTAAATGAGCATAACTACTTTCTTCTACCACTGCTATCTCCTAAACTCATCCTGGAGGCCAAGAAAAATTTCTTCCACCAAGTATATGAAAATGTAAATGATGAACCTCTTGCCCACCATATTCCTTAACATTCACTACCAATCTATATCCAACATCAGAAATTCCTTGCTCCTTGGCAATCACACTTGCCCTATAAACCAAATGCCCCATTAGCTTTGAATCTTCCTCCGATAAATCATCAAGAGTTGGAATCTCTTTTTTAGGAATTAATAACAAATGAACTGGGGCTTGAGGCTTTATATCATTAAAACACAAACACAAATCGTCTTCATATATAATTTGCGCAGGAATTTCTTTATTTATAATTTTCTTAAATATTGTCATTATCGTCTTCCCTATTACTTTACTTGAGAACCCCACTTAGTGGAAGAATTAAAAGCAAACCAATTAAAGCTAGTATTAAAAAAACCTTAATCCCCCAATTTTTTTCAGTTTCCAGCTGATTTCTAGCTCCAATTGCATAAAAGCAAAAAGAGGCTCCAAAAATTATAGCTATTATATTAGTAAAAAACAGCAAAAAAGCACCTCTACTAATCGCAAAATTACCAATCGCTAAAGCAATCCCTGAAGAAGCTATAGGAGGAACTAAGGCTGCTGCTATGGCCACTCCCGGCAAAGCTCCTGACAATCCTGGTCTCGCTGTACAATATGCAGCAGCAACACCTGAAAGCAAAGCAATATAAAGATCTAAAATATTTGGAGCTCCTCTGTTTAAAACTTCTTCCGTTAAAATATCAGCTCCGCAAATAAAGGTAATACAAAATCCTATTGCAATTGCAGTTAAAAAACCAAAGAAAATTGCGTGAAAAGAACTTTTAACTAATGGGTAGTTAGCTTGAGAAATTGAAAGTCCAGCTCCGAGCAATGGAGTCATTAAAGGAGCAACTAACATTGCTCCTATTACAACAGCCGTACTATTTTGTATTAAACCAATTGCAGCAATCGCTGTAGAAAGCGAAATGAGAGTTACAAAATCGAAATTCCACGTCGAGCCATTTTCTATGACCTCAAAAAGAGATACCCTATCTTCTCTATTTAATTGCGGGACTCTTAAGTCTAAAAAACCTTCGATTTTTTTATGTACCTTTTTAGTTATAGATTGAGGAGAAAGAATCACTCCAACAATAGCAGAATTTTCAGAACTTAAAATACCCTCTGCAATATCACCATAAACAATATTTCTTAACTTACTTCTCTGAGCAGCTCCAATAATAACTAAATCAAAATTTTCTTCTGAAACGTTTACTATTGTTTCAGAAACACTTATACCAACTTCTATACGCTCCTTTGTGTTATCATCATCTTTTAAATTTGATTTCTTTAATATTTTTTTTAGCTTTCTAGAACCTAAATCACTCGAAATCTCTCCTATCTCTTTTTGTACAAAAAGTGCAGTTGTTTGACCCATATTATAATCCGCAATTTGATTTGAAAGCATAAGCCCATTAATGGAGTTTGGTCCGCTGCCAACGGCAACTAAAATCTTCTTTAACTTCTCTTCTCTCTGAACATTAATTCTAAGAACTAGCGTTTGACAATGAATTCTACTAACTAAATTTGAAAGCAATTTATTTTGCGATCTGCTACTGCTTTTATTTACAACTAAAAGCTCTATTTTTTCTTTATCTTCTAAAGCAGAAATTTTTTCGATAACAGAATCAGGAGAAACAAGGTATGCTTTATACCTACTCTCTTCCTTTGACTTATTTATTAAAGGATTTAAAAATTCATAGTCATTTCCAACTATAGATGCATTAGATATCTCCTTAAGTTTTTCATCCGCGCGGCTAGAGCTTAATACAAAAACTGTAATGTCAGTATTATAAGAATCAGCAATTTGCTTCGCAACAAAAGTAGCAGATTTTCTAAAATTATCTTCTTGAAGGATTAGCACTATACTCATAAAAGAATATTAATAAGAAACTCTAATTTATAATAGAGTATTAATTATCAAGGTTTTATTAAGACAAAAAGGTGATTTCAAGAAAAAAAACAAGTTCGTTGGGGGGAGTGCGCATGCATTTAACCCAACGAACTTGAAGAGAGGTTAGCTAAACTTGAGCTAAAGACTATTTTATAGTAAAACTATTATTAGTCAACCTTTTACTATAATAAACAGTATGAGTATTCTGCTTGGTTTTTTTCTTTATATTTTTCAAGTATTTAGCTAAGGTTAAATTAGGTGGTTACTTTTTTCAGCTTTCTCTACTTTTCCACTACTTCTTTTTTAGCTTTTTCATCTTCAGGTTCTTCACAACGATCGACACATTGATTTATTGTTTCAAACGATCCGCCACAAGAAACATAACAATTATTATACGTCAAATCGCAACGTTTATAACTTGGATAAGGACAGAATTGCCTATAGCAAGGATAGGGGGCAGAGCTTCTTCTACGATTACCTCTAGTTCTAAATAAGTTTCTTCTAGACAAACAATAATTATAGTCTAATCGCGCTCGATACTGACAGCGCTGATACCACATTTTTTCTTTTTCTTTGCATTTATGTAGAGAATGATGACATGTATTAGTACAATCAATTCCTTGTTCTGAATCAGGAGGCTCATATAAATAAGTAGTTTTTATTACAGGACCGCAAGAAACTAAAATAATAAAGAAAAAAAGTATAAATTTATTCATCTTTACTTGCTTTATTAAGAGCCATAAATGCTAATTTTGCACACTTGTATCTTGCAGGAAATTGCTTTACCCCTGAAAGTGCTTGCAGATCTCCTAAGCACTCTAACTCTTCCTCTGGGACAGAAGATTTAAGCATTCTATCATATGTATCAGAAAGTTCAGCAATTTCTGCTAAATTCTTACCAATAATAACTTCAGACAAAAGCGACGCTCCTGCTTGCGATATTAAGCAACCACTCCCGGTGTAGGAAAAATCACTTACTACATCTCCATCAAGCTTTAATTCAATATTAATTACATCTCCACATAAAGGATTATGGACTTCAGCCTGCTTATCTGGGCTTTCCATTTTTCCGTAGCATCTTGGGTTTTTATGATGATCTAAAAGAAGATCTTGATAAAGTTCGTCTAAGTCCATATTAACTATCTAAAAAATTGCTAAAATCATTAATCATTGCAGACACTATTAAGTTATCCTCTTTATTCCCATAAACTTCTATAGCTCCATTATTGTAAAGTGCTTGTTGATTTTCTCTCACATTTAATATTTCAAGAAAAGTAACTATAGACATACAAGACTTAGTAACTTTCTCATTTATAAAATCAGAAGAGACTTGTTTAATTTGAGTATGTGAAAATTGGAGATAAAACTCATCATTACCTTTTTTTAGAACAAGATAAGTTTTGTCTTGCAGTTTTTGCAATATAGCATTCTTTACACTTGAAAATGCTTCAAATTTGTTAAGTAATTCTCTTATCTCCATACGGCAAGATATTATCTTGAACTAATCAGAAATGCAAAACTACCTAAATCATATACGCTTTATAGAAAATATCTACGTATACGAGCGGCATGTTTGAGTAGAGAGTAATACGTACTTCTTCCAAAATCCCGATGTTCGCAAAAGATTTGATTAATAAAATCTCACTAATAAGAGTAAAAGGTAATAATGCAACAATGGCAGAAAAATTATTTACAGATTTTATTACTAAGAGAACTATTGACACTACTAAAATAGCTGGTCAGCAGTTTTTTCATCTATAGCTTCTGAATAATATCAATTAGAGCAGATTTATTTAAGCTACGAATTCTACCACAAGAGCTAATCATTATGAAAAAGGTTATTATCCACTGCGAGCACAAAGTAAAACGACGAACTAGTTGGCACATCCCCAAACACTCCTGAAACTACTTCATGTTAGTTTTAAGCCAAAGTACTGCTAGATAAAGTATCAATTAACTCTTCTAGATGCTCAACTTTTCTATAACTTCCAATTCTATCTATATTAGTATCCTTTGCTTTACTAGCCATAACAAGTGCTGACATCTTATCTCCAGAATGTCGATAACTCTCAGCCAAAACATGCATACAAGCCGGGCTTAGCCAATTTGTTTCTTGCGCAGCAAGTGTCGAAAGCTGTACTGCATATTGAGGATTATAAAAATCACCTTTAAGTAAATATGCTTCAGCCAGTAATGATAAAATTCTTGGATGATTTGGTCTAATACTAAGCGCTCGACGTAAATGTCTCAAAGCATGTGGCACTCTCTTTTCTTGCAATAAAATTTCAGAAAAATATAAATGTGCTTCAAATGAAACTTTATCTCTGTTAACTAGAGCTGAAAGAACTATTCTTCCTTTATTTCTTTCGCCTCTAGCTAAAGCAAAAGCAGCTTTAATGATATCAATTCTAAAGTCTTTCTTCGCACCTTTTTGAACTTGAAGTAAAAACTCAATTGCATCTTTAAATAAGCGAGTATCAAGACCAGCTTCTATAACGGAATAACAATAATGAATAACTAATTCACTTTCTACACCAATTGTATCAATTGCACGTCTAAGCACCCAAGACGCTTCGACTGGATTTCCAATCCAATTTAAAAGCTTTGCTAATCTAATATAACTTTCCGATTCAGACGGATTATCTTTTATAACCTGTCTTAAAATATTTTCTGATTTTTCGTAATTTTTAGTTTTAAAATAGCAATACGCTAAATCAAATTTTGCACAAGTTGCCGCCTTATGTGATGAGTGCTTTTCTAAGCCCTTTTGATATAAACTAATCGCTTGACTATATCTTTTATCTTTATATAAGTTTGCAGCCTTAACCCAAGGAATAATAGGAAAAGTTCCCCATGCATTCCACCAATCTTTTAATGTTTTTAGTGTAGTTTTCATAACTCTACTTCTTGTTATTAATCTTTTAAACGTTAATGTATCAGGCTTTTTTTTCTTTGAGTTGAGTTATCACCAACTAATCAGCATATTAAAGCATTTTGCTTCAAGTATCAAGTTACCTCTTGTAATTTCAACTACTTATGGGTAAAACTAAACTATGAAAGAACACTTTTTAAGTATTTTAACAGCAGAACAAATTACAGATGATCAAAAATCTTTAGAATTTTACGCTAGAGATTGGAATAAAGAGCTTAAAACAAAAGCTTCTTTAGTGCTTTTTCCTAAAACAACCGAAGAAGTTTCAGAAATTCTTAAAATTTGCAACAAAGAGAAGTTAGCAGTAATTCCTTCAGGAGGTAGAACTTGCACAAGCGGAGGAGCTGCTGCCCTAAATGGTGAAATAATTCTTTCACTTGAAAAAATGAATAAAATTTTAAACATTGATACTTGGACACCTTCAATCACTTGTGAAGCTGGAACAATTACTCAAAAAATACAAGAAGAAGCTACTAGGGCTGGATTTTATTTTCCAGTTGATTTTGCAAGTGCTGGTTCTAGTCAAATTGGTGGAAATGTTTCAACTGATGCAGGCGGTTTAAAAGTAATTAAATATGGGAACATTAGAAACTGGGTGATGGGAATGACTTGTGTTTTAGCTGATGGCTCAATTTGTCAATTTGGAACTAAGCTTTTAAAAGATACTACTGGTTATGATTTTAAATCATTAATAATCGGCTCAGAAGGAACACTGGCTATTGTAACGGAAGTCACGCTTAAACTAACAAACATTCCGGAAGATTATGTAAGAATTATTTGTACCTGCGAAAGTCGAGAACTAATGCTTAAAGCACTAAAGTTTGTTAGAGAAAGAAGTAGGAATATCAGTATGTGCGAATTTATTCCAAGATTTGCACTTGATATGGTCTTAGACAATAGTGAGGCTCAAGATCCTTTTCCTGAGAGCTACAACTACTATCTTCTATTTGAACTTGAAGGCAATTTTGAAAAAACAAAAGAACAAGCTGAAAAAATCTTTGTTGAAGCAATTGAAGCTGGAATCTTACAAAATACCATAATTAGCCAAAGTGAAAAGCAAGCAAGAGAGTTCCTAAACTTCAGAGAAGCAATTCCTGAAATCTCTGGAAGCCTTTTTACTAAACATAGAAACGATATCTCGGCACCTGTTTCTTCATTTGTTAATTTCTTAAATGACTTGTTAGAAATATCTAATAAACTAGCTCCAGAATTTCAGATTTTATATTTTGGACATCTAGGAGATGGAAATGTGCATTTTGATTACCTAATGCCTAAAAGTTGGGAGCTTGATGATTTTTCTAAAAAAAGCAAAGAAGTTGATAAAGAAATATATAAGATAGTTAAAAAACACAGAGGGAGCATTGCTGCTGAACACGGCGTAGGAGTCCTCAAAAAACCATTCTTACAATACTCGAGATCAGAAACTGAAATTCAATTAATGAAAAATTTAAAGAAAATGTTTGATCCAAATGGGATTATTAATCCTGGAAAAATATTTGATTAATGGACTAGCTACTTCAATCAAAGTAACTAGTCCTAGAAAAATATTTCTCTCTTACATCTATTATCTTTTTCCAAATTGATTTGGGCTAGATTTAGCTTCTTTTCCTTTTTTACATTCACAAGAGTCAATTAATGAGTTCAGAGGCTCTACATCTAGTGAAGGATTAAGTAAAATATCTATAAAATCATAACTATTAGAGTTGTCACAATCAGTCTCGCAGGAATCTGGAACTCTATTCCCATTATTATCTGTATCTTGATTTATACCTTCTGGATATACAGTAGTTAATTGAGTTTCATAAAAATCAGGCAAAGTGTTTCTATTACAATCAGCTTGACAATTATCAGGAATGCCATTGCTGTCTTTATCATTATCTACTATCTCTGTTGGTAGCCCTGACTCTATTGATAACTCCCAAGTATCGGGATAGCCATTCTTATTACAATCTGTTTGACAATTATCCGGCACTCCATTTCTATCTTCATCATTATCTACTATCTCTGTTGGTAGCCCTGACTCAATCGATAACTCCCAAGTATCGGGATAGCTATTGTTGTTACAATCAACTTGGCAATTATCCGGAATGCCATTGCTGTCTTTATCATTATCTACTATCTCTGTTGGCAACCCTGACTCTATTGACAACTCCCAAGTATCTGGATAGCCGTTATTATTACAATCTGTTTGACAATTATCCGGCACTCCATTTCTATCTTCATCATTATCTACTATCTCTGTTGGCAGCCCTGACTCAATCGACAACTCCCAAGTATCTGGATAGCCGTTGTTATTACAATCTATTTGGCAACTATCAGGCACTCCATTTCTATCTTCATCTGTATCTGGAACAATTCCGACAGGATAGTTTTGAAAATTTATCTGCACTTCATGAATATCAGGAAGCCAGTTGTTATTACAATCTTGTTCACAAAAATCTGGAATTCCATTTTGATTTAAATCTGCATTATCTGTAGAACTACCATTACAAGCATTTTCACAACTGTCTGGAATGTTATTAGAATTTTGATCGCTATCTTCTGGAAATCCTGGAGGATAGTTAAAGTTTGATGAGGTTTCATAGCTATCTGGCAAGCTGTTTCTATTACAATCTGCTTGACAGCTATCAGGCACTCCATTTTGATCTAAATCGGCGTCCCTTAATGTAGGCGGAATAGTGGAAGAAGGAAGCAATTCCCACGTGTCAGGATATCCATTTCTATTGCAATCTGCTTGACAACTATCTGGTACTCCATTTCTATCTTCGTCTCTTGGTCTTAAATTTTGTGGAATTGGGCTAGCTGGATCTAATTCCCATGTATCTGGAAAACCATTTCTATTACAATCTGTTTGACAACTATCTGGTACTCCATTTCTATCTTCATCTCTTGATCTTAAATTTTGTGGAATTGGACTAGCCGGATCTAACTCCCATGTATCTGGCAAACCATTTCTGTTACAATCTACCTCACAGGAATCTGGTATTCCATTCAAATTTTCATCTCTATCTTCAAAAACGTTTGGTGGATAAACATAAGTAGATGCTGTTTCTATCAAATCTCTAACTCCATTTCTATTACAATCGCTATTACAAAATGGAGCTGCTAAACTACCTGAATTTACTACTAAAATCAGCAAAATAAGACCTGCGCAAAACCTATAGATACAGAGCGGAAAAACTATGTTAGAAAAGAAGAATGGAAGAACAACAAGATTTTACAACGAGCTTAATAGAGAGAAGATTTCAAGAATCAAACCAATGGTTTAAGTTAAAGAGACA
>CALJRW010000076.1 GCA_937976335.1 uncultured bacterium | reverse complement strand
GGTTTTTCCGTTTTTTTGTCAAAGACTAAACGTCTTTGCCTAAATTTTGTGTTTTAGTATATGTGCTTATTACGGCAAAAAATGGCTTCGCCATTATTTTGCTCGCCCAACAAATCATTTGGTTTTCCCGCTTGAAAGCGGAAAAACCAAATGTCGTTGGGTATATATCTTCTTTATTATGGTAGCCGAGGTGTACGAATTTTTACAGGCTAATACTATTTCGACTTACTTTTTTTTATGTTATTAATAAATTACTTTTTATATTGATTTTACAAACTATTCGGACGTAACTTGTAGATATTATGAATACAGAAAAAAAATTAAAAGTTGGAGTTTTAATGGGTGGCAAGTCATCTGAGTGTGAAATCTCACTTGCCACTGGTAGATATATACTTAACTTGTTAGAGCCACAAAAGTATCAAGGTGTGCCAATATATATGGACAAATCAGGGAAGTTTTGGAAGCTCCCTCTTAAGTTGGTGATAATGAATTCTACGAGAGATGTTGAAGCCCGATTAGATGAAGCTGAAAGAGTAACCTATGAAGAAGTTAGAGATTTAATTGACTTTGCTTTTATAGCTTTACTTGGAAAGTTTGGTGAAGATGGGGCAATACAGGGTTTATTAGAAATGCTAAGTATTCCTTACTCAGGTTCTGGAATTCTTGCTAGTTCAATTGCGATGCATAAGCGAGTAAGTAAAAGGCTGCTTCAAGCAAATGGCTTTGATGTTGCGAAAGATATATATCTCTACAGAGCAGATTATGGAACTAGTGTAACAAAAGAGGACCTTAATGAAAGTATAAAGACAACTTTTACATATCCTGTAATTGTTAAACCAGCTTCAGAAGGTTCTAGCGTAGGTGTAACTTTTGTTGCTGAGTTTTCTGATCTTGAAGATGCAATAAACGAAGCTTTTAAATGGGACGATGAACTTTTAATTGAAGAGTTTATTCAAGGGCAAGAGTTTATGTGTGTCATTATTGGTAATGACAATCCTACGGCTTTAAAACCATCTGAAGTTGAATTTCAAGGTGAAATTTTTACTTATGACGAGAAATATATGCCTGGGAAAGCGGTATATCATACTCCAATTAGGAGTGAAGAAAAAAATGTTAAGAATATTCAAGAGCAAGCTGAAAAAGCTTATAGTTTCTTAGGGATTAAAGGCTTTGGAAGAGTCGACGGTTTTCTTAAAGAAGATCGAGTTTATTTAAGTGAGCCACACACCGGAACTATTATGGTTCCTTCTTCTTATGTTTTTCAGCAAGCAACTTTACAAGATATGCCAGAAGATATTCCAACAAAAATAAAGGCAAAGGGTGGCAATAAGTTCAATCCTCGAACTTTCATAACTAACGTTATTGATATGGGGATAGAGGCTCATAGTAATAAGAAAGGAGTACTATAATGATAAAACTTGCTTTATTCTTTGGCGGCCCTTCTTCTGAGCGAGAAGTTTCTTTAGATAGCGGTAGGCATGTGTATAACTCGCTAGATAGATCAAAATACGAAGTAACGCCAATTTTTGTCGATCAAGATCTTAAATTTTGGGAGATATCCGAACGTTTAATATGGATGAATGCCACTTCAGATATTGTAAAATGCTTAGAAACTGAAGGAACAAATATTAAGTATGAAGAGCTAAAAGAAAGATTCGATTTTTGTTTTCTTGCACTGCACGGTAAGTATGTGGAGGATGGTGCAATGCAAGGTTTGCTTGAAATTTTAGAGTTGCCATATAACGGGCCAAGAATTATTGGTGCTGCAATTGGGATGGATAAAATCTTTCAAAAGCAATTACTTAAAGCTGAAGGTATTACTTATGCACCACATGTAACTGTGGCTTTGACTGACTATCAAGCTGATTCAAGCAAGATTGAAGAAACAATAGAAAAAGAACTTGGTTTTCCGTGTGTTGTTAAGCCGTCTCGGGAAGGATGTAGCACTGGTATTTCAAAAGTTAACGAAAAATCAAAACTAAAAGAAGCAATCAATGAAGCTCATAAATGGGATTATAATATTTTAGTAGAGAAGTTTCTCCCATACATGGAAGTGACTTGTACTATTATGGGTAATGAACACCCTGAGCCTCTGCTGCCAACAGAAACTCCCTCAAAGGGAGATTTTCTAACTCTAGAGGAAAAATTTCTTCCAGGAGATGCTCAAATGATAACTCCTCCAAGAGTACCGGAGGCAGATGTTAAAGCAATGCAAGATGAATTTGTCAAAGCCTATAAAGCAATGTGTCTTAGAGTATATTCGAGAATCGATGGATTTTGGGATACGGAAAACAAAATTCTTTATATTAACGAGCCAAATACTTTGCCAGGAATAACTCCTTCAACACATGTTTTTCACCAAGCTGCTGAAGCTGGAATGAGTGCTAGTGATTTTCTCGATAAAGTTATATCTTATAGTATAGATGCTAGAGAGTTCATTGGTAGTGAATATAAAAAAGATTAATTTTTTTTTAAGCTGTCTCGCTTAATTTATATTAATGTATGATTTTAGAAGTTAATGGTATAGATCTAAATTTTCAAGTCCTTGGGCAAGGTGAGCCTGTTATAGTGCTTCATGGTTGGGCTGATAAAGGATCGTCGTGGTACAACTTTGCTGAAAAGTTACAAGAAGAGTATCAACTTTTTTTAATTGACTTGCCTGGTTTTGGCGATAGTGAACAACCCAAAGAGGCTTGGGGAGTTAAAGAATACTCAGATTGTATTAGTAGTTTTATAGAACTAATGGAAATTAAAAATCCGTACTTTATAGGCCATTCTAATGGTGGAAAGATTGCAGCCTCTTTGATAGCTTCTGGAGAAAGCGTAAAAGGCTTGATGCTAGTTTCTGCCGCGGGCGTTGACAAGCAAACTTTTACCGTGAAGCTTAAAATTTATTTTTTCAAAACAATTAAATTTGTTTTTTCTAAATTTGGGAAATGGGGTGAAAAAGTCATATCTTCATTTCGCTCTAAGTTAGGTTCAACTGATTACAAGCAAAGTGGTACGATGAGGCCCACAATAGTGAAATTATTGTCTTATAAATTATTCAATATCCTACATAAAATAAAAGTTCCGACTTTAATAGTTTGGGGGCAAAGAGATGAACAATTAAATTTTTCCCAGGCTAAAATTTTTAGAAAACTAATTCCTAACTCATACATAAAACTTTGCTGGGAAGGTGGACATCATTTGCACATGTTTAATACTGATGAGCTAGTAAAGTTCTTTAAAGAATATGTGAGCTTGAAGGAGTCTTTTAATGAGTAAATTTGTTTCATTAAAAGATTCTATTGGAATTTTTCAATTTGATTTCTATAGGCCATCTCGCCTCTTGCCTTGGGCTTTTAAAAATTATTTCAACTTTAAAGAAAAAGTAAAACCTAGGGTTGTTTGGACTGCTAAGGCTAAATTTTTGTATAGAACTTCGTTATTGCTCTTATTTTTATTTTTCCTTGTTTTGTGGGTAAAGATTAATTTCGTTATTGCTCTTATATTTTCAGCCGGACTATATTTTTGTAATTTTCTGCTTGTTTGCGCTGCTTGGCTTATATTAAAGCCTTACGAAATAATTAATCGAGAAAGAGTTAGGCGCTTTGTTATAAATAAAGTTGCCAAACTATCTAAGAACGGAATGAATGTTATTGGAATAACTGGCAGTTTTGGGAAAACCTCTACTAAAGCAGTTTTAGGTCAATTACTTTCCCAATCGTTAATAACTCCCCACTCTTACAATACTCTTTTTGGAATATATAAGGTAGTTGATTACGAGTTATCTTCTGTTTACAAATCTTTTGTTTGCGAAATGGGAGCAACAAAAAAAGGAAGTATTAGTTATTATTGCTCATTAGTAAAACCTCAAATTGGTATCTTAACAGGAATAAATGAAACTCATTATGAACGCTTTGGAAGTTTAGATGTAACTATAAAAGCGAAAATCGAACTTTTGGAAAGTTTAGGAAGTGAAGGAACGGGTATTGTCAATTTAGATAATTTAAATATACAAAAAGGCTTAGAAAGAGATTTTGAATGTAAGGTCATAGGAATTACTTTAGAAAATAGCACTCATCCGAGATGTGATGAATATGCCCATGTTAGTAATATTTCTTTTGGCTCACATGGCACAAAATTTACTTTAGACTTTAGAAATCAGTCATATGAATTTACTATGCCTCTAATTGGCCAAGCGCATGTTAGAAATACAAGTGCAGCTATAATTGCTTGCTTCCTCTTAAATGATACTTATGCAGATGTAAAAAGAAAGCTAGCAAATTGCGAACAGATAGCTAATAGACTTGAATTTAAAAAAGAAGGTTCAATTCAAATTCTAAATAATACATATAGTAGTAACCCTGATAGTTTTAGAGAGAATTTAAAAACTCTTGAAGGTTTAGAAGGTCCGAGAGTTTTAGTCACACCTGGTATGGTAGAACTTGGAATCAAAGAAGAAGAACTTCACAAGTCAATGGGTGAAAAATCTGCAAAAGTTTGTGATGCTGTTATTTTAGTTGGTGATACACCAAGGGTTACATCGCTAAGAACAGGACTTTTAGATGGCGGTTTTAACGAAAAAAGTATCTATTCAGCAAAAACTTCAAAAGAAGTAGAAGAGCGCTTAAAAGATCTTGCTTTGGCAAGTATGTCTATCTTATTTGAAAATGTGAGTGACTTGCCTGCGAATTATTTATAATGAATAAAACTATAGCAATTTTTGATTCAGGTGCAGGAGGACTCAATATCCTTAGTGCTTGTATTAAACAAAATCCAAAGATTAAGTATATTTATTGCCGTGATAATTTAAATTTTCCGTACGGAAATAAAACGGAAGAAGAAGTTCTAAATGCTGTTTTATCATTTTCTAAAAAAGTAGCTAAAGAACACAAATTAGCTGCTTTAGTAATTGCCTGTAACACTGCAAGCACTATAGTCTTACCCGAGCTTAGAGAGATTTTTTCATTTCCAATCTTTGGAGTAGTCCCTGGTATAAAACCAGCAGCAAAGCTTACTAAATCTGGAATTATTGCTCTTTTAGCTACTAGTGCTACTGTTAAAAGATCCTATATTGATAATTTATACAAAGAATTTGCAGATGGCACTACTTTACTTAAAGTTGGTAGCGATAAGCTTGTTACATATGTAGAAAACTTTTTTCTAAATGATAATCAAAAAGAAAATCTTTCGCTGATAAAAGGTGAAATAAATGAAATAGCTAACTCAAGTGCAGATGTAGTAGTTTTAGGGTGTACACATTTTGGACTTATATTAGATCAGCTTAAGCAAGTAGCTCCTAATGTTAAGAATTGGGTTGATCCTAGTGAAAGTGTAGTTAGTCATGTTTTTAGTTCACTTGGTATAGATGCATCAACTGAAAAAGATTTAACTCCTCAATTAATTTGGCTTGAATCTAAAGAGTCTAAGGATCTTTGTAGCCTACAGAAAAAATTTATGCAGTTGAGTGTTTTTATCTAACCACAGAAGCACAGAAACA
>CALJRW010000075.1 GCA_937976335.1 uncultured bacterium | reverse complement strand
TATGGCGGTGATTGTTTATCTTTCTTTTGGAGTATTGGCACGAGACTATGGCTACCAAATCGCTTTTACTGTTTTTGCTTATTTTTGTATTATAATAGGTACTATTTATATCACTTGGCTTCAATTTATAAGAAAAGATTATAAACTAACTTAGTTGAGCTTCTAAAAAAATATAAATCACAACCTTTTTCTTTTATCACCGAGAGTGCGTCAGATTTGGACCAATCCAATAACCGAGCAACGGAGCTGTACATACGGTACAGTGAGTAGCGGAGAGTTGTTGGATTTGTTCAAAGATGACGTGCTATTGGTGATAAAAGTGGCTCCTCGGGCTGGGCTCGAACCAGCGACAAAGTGATTAACAGTCACTCGCTCTACCAACTGAGCTACCGAGGAACACTTTCAGGAGATCATTTTAAATGCATGGCTTATATTGTCAAGAGGTTAGAGTAGACAAATCACTATAGAGACAAAAAATAGCTGCTTAAACCTGTTTCACTAGTGTCCGGTTAATAATCGAATAAATTCAATTGCTTATGATTTATAGCGTGATTTTGAGTTTCCTCAATGTCATTTAACGCTGTAAAAATAGGTATTTTATGAAAAAGCGCGATACTCAAAAACTGTAGAATTGAGTACAAAGACTTATCAATTTTAAGTCGTTTTTTAACAATAGCAACGAGAACGTAAGCCGAAATAGCGATCCAAATTTGAGTGTAAACAGCGTTCCTAGAAGTACCAAAAAATGATTTTATTTTAAGATGCTGCTTGATCCATTTAAAGAATAATTCTACTTGCCACCTAGATTTATAAAGGTCAGCAATGGTTTTTGCAGGAATACTAAAATTATTAGTTAGAAAGATAAGATATCGATTCTTTTCTAGATCATAATATTTTATTCTTCTTAATTTATCTGGATAATTTTTAGCTGATTTTTTAGAAGTTAGCTTTATAATTTGATCTGATCTTACGCCTGTTTTCTTATCAACAGAGTTTGAGTAAACACGCTTGTAAGCTAGTCCCTTCTTAGCTCTAATTATAAAGAAAGCTAAGCTGGTAACAAAGTAATATAGTCTTTTAAAATCTATATAACCTCTATCTAGAATATAAACAGAACCTGCTTCTATCATTAGGTTATCGAGAGCTACAACATCAGCTTGAGCAGCATCAGATAAGTCTATAAAAACAGGTATATTTCCATGCAAATCAAGCTGAGTATGCATTTTAATACCAGCTTTAGTAGTACGAAACTTTGCCCAAGGAAAAACTGACAAACATAAACTTATAATGCTTGCATCAAAAGCATAAACTGAATTTTTAAGCTCTACTCCAAATGGTTCATCTAAGTAGAGCTTTCTTGCTTCTACAATTAAACAATTTGCAAAGTCTCGATAAATTCTCCAATCTCGACCATTATTAGCATCTGCTAACGTACTACGAGAGACTCTACCTCTTATCCCTAGATGATAAAGTTTTTTCTCAAACGATCTTAAACAAATCTCTATGTCTCTTAAACTTTCTCTATGAGTCAATTGAGCAAACATCATGCATAGATACTGATCCCAACATGAAAAACTTTTTGAATAGTAATTACCCTTATATTTCTTTACTAACTTATCAAATTCTTTTTTAGGCAGAAAACTGTTCAGTTGAGAAAAAACTGTCTTACTGGAATTCATCTATTTGCCCTTATTTTATAAATAAATGTACAGATTAAATGACTTTTTTATTTTTAGATCGATCCAACTAAAAATCTGCTCATTATCACATCATTTCATATACTTAAGGCTCTTCTCTTGATTTTTTACCGGACACTAGTGAACCTGTTTAAACTGTAGCGAGCTTCAATACTACTTAAAGTTCAAGTATAACTAAGTTCTGGAAAAGTGCAGACGTAAGCCAGTAGATTGAGCGTTTTCAATAACTTAGTTGTAAAAAGATTGGGCAATAGTGAGGAAATACTACGAAAGAGTGGCACGTCCTTGTAGGGCTCTAGAAAGCGTAATCTCATCCAAATACTCCAACTCTCCACCCTTTGGAACACCCTGAGCTAGACGAGTTGTCGAGATTCCTTGGTCCTGAAGAAGCCTTGCTATATAGAGAGCGGTTGCATCTCCTTCTACGGTAGAGCTAGTAGCTAAGATAACCTCTTTAACACCCTCTTCTTTAGTTCTTTGAACAAGTTCATCAATCTTTAAGGAACTTGTTCCTTGTCCTCTAAGAGGAGACCAGGCGCCGTGAAGAACGTGATACAGACCTTTGAATTCACCAACCTTTTCAATAGCAATTAGATCCATTGGTTTTTCAACAACGCAAAGAACTTCACTTGTTCTAGATTCATTTTCACAAAAAATACAGTGCTCATCTTCAGTTAAGAAAAAACATTTTTCACAAAGAGAGATGGAGTCGGCAGATTCGACTAAAGCCATACTTAAACTAGCGACCAACTCTTCATTATTAACTAAATGCATAGCAAGGCGTATCGCAGTTTTTTCACCTATGGAAGGAAGCTTGTTTAGCTCTCTTACTAGTTTTTGCATTGATTTTGGGAAATAATTCATTCAACAACCCTAAGAATTGACCAGACAATTACTTTAAACTTTTAAGTAAGCTAGTAGGTTGCTCACAATCGAGATTTTTTAGTGGCGGAGAAACATCGAGCATACCTTTATATACTTACCATTATCACCACCAAAAAAACTTAACTACCAAGCAACC
>CALJRW010000074.1 GCA_937976335.1 uncultured bacterium | reverse complement strand
CAAAGACTAAACGTCTTTGCCTAAGCTTTGTGTTTTAGTATATGCGTTTATATTGGTTCGATTTGGCTAAAGCCAAAGTCTCACTCATCACCAAAAATTTTTAAGTTTTTAGGAAAAACTCAAAATCGGTGACTATATACTCTAGGGAATTGAAAATTTCCTAGAGTCTCCCAGAGGGACAGCAAGATATACCCGTCAAAATTAGGCTAAAGCCGATCAGGCTTTAGACCAAATATGGAAAAACTAAATGAAGACGGGTATAAACTACATACATTCAAAACCTTTATGTAACCTTACACTTATGTTATTTATGAATTAATGAACGAAGAAAATTCAATTTCAGTTCGTGGCACAGTAGAGCGCGTAACTTTTAGAAACACTGAAAATGGCTATACTGTATTAAAAATAAACGAAGAAGGCTCTAAAGAACAAATCTCAGTAGTTGGAAACCATCTTAACGCAGAATCCGGAGAAAAAATTCTTATCACTGGCAAGTATATCACTCACCCTAAATTTGGGAAACAAATTGAAGCTAAATCAGTTCAACACATTGAACCAGACACAGCTATGGGGATTGAAAAACTCTTAGCAAGCTCTGGAGTAAAAGGTATAGGACCACAAACTGCAAAAAAAATAGTTACTAAATACGGGCTAGAAACTATAAACGTAATAAAAGAAAATCCAGAAAAAATCGCTTCAATTCCAGGCGTTGGGAACAGCAAAGCTAAGGTTCTGAGTAAATTCTTCTCAGAAAAAAGCGCAAGAATCGAAGTTGAAAGATACTTTTACAATAAAAACTTCACTCCTAGCTTAATTGATAAAATTTATACTAAATACGGTCAAAAAGCAGTTGATATTATAAAACTTGACCCCTACAAACTATGCTATGAAATTGAAGGAGTTGGTTTTTTAACTGCTGATAAATTTGCCAAGGAATTTGGATTTACTCATGACTCTTCTGAACGCATTGCAGCCGGACTTTTTTATACGTTAAAAATGAGCCTTAGAGATGGCAATTGCTATCTCCCTACGGAAATTCTTATTAAGAAGACACGCTATCTTCTTGGCTTAGATGTTAGTGTTAGCTTAGAAGAAGGTTTAAATAACTTAAGAAGTACAAATTTAATTGTAGAAAATAATGATAAATTTTACCTAAAAGCTTTATATATCGCCGAAGACTCAGTTGCTAATTTTATTGGAGCTAAAATATCAGAAGAATCTTCTCAACAAATAAGCGAAACCCAGTTCACAGAAATCATTATAAAAAGCGAAAAAGAACTTGGAATATGCTTATCCTCAAAACAAAAAGAGTGTCTAATTCTTGCATCTAAATTAAAATTTCTTGTAATAACAGGTGGGCCAGGCTGCGGAAAAACTACAGTAATAAGAACATTAGTTAATTTTTTTTCAAGCTTAAATACTCAGATTGCATTAACTGCCCCTACCGGGAAAGCCGCTCAAAGAATGTCTCAGGTTTGCGGCACTCCTGCACAAACCATACATCGACTATTAAAATATAACCCTCATTTAAAGCGATTTGAATATGGAGCAAGTAAACCACTTAAGCTAGATGAAACTAAAAATGCTTATGTAGATGTAGTAATTGTGGACGAATCTTCTATGATAGATATTGAGCTTGCGAAAAGCTTATTCTCAGCTATTCCCAAACATGCCAAAATTATTCTAGTAGGCGACAAGGACCAACTACCTTCTGTTGGGCCAGGACGTATGTTTGCTGATTTAGTAGAACTTCAATCTATTCCTAAAGTAGTTTTAGACAAAATTTTTAGACGAAACGAAGAATCTATTATTAATGAAGTTGCAAAAAATATTAATACTGGCGTAATTCCCTCTCTACCAAAGCCTGATGGCGCAGTAAAATCTGATATTTATTTTTTAGAAAGAGATGATACTGAAGAAATCTCTCAACTCGTAGAAAAACTTTTCTGCGATCAATTACCGCGTAAGTTTGGTTTTAGCATTGATGATATTAAAATTTTAACCCCTACTAATAAAGGACCACTTGGAACTTTACAACTTAACACAAGGATTCAAAAAAAATTAACAACTAATAATCCAGGACTAAAATATGGCAATGAAACCTTTAGGGTTGGGGATAGAGTTAGTCAAAGAAAAAATAATTACAATATTCATCCTGACGGAGTTTTTAATGGAGATACGGGAAAAATAATTTATATTGATGAAGGAATCCAAAGTTTAACTATTGAATTTTGGGATGGCAGAATTATCGAATACAAAAAGAAAGACTTGGAACAAATTTCACTTGCATACGCAATAAGCATACATCGCTCACAAGGCTCAGAAATACCTTGCGTTATTATGCTCCTACACGATAGATCGCACTTTATCCTATTAGAACGACAACTACTCTACACAGGCCTAACTAGAGCCAAACAGATGTTAGTTATTATAGGAACTAAAAAAGCAATTGCAATGGCAACTAAAAAAACAAGCCAAAGATTAAGATTTTCTAACCTCTCAGAAAAAGTGAGTATTTTTACTGACTCTCTATAGAATGGCTATTCTATAGCTAAACCAATGAGAGCTTTAGGTTTTTTTTATTAACTAGATTTTTAATTAGCAAAGAAAATTTTTAATCATTCTCAATAATTTCATGTGATAGAATTTCAGCGAAGCAAAACTGAGAGTTTAATATATGTAATTTAAAAATTAGAGGCTTAACCTATATGAATAATTTAGATTAAACTAGAGTATTCATAAAAATTCTTAAAACTTCATAGCAGACTTTGTTAATCTCCTTGGTTTTGTATGTTTTTAAACTTTTTGGGATTAAAATGAGCAAATCTGATTCTAAGACTAGAGATTTCACACTCAAATATCAAAATAGAAAAAATACATATCAAAAAAAAAGCCAAAATCGCTTAAAAGCATCAGACTACAAGCAACTTTTCGCAACTACAGGTGCCAGAGTAGCATGTTTTGAATTTCAAGAACCGGTCTTTTTAGTTAATGATAATAAAAAAATAGCTAATAACTTTTGGAATCAGAATGCAAAATGCATTGAAGCAAGTAATATTTTTGCAAACTCTAGAGGATATCTAAGTACAAGAGAAGTTATTGGAAAATATTTTGACTCCTTATTCCAACCAAATGAAAAGTACTACCAGCTAATAAGCAATTGGATAGATTCAGGGTATGAGCCAGACGATCACTTAATTAATGAATTTAGCACTGTTGGTATAGAAAAAACATATGCAACTAACCTATATGGCATTTTTAAGGATAACTATCTAAAGAAATTTTGGATAGTTTCAAAAGATATAACAGAAATTATTACTACTAAAAATAAACTTAAAGCTAGTGAAAAGCATTATCTTAGCCTTCTTAAAAGTTCTGATTGTTTTATTTTTAAGACAAATGCAAATAGCTCTGAAATTATCTACCTCTCATCGAACGTCGAAGAGATTCTCGGGCTTAAAAACTTTAAGTATGCAGAGAAAAAAATTGATATTTTTAAAAATTCAATTCATCCTGACGATTTATTTAATTTTTTAGAGTTTTTAAATTCTAAAAAAAGCCAAAATAAAATTTCGCTTGAGATTAAATATAGATTAAGATTAAAAGATCAAACTTTTCAATGGTTTCATGAAAAGGCAATTGCGAAATTAAATCATAATGGTGAAATTGAATGTTGGGACTCTATTGTTCAAAATATTCAAAATACAAAAATTTTAGAAGCTAGTTTAATTCAAGCTCAAAAAATGGAAACTATTGGAGCTCTTACTGGCGGCTTATCTCATGACATTAATAACTTACTTCAAATAGCACTGGGGCGAATATCGCTTCACGAGAACAGTTCAAATTTTCAATTAAGCGAAAATTTATTAAAGTGTAAAACTGCAATAGAAAAATGTATTGATATCAATCGCACTTTATTAGAACTCGGAAGAAAAAATAATTCCGATCGAAAAGCAATTTTTGTACCTACCTTATTTAGTTCTTTAGAAAAACTTATCTCAACTATATTGCCTTCTAATATTTTACTAAAAATTTCCTACAGTAAAAGCATAAGTTGTTTTTTCGGAAACTTTACACAGATTGAACAAGTACTTCTCAACTTAGTAATTAATTCCCGTGACGCTCTAACAGAGGGTGGTAAGATAAACATTTCAGCTATAGAAAATGAAAAATACATAGAATTTCAAGTAAAAGACACAGGAACGGGAATTCCAAAAGGCACTTTAGAATATATTTTTGATCCATTTTTTACTACTAAAGCACTTGGAAAAGGCACAGGGCTTGGACTAAGCACTGCTAAAACCATAATAAACTCGCATGATGGAAAAATTAGCGCTGTTAGCGAAATAGGAAAAGGCACAACATTCTCAATAAAAATTCCAATAGCAAATTCTCAAGAAGTTAAATTAGACAATCTTATCCTCTTAGCAGAAGATGATGAACTTGTTAGAAAAACAATTTGCCAAACGTTAAACAAACGAGGATATAAAGTGCTTTCTGCAAAAGATGGCCAAGAAGCCCTCAATATATTAAATTCAAAAAAAATTGCGCTGTTAATTTCCGATCAATGCATGCCAAAAATAACTGGAACTGAATTAATAAAAGAAATCACCAAAATCAATAAGAACTTTCCTGTAATACTAACTAGCGGCAATTTAAGTGAGATAAACACAAAAAATAAACAAGTGTTTTTTCTTAAAAAACCATTTCTAATTTCTGAACTTATTAAACATGTTGAAGACCTTATCCCTTTAGAATCTTTTGAAGATTCAGGAGTGAAGGAGAATCGATCGCTTTAGCGTTCTCTCCCTCTATTCTATTTATTAAACTTGCAATTTCAACAGTAAACTCACTCTTTTTTTCTTTCCTAAGCAAAACTGCCTTTTTATTACTAAAGCAAACTAAACCTCGTACAAATTTTCTATCTAAATTATAAAATTTACAAAATTTGTCTATTTGATTTGAGAGCTGAAATACTGGATTTTTAATTTTCGACTTATATTTATTATTTTTCTTACTAGTTTTAACTCTATTCCATGTCTTCTTTAGGGGATCCACTTCAATTTTACCAGAATAGTTTTTTACTTCTATAAGAAAAACTAATTTCTTACTCAAAACTACGTAATCAATTTCAATCATATTCTTTTTAAACCTATCTTGAATATATACTTGATTATAGACAACATAATCATCAGAAAGTTTCTTTAATTCGCTCAATACTCTTATCTCTCCATCTAGTCCAGATTTTTTTATTCTTCCAATCATTAAAGTAAAGACTATTAATGCAGGAAAGATTGCTATTCTTAGTTGGGGCAGAAAATACCCAAGTAATAAGAACAAAGGAAGTGCAATTAAAATAAAGAGTAACCTTGCTTTATCAATATCGCTTTTTAATTTATTTTTTTTTATATTTTCTAAGCTTGGCATTATTTCAATTTAAACAAAGTCAACTTAGGATTATGAAAACCATAAGTCCCAAACTTTGGCTCAAATTCTTTAACTTTTTCAAAACTCCTAAAAACATTCCTAATCTGCTCTCTCAAAGCAGGATCAACCCCTGGTTGTGAAAAATACCTATCATAAAAAAGACTTGATAAAACAAGATAATCAACTTTTGCTTTTTTTAGTTCAGAAACAGAAAGGCTAGGAATAATTCTAGACCTTGGTAAGTATATTTGTTTAAATTCTTCATTCCAAAAACGAACAGAATACGGCTTCCAATCTATATAAACAGATGAACCTTTTTTAATATTCTCCTTCATCCAATGCTCCATTTTTGCTCTAGTGTCTTGTCCTATTTCGTAACTAAGTGAAAAGGTTCTAAAACATAGAATAAAAAAAGCTAAAATAATAAGTAAATTTAGAACTTTATTTTTAAGCTTTAGAAGATAAATGATTGAAAAAGCAGCTGCAAGTGAAAGAAAAGGTAAACATGGAAGAACATACCTTTCTGGTTGAGGCGCAGGTTTTGCCTTAACCCATTCTGAAGGCAAATAAAATAAAAGAAATAAGCAAAATACAAACCAAAGTGTTCGTTTATAGCTTTTAAGAAACATACCTAAACCAATGACTGAAAAACTGGCAAATAGAGTTGTCATTCCAGGTAACAAACTACGTTCCCAGTGGTACATCCAAAGCTGAGACCATGCACTAATGAGAATTGAGTGACCTTTATTCATATGGTTTTGTTCATGAGCAAAATCTTTTAAAAAAGTCTTGCTATCTAAAACTGTATATGGCGAACAAAGAACAAACCCTAATAGTAGAAAAAAAAGTGCGCAGACAGTCCACTTAAAATATTTCACATTAAAAGCAAAGAGCGTTCGGATGCTTCTTATCTTATCACTACTTGTATAAGCATATCTTAAAAAAGGAGCACTCAAAATGATTACAAAAGTTAAAATTCCAGTATATTTTGTTGAGGCAGCGACTCCTCCAAAAAAACCAGACACTAGTAACAATTTTGCTTTATCTTCCTTAACTGCTCTTATAAGAAAATAAATGCTTATAAGAACGAAAAAAGTTAGTAAGGCATCTTCTTTTACATATCGACTACAAGTTACATGAAGCGGTAACAAAGAAAGAATTAGTCCTGAGATTAATCCTACTTTTTTAGAAAAAACATGCTTCCCAATTAAAGCAGTAAAAAGCACAGAAAAAGAACCTGCAAGCGCACTCCCAACACGACCAGAGAAAATTAAATGCGACTCCCAAAGACCATCAAATAAACCAATAAAACGAAAAAGTGAATTCATAAAATAGGTCATATAAAGAAGCATACTAGGGTGTAGAAAGTATCTCGGATTTAAATCACCATACTGCCTCATCCGCATTATCGCATTAAATTTCGGCACTTCATCAGGATGATAGTTATTTGGTAGACCAAAATCTAAATTATAGAACCTAATAAGCAGTGCAAAGAAAAATATACAAAAAGCAAGAAGAGAGAAGTTAATGCTTTGCTCATCAAAATCAAGTGATGAAGACTTGTCAGTATTAAATACTATAACTCCTACAAGGAGCATTAGCACTAAAAGCGCTAAGGCAAAGAGCGTCACATTTGAGAGAGCAGAATAGGCTAAGGTAAAAGACGCTAGAAAAGAAGATAGAATACTGATAGAAAGCGATTGCTTAAATGCATAAAAAGCAACAAGGGGAATAATGAGGATACATAAAAAATAAAAAACTTGATTAGAAAAATTTAAAATTGGCACTTTAAACAAAGAACTAACTTTTAAGGACTCAATCTTTCCACCAAGAACTCTTTTATCCTCTCCCCCAGGAACAAATCCATTTTTTACTTCAAATCTTACAACTCGTGGTTCACAACTACCAGATAAGTATACTCTTTGAACTAAATCTGGTTTTACCTTAAAACTGCTAGACAACTTATTACAAACATAAACATCAATATCAGGACTTGCGGGTTGAAAAGTAGAAAATGTAATGTCAAAAAAATTTTTTCTTGAAAATAAGTTTTTTAAATGAACCTCCGCATTATTCTCTAGCCATCTATCGCCATGAATTAACATGAAACTGTTATTATGATCTAGAGGGCTTAATAAAGATTTATATCTCAAGCCAGCAGCAAAAAAAGAAAAAAGCAAAGAAATTAAAGTAATAAAGATGATTTTTTTCAAGACTGAATCTCCAAGTATTTTTCTAATTCTTTCATATCAACTACTGCTGAGTGTTCGTCTTTAAAAACTAGATAAGAATTAACATTTAAATCAACTGCAGTTGGCAATTCTTTATAAGCATAACTTTTATAATCTTTCGAAGTAAGTTTTTGAACCAAAGCATTTAAGGGTTCAAAATAACGCTCTTTTTCTAACGCTTCAGGATAAAAACGTTTCTTGCTAAAAACAAAATAATCTATCTTTTCAGGTTTTAAAATCTCTAAAACTTCTCTTAAAGATGTAGCATAATGAGCTTTTAAGGAAATCTCTATACGTCTTTTCATCTCATTAAAGTACTTTGTATAAAAAGGGTGCGCTGTTTCAGTAGTAGCATATGCACGTCTCATTCCAAACAATGAGAGAGCATCTATGTGTGTTGGGTGCCCTGCAAATAAAGCGTTTTTAGGAGTATTTTTCTTAATCCAAGCAAAAGCTTTGCCTTTTTTATATAGAGAGAAATTAAAATTTGCAGAACCGTATAAGCCATCACCTAAAGTTAGGTATACAAAATAGTTGGCAGGTAAGAATTTCGCAATTTAGAATTATCAGAATTACCCTTCACAAAAGCATTCCAAATTCCAATTGTAAAAAAACAAATCCAAAAAATAGACATTGGAAGTTGTAAATGACGATTGGGCACGT
>CALJRW010000073.1 GCA_937976335.1 uncultured bacterium | reverse complement strand
TTCGTATACTATAGGATAAGCATTAAGGTCCCATTATGAAGATTAACAGATCCAGAGGTGCGACACTTGTTGAAGCAGCTCTTCTGATACCGGTTTTTCTTTTTCTTTTTTTGTCTATAATCTATTTTCTCTTTTTTTTCACTGCTAAAGTAAATATTGAAAGATTAGTTCAAGAAGAAGTTTTAGCTACTACAATTAATCCTGAACTTTTTGATGATAGTTTGGCTTGTCCTGATACAGGGACATGTCCTGCGATTCCTACAGGAGTCTGTGATGCAATATTTTGTCATCGAAAAAATTTAAAAGATAAGTTAACTGGCCTTTTTTCTAATGCATCTGGAAGCTTATTTGAGTTTCCTGATACGGCAGACTTTGGAGGTGTAACATTATCTAATCCTAGAATTATCTTGCCTGCGCCAATTCCTACAATTGAAGAGGGTTTTGAAACTCAGCCAATTCAAATAAGAGCTGTATTTCAATTAGGTGAAATATTTTCTGGAATAAAAGATTTAATTCCTCCTAGCTTTGAGTCTTTTGAAGTATCTATGGCAAGGTATTATGAGTTTAGAGTAGACGGGGTATTACCAATTACAACTGACTGTGATGGTAATCATCTTGGTAGTGCCAACTTTGGTGAAGGTGATTGTGGTTGTGGCGCTAATCAGAGAATAAGTTTGCTTCCTCCCTACGGCTGTGCTGATTGTGTAGCTGCTCACCACCTCCCACAGCCACCTACTGGTTCTGACTTGTGGGGAAGAGATGATATAGGTTGTTACATCCCTCCATCATGTGATGGAGATCTTGATGAAGGTGGGGATTATGTAGTTGTTGGAGATATTAAGGATGATGGCTTTTATGATTGCCAATGTCTGCCAGGGCTATTTTCACAAAGTGATGGAAATTGTGGATGTGATGCACCAGCAATTCCTGATGGAAATGGTATTTATAACTTTAACAGTTCAAATGATTATGCAACCTTTGTTAATTGGGCTACTAGTGGTAGTGGCCCAGGTTGGTCTGTTAATTGGGGGCTAAGAATAGATCCTAATGATGGTCCTGTTTGTGAATGTTCTGCTGATGTTACTAATGATATGTGTAATGATCACTTTGAGCCTGGGATTTTTCCTGCTGGTAGTGATAGATTAGTAGCTGCCAATGGTTGTTCTTGTGTTTGTGCTCCCTGCCCAGGCAATGTTCGACCTCAGTTAGGCTTTCAATATGATAATCCTTCTTCAGATCAATGCGATTGTAATACAGGTGTTTGCACACAAGACTTTACTGGAGCAGATTGTGATATTTGTGCTTTAATTCCTGAAGATTGTCCTCCTGGGCAGCAATTGTTCAGTGATGCGAATAACTGCCGTTGTGCTTGTCCAACTCCTCCGCCTAACGTTTGTAATGGTGGAGGGGCATACGATCCTACTACTTGTCGATGCAATTGCTACATTGAGGGTTATGCCAGTACTTATGATGGGTCTTGTTTTCTTTTGCCTGACTCAGGAGGGAATTAATGAAAAAAAATTCATTTTCTGAAGAAAATGGAGCTGCAATTGTTTTAGCAATTTTTATGATTGTAGTTCTATTAATCCTTTCTAGCTGTATTGTTTGGCTATTAGAAAATACCTCTGCTAAAGTTGATGCTGAAAATGAAGCTAGAAAGGTAGCTATTACTGCCGCTACCACATACGCTAATGCTGATTGTAACCTTCCTCCAAATGCTAGTCCAAGTGCAATTCGTACTTGTCATAAAGATAAACTTCGAGTGACTGTTGATACCGTTAAAGAGATGGTGAATAACAGTAATGGTATTATGAATAACTTTAATATTAAATGTGAGCTACCAGCTCCATATTGTATCTCGAATCCAAATGCAGATGAGACATTAGAGTTAGTACCGGCAGTTTATTTTAAGAGTTTTCCACCTCCTAATGGACCAAATGAAATGTTATTCGAGCTTAATGCTAGTTCTGCTCCTGGTCTTGCTAATGCTTTTCTTGTGAGAGGAAAACTTAAAGGAGATCGTTTTAAAAATACAATCGAATCATTTTTTAAGAGCTTAATTAAAACTAGCGAAGTTGAATTTTTACAACTTGCTAAACTCAATACAGTTGTTGGGATTTTTCTTGGAGACATATCAAGTTCTGCATCTGATATCACACATAAAAATTTACACACCATATTAACTGCTAATTCTCAAGCAAGTTTTCCAACAGCCGGTAATCCTTGGTTTAAAGATCCTACGAATCCAAATAATATCCCAATTGATCCAATTACTAATAGTCCTGATTTTGCTGGAATTAATCCTAATGATTTTTTAATTCCTCCAACTTTTACAGCCTTTGCAGCTAATTATTTAGGTGGAAGTAACTACAATATTGTTGATGGAAATAGTGTTGAGTATGGTTTAAATGATACAGTTTTTGAAGTTGATCATCATTGGAATAATATGATCCAAGATAGAAGTGCTTTAAGTGCTTCAGGATATGGTCCTACTTCCTCTTTAATTCCTAGAGATTTGCCGCAAGTACATGTGCAAAATGATTATAAGCTTATAGCTTCTTATTCAAGCAGTCTTGCTGATTATATGAATTATCCAGATAGAGATTTGCATGTTAGGCCTGGGACTGGCTCAGGTACTGCTGGAGATCCAGTTTTAAATCCAGGAGTTCCTAGTGCTAGTAATATAGGAGATCCATATTGGGTAAGAGATGTTTGCTCATTGCCTGGTGCCACAGCTAATTGTAGTGCTCCTGAATTTTATGCACTTGATCTTTATAGAAAAACTACAGGTAATCAGCAATATTTAGGACCTGAACCTTTAACTTCAGTTTTTGCTGGTTTAAACGAAGCATTTAGAAGATTTGATGAAAGTGGAGGGCCTGCGAATAGGGCTACTATGATTTTTTACGGTTCTAATGATCCATATCTTGATTGGCAAAGAACAGGTGTCTTAACTGATAATTTTAGTTATTGGCGAGAAATTTTAGATCCAGATGAATATTCAAATCCTAACCTATATATATCCTCAGGAAGTGATACGCCTCTTGGCATTCTGTCTACTTCACCTAACGATACAACGGTTCCAACTTGGATTAGACTAGGTATGTTCCCAAGACCTTGGTCTAAGACTCCATTTCTATCTGCTCTAGAAGAAGCTGTTCGACAGATAAGAAGCGATCCTACTCTTATTGAGGCTCAAACTTTTATAGTAAATATTAGTGATGGTCTTATGACCTGTCCTTTCTCTACGGGTTGTGATGACTCAGCTGTTGGTTACTATCGAGCCCTAGATGAAGTAAATCAATTTTTTGCTGACTCACTAATACCTTCTGATACTGCTTTTCACATGTATATGTTAAGTCCAGCAAGTAGAGGTAAGTATATTTCAACTAATATAAATAATGGTTCTAATTTCCGTCGATGTGGTAGAGATGATGAACTTAGGGAATTAGGGATAAGGCATGTGGAATTTTTTCCTCCTAACACTATTACAAATAATGCTTGGAAAAATAGATTTTACTCTCCTCTTTATGAAGTAGGTGGCGATATGTATAATCTCGCTTTTCAAACAGGTGGAAAATTTAAAAGTCGATGGATAAGGGGAGGGAGTCCTTTGTTTAATTTGTATTTTGGTTGGGGGGCAAATATATGTACTCAAGAATTGAATACGGCTTGTCCTGCAGGTAGTATTTGTAGTGGTCTAAATAACTGCTTTCTGCCTCTTCAAGATGAATGTTTAGATATGAGAGAAGGTTTAACTGACTTTTTAACAGACGTATTTCAAGGTTCTAGCTCAACTCAAGTTATAGAACTTCCGACACTGCCGATAGCAGTTTATAATGGACCGTATTAGCATTTTGATTTTCCTTCTTACTTAATCAATAGGTTTAAAGAAATTAGCTTATCTCACATAGCTTTGGCGACGTGGGCATGTCCTCTATAGCTTTAGTGAAAGCGAAAAGTTTTCAAGAAAAAACTATTTGGCAATTACTTTTTGGGATAACTATAATTCAAGCTGCTTTATAATGTTATAAGTCTTTTTTGTACAACATCAATAGCTTCGTCAATAGAAATTCTTTCTTGTTTAGTTGTATCTCTATCTCTAATTGTAACTGTACTATCTTCAAGACTTTGATGATCTACGGTCAAACAATATGCCGTTCCAGCTTCATCATGTTTAGAGTAGCGTTTCCCAATTGACTGAGTTTCGTCGTATTTTGCAGCAATTCCTGAAGCTAAGAATTTTTTCATAATGTCTCGACCAAGTTCAGGCAAGTTATCTTTTTTAGTTAGTGGTAATATTGCAGCTTTAATTGGAGCAAGTCTTGGGTGTAGTTTTAGAAGAGTCCTAGTTTTCTCATTTCCTTTAGAGTCTACTCCTTTTTCTTCAGTATATGAGTCAAGAAGATAAGCAAGTAACCCGCGTGTTAAACCAGCAGCAGGTTCTATAACGTAAGGTGTGTAACGGTAGCCTGTTTTTCCGCTTTCTGGATCGATTTTAACTGGGTCAAAATAACTAAGTTTAGTTTTTGCATGTTCAGAATGTTTTTTAAGGTCATAATCTGTTCTCGAAGCAACTCCTTCAAGCTCATCCCATCCCCAAGGGTATTTGTATTCAATGTCAAAGCAGCGATCCGAATAATGAGCTAGCTCGTCAGCTTCGTGCTCCCTAGTGTTGAAATCTTCAGGATTATTTGCATATTTTTTCCACCAATTAAGTCTTTCTTCAAGCCAATATTCATGCCACTTTGTTTGAGAGCCAGGTTCTACAAAAAATTCCATTTCCATTTGTTCGAATTCGCAAGTTCTAAAAATAAATTTTTCTGTAGTAATTTCATTTCTAAAAGATTTTCCTTGCTGGGCAATTCCAAAAGGTATTTTCATGGATGTAGTTTGTTGGACATTCATAAATTGAACAAACATGGCTTGAGCAGTTTCAGGCCTCATATAAACTGAACTAGGAGTTAAGATTTCTTCAAAGACTTGTTTAAGTTCTTTTTTAGTATAATTTTTCCCCTGTACTGCTTCAGCTAGGTTTTCAATAAAATCTACTGGCCCTAAACTAGTTCTAAACATCAGATTGAATTGTCTTTCATCTGAAAGATCTCCAGCTCCACACTTTGGACAAATATAGCCAACAGAGGGGACTGTTCCCTTTAATTCTTGAGCTCCATTCTTACCTCCTTTAAGGTAGGTAAGAGGATCTCCTACTTTTTTTTGAGGAGCTTTATCTGCCCTAAATCTTTCTTTGCAATTATTGCAATCAACCAGAGGATCGCTAAATCCCGCAAGATGACCACTAGCTCGCCAAACATCTTGGTGCATAAATATAGAAGCATCAAGTCCTACGATATCTTCCCTTTCTGTAACCATATTTTGCCACCATTCAGCAGCAATATTTCTTTTAAGCTCAACTCCTAGAGGGCCGTAATCATAGGCTGATTTTAGGCCACCATAAATTTCACTACTCTGAAATACAAAACCACGACGTTTGCACAAAGAAACAACTTTATTTAATTTATCTTCCAAGATTTTTACCCTAGTTTTTTTAATTCTTTAATTTTTTCTGTCAAAGATTTATCTTTTATACCTAAATCTTTCGCTCTTTGGAAAGCTATTAATGCCTTATTAAAGTCTTTCTCCATTTCGTACGCAGTTCCAAGAGTTATATAGGTTTTTCCTAAGGGTTTTATTTGGAGAGATCGTTTAGAAGTTCTAATGGCTTCCTTAATTTTAGAGTTTGCGAGTTGTACACTTGCAAGGTTACTGATGATTTGAGCATCCTTAGGAGCTTTTGAGTAAGCTTTACTTAAATACTTTTCAGCATTCTTAGTGTCATGAGTTAGAGAATAGGCAACTCCAAGCTTGTTGTATAAACTAATTTGTTCAGGATTAAGCTCAATTGATTTTTTATAAGCATTAATCGCATTTTTAGGCTCCTTAAGTGAGAAATAGGTATCTCCAAGTTTTGCAAATAGGCCATCATCTTGTGGATATTTTTGAGTATATTTAATAAGTAGTTTTTTTGCAGAGCTGTCTTTTTTGTTACTTAAGTAAGCAACTGCTAAATTATAAGCTGCTGTTAAGTTGAAAGGATCAATTTCAAGAGCTTCTTCAAAATAGTTTTCAGCTTTGGTAAAATTCTTGGCATGTAAAGCCCGAACTCCAAGCTCGTTAGTCTGTAAGGATTTAGTAGCTGATTCGCTAGGTTTAGCGTATGTATTCACGCTTGAGAAAAAAGATAAGATGACGATAATTATAATTAAGTTCTTCATAGTCAGAATAATATAAGTTAACGGGTTTCTGGGCAAGTCAAAGATGGTAGGACTAAAGTATCCAAAGCTCGACATTTAATCCTTAGAGGTGTTAGAGTAAGTGTGTGTCATCTTTAACTAAAACTAAAAAATCTCAACTAGTCAGGAAAATGTTTTCTAGTATTGCCAAGCGTTATGAAATGGCGAATTCAGTGCTTTCCTTAGGGATTGATAAACTTTGGAGAAAAAAACTTATTTCTATCTTGCCTGATAAGACTGATAGTAATGTTTTAGATTTGTGTACTGGAACAGGAGATTTGTTAAAGCCACTAGGGAAAAAATTTAAGAATGTTATTGGAGTTGATTTTTGCTTTCCAATGATTAAAGAAGGGAAAAGATATACAAATAATTTAGCGCAAGGCGATGCGCTTTCCTTGCCTTTTAAAAATGAAACTTTTGATCTTGTAACCGTTGCCTTTGGTGTAAGAAATTTTGAAAATTTAACAAAAGGTCTTTCTGAAATTAACAGAGTTTTAAAACCTGATGGAAAATTATTCATTTTAGAGTTTGGAAGTCCTAAAGGTTTTTTCGGATACGTATATAGGCTTTATAGTAAAGTTTTTTTGCCTTTCATTGGTGGTTTAGTAACTGGTAATCAAGAAGCTTATAAGTACTTAGAAAAAACTTCTAGCGAATTTCCATACAATGAAGTTTTTTTAGAATACTTAGAAAAAGCCAAATTCAATTTTACTAAGCCTGTTAAATTAACCTTTGGTGTAGCTTATATTTATAGAGCAACCTGTCTTAAAACCTAGAAACTCTAAATTTCTAGGTTTTAATTTTAGAAAGCATTCTTCTTACTATCAAAAAATAAAACAAATAAGAAAAAAGGCCCTCCTAAAAGAGCAGTTAAAATCCCAACGGGTAGTTCTGCGGGAAAGATTATAGTTCTTGCAAAGGAGTCGCAAATTACTAAAAATATGCCTCCAAGAAAAAATGAGCTTAAAGAGAGAATAAAATGCTTTGGGCCAAAAATAATTCGACAGATGTAAGGTATGATAATTCCAATAAAGCTAATTGGACCACAACAAGAAACAGTGTAAGCGACCATTATTGAAATCGAAAAAAACAGGAGTGCGTGAGTAACTTTTAAATTAACTCCTCTTGTTTGAGCAAAATCATCTCCTAGAGAAAGTAAATCTAAGTTCTTAGTGTTTAAAAGTATTAAGATAAGTCCGATAAGGCTAAAACAAGCCATATAGATAACAGATTCATAACCTACGGTCGCAATGCTTCCCATTAGCCATCGTGTTAAATGAAAAACTTGATTTGGATCTCCAATGTACTGAAGAAAAATCATAATACTTGAAAATACAAAGTTTATTACTATTCCCGCAAGTAAAAGAGAAACTGTATTTTTAATTTTTGAAAGTTTTGAGATTACGTAAACAGAAATGACACTAACTAAAGCGCCTAAAAATGCACAAGTGACACTACCAAAGCTAGCTTCTATTGCACCAAGAGCAGCTAGTTGAATATATACAGCTACTCCAAGAGAAGATCCGCTAGCTATTCCTAAGGTGTAGGGGGTAGCAAGAATGTTTCTAAATAAGCCTTGGAAAACCATGCCGCTAATGCTTAAGGTAGCTCCAACTGCAAAAGCAAGTAGTGTTCTTGGCAATCTAAGTTCCCAGAAAATATATGCGTTTACTGATTCGGCTTTGTTTTTAATCATACTGAAATCAAATCCTTCTTCTCCGTAAAAGGGGAAAATATATAATGATATAATAGACAGTATGATAAAGAGAGTTAGGTATTTTACATCTTTATAATTAAATGACTTAGTAAGAAGCATTTTGAAATCCTATTTCATATAAATTTGATAAATTTGCATTAGATAAAAATTCATTGCTATCACCATAGAAAATTTGCTTGCCTCGTTTTAAGGCTAGGACTTTATCAGCAATCTGTTTTGAAATATTTAAATCGTGAAGGGCTATAACAATCGAACATCTTTGTTCAGCTTTTAATATTAATAGTATTTGTAGCACTTCTTTTGTAGCTTTTGGGTCAAGTCCAGCAAAAGGTTCATCTAGATAAAGAATTTTAGGAGCTACGCTAAGAGCTGAAGCAATTAATACTTTTCTAAGTTCGCCACCACTTAATTCAGTTATTTTTTTGTCAGTTAAATGTTCAAGTTTACATTGTCTAATTGAGTTATTGATTGCGTCGATATTTAAATTTTTAGAAATATTTAGAAATTCTATAACGCTGAATCCAAATGTTGGAACAAATATTTGAGGAACATATGAGAAAAATTGAGCTTTATTAGTAACCGAATATTCGCTTAATTTTTTTTTATTGTAAAAAATGTTTCCTGAGCTAATTTTTGTAAGCTCAAGTAGGCATTTAATTAAGGTCGTCTTTCCTGAACCGTTTAAACCTAGTAAAACTAAATTTTCAGGCCCGTTTAATTTAAAAGTAATGTTATCTAAGAGTGTTAGACTTTTTTTTCTAAAGGTGAGGTCTCTAACTTCAAGTTCGTGCTTACTTTTCATTGAGCTCTGGGTGAAGAATATATAAAAGATCCTCCATAAGTTTTATCACTCTTGGCCCTGGTATAAAACTATAGTCATTTGCTATTATATGAACTCTACCTCTATTTACTGCGTTTAAGAATGTGTAGTCTTTCCAGCTATCAAAAATTGACTCTTTAAATTCAAGGGAGTTATTCTCGCTTGTAATTAATTCTATAATAACATCAGGTTGTAGCTTGAGAAGTCCTTCCATAGACATTGAAGCAACGCTTGCTGTGTTTTGTTTGTAAGCATTTTCAGCACCAAGTCTTTCTAAGATGCTAGTGTAGAAACCATCGTTTCCAGATATAAATAAGTTATTAAAAGCTTTTAATTTACCAGATCGTCCAACAGCTATTAAAACTTTTGTTTTAGGTAAATTTTTTGTTTTATTCTCTAAAGCTAAGATTCTATCAATAGTTTTAGAAAATACAGCAGGTCCCTTTTCAGTAGCACCGCAATATTCACTAACACTTGGAATAGATTTAATTATATTATTTAAGTTTTTATGATTAACAATGTAGAAATTAACATTAGATAGCTTTTTTAATTTTTCTATGCCTCTTGTTTCTGCAAAGAGCATGATAGTGCTGGGTTTTAGTTTCGCAATAGCTTCGATATTAGGATCATGAAGTCCTCCAACTTTTGGTTTGTTTTTTACACTTTCTGGATAACGATCGAATTTAGTGACACCAACAATATTCTTCCCAAGTCCTACTTCATACAAAACTTCAGTAATGCTAGGAGCCAATGAAACAATGCGAGAACATTTTCTATCAAGGCTTAAGGCTCCAGTTGAAAATAAAAATAAAGCTAGTAACAAACAGCACGTAAATCTTTGCATAACTACAATGATACTTTAATTCCCCCATAACCGGCAACACCACGAGTGCCAAAGCCAAATACTTCTTCGTATTTCCTATTAAAAATGTTTTCAGCTCTGGCAAACAGTTCATATCTCTCGTTAATTTTATGGTTTATGGAGAAATTTAGTAATGTGTAGCTAGGAAGGGTAACTCTTTCGCTTGGGAAGGTGTTAAAATTATTATCTTTTCTTCGCCCTATGTATAAAGCATCTAAATTAAAGAATGTTTTATCGCTCATTGTATAATTAAGGCTCAATTTCCCTTTTTGATCCGGTCTTCTAAGAAGAGAGAGGCCAGTGCTTGAATCTTCGGTATCTTGAAAAGTGAAATTAGAATTAATACTTAAATTTCTAAGTAGGTTTGCTTTTGCAGTTAATTCAAACCCTGATGTTTTAGATTTTGCAATATTATTTAAGATAAAAGTGTCAGGATTGAAAGTAATTAAATTATCAAAATCATTCCAGAAATATGTCGCGCCAAATACAAGGTCTCCTTTAAGAAATTCCTGCTCAATGCCAACGTCAAAACCTAAACTTTCTTCCGGGTTAAGTTCAGTATTTCCAAAGCCAGAAAATAGTTGAACAATTGAAGGAGCTTTAAAACCAGTTCCAACTGTGCTTCTTAGTCTTGTTCCAGTTTCTTCAAAATAAACTCCAGGTGCTATTTTCCATGTTACCTCGGTTCCAAAGCTAGAGTGATGATCTGCCCTTATTCCCATAGAAAGGAAAAAATTTTCCCAATCTAATTGTTCTTGTAAATAAGCTCCCGTTGTTCTCGCAGTTTGATTAGGAAGTATGCTTTCAAAAGGACCAAAGGCTCCATCAGAAGAAAAGAAAGAACTTCCTGATTCTTCTTCCCAAGAAAGTCCAAAAAGAATAGTGTTAAAATTGTTCAGGATAAATTTATTTTTTTGATTTATTTTAAATAAATCTCCAGAAAATCTACTTTCTAAAAATTCATCGCTTAGTTCATCAGGAGTGTTGTTGTCTTTTAATCTGTTATTAGTATATGAGAATCCAAGACTGTTTTCCAATCTTCCAGCAAAGGATTTATAGCTTATTTCAGTTCCTAAAGCTGTATTCCTGTTTTCTAGAAGTCTATTTAAGTCATCTCCTCCAGCTCCTGCAAAATTATCGATTTCAGTTTCGGCGTCAGTAAAACGTCCTGTTATATTTAGGCTTAAATTTTCACTAGGATTATAGTCTCCTCTAAAAGAAAGAGAGTTGTTCTCGTATGGGTCTTCTTCATTGTTTCCTAAGTTTTCATTTGCAGAGGATATATTCCCAGAATCTTGTCGAGAAAAGGCTATTGATAAAGATCCTTTTTCAAAACCTGTAGAAGCGTTGAGTTTATGCGTGTAAGTCTCAAAAGAACCAGCTTCAGTAGAAAAGCTTGCCTTAGGATCTTTTTCTCCTTTTTTTGTTATAATATTTATAACACCTCCAAGAGCATCTGAACCATAAAGAGTGCTTTGAGGTCCTCTTAAAATTTCTATCTGCTCTATATTATCAAGACTAATATCAGCAAAGTTAAAGGCACGGTTTGTTGAACTTGGATCGTTTAGTTCAATACCATCTAATACTACAAGCGTATGCTCAGAATTAGCGCCTCTCATAAAAATTGCAGTATTTCCTCCAAGCCCTCCGCTTCTAACGACATCAACCCCAGGTACAGTTCTTAATAGATCTGATAATCTTGTTTTCTGACTTTTCTTTATCTCTTCTTCAGTAATAACAGTTACAGAGCTTGCTAGTTTTTCTACTTGGGTAGAAATTTTAGTCGCTCGAACAATTAGTTTTGTTGGTTTTTTAGAGTTTTCCGCAAAAGCACTTGTGTTAAGTAGAATAAGAGATAAAAAGATAAATTTGCATTGAAAAACATTGCGCTGAAAGACATTGTAATGAAGAAAATTAGATTGAAGAAAATTAAACTGAAGAACACGCTCAACGATACGTCGTAAATTAAACATAGATTTTTCCTTATAGTTTTTAAAATATTCCCAATCCACGAGGAATAAAAAAGTAAAATCACAAATAGGTCTTCTGACTTATAGCTTAAGTTTGCATTGCCTTCCCAAGAATTTGATTTTTTTAACAAAAATCTAAAATCTCAGTGGCAGTTTGTATGCAAACCAGGTTAAATGCTAAACACAGCGGCGGGACCGCGACGGAATTACACCGTTCTTCCCTTGGATTTGTAATATCTCATTAGTAGCTTGTTTTCATGAGAAAGACAAACCGTTAATTCTGCACTTCTGTAATTGATCTATAGCTTTATACTCTGCTTAAATGATTCAAACTAAGACTAAAATCGGGTAAATAATTTTTTCCCAGCGGGTTTACTAAAAAAATTCTTTCCAACAAAGCCAGGTTTATATCTCCCATATGAGTAAACAGCATCAAGCCATCTAGGAGACGATCTTCTAGGGATTTGATAAAAGAAAGTGTTAATTTGTTTATCTTTTTTCCAATATGCAGAGTTCTGTACTGGTCTGAATATGTATCTTTTAGTGTAGGTATCTCCGTATTTATCATATACTTTAATTGAGATAGGCGTGTATCCTGGGATATCTTTATGAAACAAATAGATATACTCGCTGTCTCTCTTTTTTTTATAAGTATGAAGTGAATCCACAAATAAATCATTTCCATACATAGACATTTTTCTGATTTCAGAACCTCTTACTCTAGCTTCGATTCGTGCAAAAACTTTTGTGTGTTTAGAATACTTGCCCATACCTCCACCAGAGCGATAAATTTGAACGCTAGTTAAAGTTAATTGTGGATTGAACTTACTTTTTAAATTGTTTTTTAATTTATCTCCTTTGGCGTTTCCTAATACTGGGCCTAATGAAACTTTACTCCATTCTATAAAAGTATTTCGTGGGACACGTTCTTGAACCATAGTGTTTGTAACTATGAGATCTAATTTTTGGAGATAATCAACTACTTCGTTCGCTTCACGAGTTTTATCTTTTTGCTTGAGAACAGAGTTAATGTTGCCAGAAAGATTGTACAGCGCATCCTTGGTTTTAGGGTAATTGTTAGCTAAAGATTTGGCTATTTTTGCAGAAGAGCTGCTAACTTGTTTTAAGTAACGTTTAGACTTATTTCCTCTTAATTCATTCCATGTAATGTTTTTTTTGCTAAAACTTTTTTTTAGATTGCCATCTTTATCAACATTTGCAATATGATCGATATAGCCGTTATCTATTAAGTGGTTGACTTGTTCGAGAGGAGGTAAGCCTTCAAGTTCCGCTTCTATGTCTGTAAAGTCGGTATTTTCGTTTATTGCTTCATCTTGCGAATCTTTTTCATAAAAACCTGGAAACTCTAATTCTGCTTGTTTAGGTTTAAAGCTAAACCATTCTGAAAAGAAAATAACGAACAACAAAAATCCAGCAATAATGAGCGTGAAGAAGAGATTGCCTTTTTTGAAATCAGATAATTTAAAAGAGCCTGCCATATCTATAATTATACGAATTAACTATGTTTTAATCAAAAAAATATCTATATAAAGCTCAAAAAGCTTATCTTCGAAAATTAACTTTAGGGATAACTATAGTTAGTTTTATGCTTTAAAGCAGCATTGCTCAATAGTAAAATTATTGATTTAGTTGTTCAATTTGATTTAGCAACTTTCAATTGGTAAATTAGCCTAATGGACAGTGGTATATGGGCAAGTTAGCCAAAACAGCAATTCTTGGTGGCAAGAAGGTCGATATTCTAAAAGCGACTACTTCTCGCTCAAATCATCAATTAGATGATGTCATAGCTCGAGTATTAAAAAAATCAGGATTTTCAGTAATCGCTAAAAAAATTATTGGCAATGAAGATCTTTCCTTAAAAGAAATTGAATTTTTGTTGAGTTCTGCTAGTTTAACAATTCTTTTTAAATTAAACGAGATGAAGTCAACCGAAGATAAGCAGCCAATTGTTTATCCTGTTTATTATATACCTGCTGAAGATCTTTTGCTCAGATATGATGTCGATGAAATACCTGACTTATTAGTTAATCGTTTTGGTGAATCTTTAAATAAAAAATCAATACTATATTTCTCTATCAAAGATTTTTCAGATATAGATCAAGTTTGGGGAGAGATTGTTTCAACTTTAAAGTTGAAATATCCTGAAGCTTTGTTCTATGGACCTTCTTTAGAAATTGCTCATAAATGGTTGTCATACAATTATAGAGAATCTAGTTCCAGTGTTGCTTTTAAACGTTTAGTAACTCTTGCAAGTAAATTAAAAAAAATTGGTTTTGATGCGCTAGGTGCTAACTCTTTTGTGAAACTTTCATCTGTTGGAGTTGCAGCAAATTTTGAGAATTTTCACTGTACTAAATTAGAAACTTTTCCAACGCCACGACTTTTTGCCAAAGAACTATTTAAGCTTTCTAAAATTTCTCAAGAAAAAAACACTATAGACGAGTGGTCTGTAGGTTTGCTTTCAAAGACTGGTGAAAAAGTTGCTAGGATTTTGAATATTAAAGATGCTTCATTGCAGTATGCAATTCTAAGAGCGTTTTTAGTTGGCAAGTTATGTTTGCCTAATGTTCAGAAGAAAAGCATTTATTCCAGGTATCTTTCTCTTGAAACTATTCGTTATCTGAAGTTTTTAGGAGTGAACCACGCAATCTATACGTCTGCTGATGAAGTAACATCACTTTCGCTTGGACTTCCAGATTATAATTTAATACTACAAGAGATCTCAAAATGAAAAAGTTAAAAGTTAGTAACTATTATTTTGATTTTGAAAATGCTCCATATATAGGATTAGAAAATCAGGATTGGATTGAATATCAAGAAGGTGAGAGCTATAAAAATGCCCTAGATTTACTTGAAGGAAAAGTTGATGTTGCTTTAGTCCCAGTTACTGAATTAGCAAATAATAGTGATTATGTTGCTTTAGATTACGGTTTTTCCTTAGAAAACTCTTATCCTAATTTAGTTTGTTTCTCTAATACACATATTTCTAAGTTGCATACAATATACTGCTCTTACAGCGCTTGTTCTTCTGCAGTTTTGTTAAAGCTACTTTGCTACGAATTTTGGAATACAAGACCTAAGTTTGTGAGATTTGGAGAAAGCTTTGATTTTGAATCCCTAGGTGCTCATGAAGGAGTTTTGGCGATTCGAGCAAGTTTTCCTAAGAGTGATTTTAAAAATTTTAAGTATAAAGAAGATTTGGTATCTGCTTGGCATGAATGGACAAAAGCGCCATTCTCTTTTATGGCTTGGGCATATAGAAAAGATAGAATTTCTAAAAAACAAATTGCAGCGTTTACTGATGCTTTAGCTGCAGAAGAGAAACAATTTAGTGATTTTCAAAAATCTTTAATTAAGGATGAAAATAACTTAACTTCTTTATTTTTTTATAATGTAAAGTTAAACATAAATGAAGTTCAACAAAATGGACTTAGTTTATTTTTTAAAAAATGCGCAGATAATAAACTGCTGCCACAAAGAGAAATAAAAAGTACTTTTCAAACCAAGAAAATAATTGAAAAGGATTTATCCCTAGTCGCTAATCAAGTTCTCGATGGTGATAGAATTTCAGTTTCTGATGCAGTTCGACTAGTAAAAGGCGCATCTTTTCCTGATTTAGCGCTTATTGCTGATTCAATAAGAAGTTGTTTGTTTTCTAGCTATTCATTTTCTTTTTCTGGCCAACTTAATCAAGATGATGCCAGAGAAAAAGAAAAGTTAAAGAAAGAGTGCTTAAGAATTAAAAGACAAAAAATCAGAAGAGTGTTTCTTAATATTGATTTAGCTAAACCTTTAAAACTTGAAGAGTATGAAGAAATATTGAACTCTTTGAGAAATAATTTTAATTTTATTGTTGAAGGTTTTTCTGTTCCTGAAATCATTTTCTTATCAAAGCATTATAAAATTTCGGTCAGTGAATTAATTAGACGTCTGGCAACTTCCGGTTTAACGACAGCTCCTGGTTGGGGTGGAGAGATGTTACTAGTGGATGAAGAAAAAACTACTTATCAATATAGTGAATGGATAAATACTATGAGAATTGTGCATTCTAATGGTTTAAAATCTTGGTGTAGTTTTCGAGTAAATCCATTTGATACATGGGAAGAAAGATTAGCGCATCTCCATAAAATTAGAAGACTTCAAGATTTAACAAGTGGTTTTTCAAGAATTGTCTTAGTGCATAGTGAAGAAAGTTTTAACCCAGAGTTAGAATTAAAAGCCGCTTCAATTGCTAGGATTTTTCTTGATAATATTCCAACTATTCAAGAATTGTCATTGGAAAAAAGACCAGTATCAGTCTTAACTGAGTTAAATACAGGGGTTAATTCCGTAAGAGTTATGTACCAACCTAAAAAACATGGAAGGATTTTAAGAATAAGTAAAATGATTCAAAGACTTGCAAATGGTGGGCTTCCTATAAAGAGAGAGATTGATAGTTCTTCTGATTGGAGTCGAGAAGTTCATTAATTTTATACATTAATATTTTTCACGTCTTACTTTTTGAGACAAGAGTTCTTAATCCGAATGTTCTTTCTAGGATTTATCTATCTTCTAAGTTAAAGAAAATATTGAATAAAGAAAGGCAAGAACAAAATAAATAAATTTGCTAATTCTATTTTCTACTCCCTGTTAGACTTTCTGAAAACTAAAGAGCTATTACGAAATAGACTTTTGCTGTATTAAAGAATTTCGCGATAGTTCCTTGCATATTAGGAGAGGAATATATGGCTGATAGAGAGCTGAATAGAGCAAATATAGGAAGTAACCCTGACAATAGCGAGCTTTCTGAAAGCTCTTCATCAAATAATCCAAGAAACTCTTTAGTTCCTGCCATGCAAAAGCATGTAAATGCTCTTGAAGTATTTAAACGATACTCAGTTGAGGAAGGATCGATTCAACTTCCAGCTTGTCTGGATGATGCTATTCTTAGAACTGTTAGAGGAGGAGCTGTAGAGTTAGTTGCAAGTATTTTACAAAATGAAAACATAGTAGATAGTTTCTTGGAAACAAAAATGTTTTTAGATGTTGCTGACATAACAGATACCTTACGTAGTGCAGCTTTTGGTCAACCTAATGATAAAACAATTGAAAAAGCAAGAGCTCTTTGTCAGATTGTTCTAGCAGGTCATCCAAATTCTCATATTGCAGTAGTGCTTGCGGATATCTTTGCAGAAAGAACTATTGATTCTGAAGGCTTTATGCAATTAGGAAATGAAATTTTAAGAGCTACAGATAAAGATTTAGCTCAGAATTTAGAGGGGCTTCATAAAGGCAATGCAGATATTAGATTTAAATCTTTTCAATGGCTTTTTGATCGTTTTGTAGAGCATGCTGAAAGTGCTTTAACAAAAGAAGAAGGACGTGAGAAGCATTTAGTTTGTGCAAGAGTTATTTTTAAACATTTTACGAGAGTTTTATCTAATACTGATACGAAAAAATGGTTAGATCTTCAAACTCATATGATCATGCGTTTCGCAGAGCGAATAGCTTCTGAACATAAGAATGAGATCCAACCATTTATGGCTGCATTGTTAGCTTTTCATCCTGAACTTACACAAGAGTTTATTTTAGCTGTAAATACTAATTTTGAAAAAATAACTCCTCAATTTCAAATATATTCAGCAGATGAATCAAATGATAAGACTCGTCTACTAAAAAAATATGGCGGTTTTGAAAATTATGCACAAGCAATCGAAACAGTCCTTTCTTTTGGTGTGATTGTTTGGCGAGATAAAATGTATAAATATTTATATGAAAAATTTGAACATGCAGATTCAATAATGAAAGCTCAATACTTAAATTGTATGAAATATGCTTTAGCCGAATTTGATACTGAAAGAGGAATGATTGGTTTTCATAGAGAACGAATTGATTTTGTAAAAGAGCAAATAATTTTACTTGCTCACGAAAAATATAAATTTATTCAAACAAAGCTAGATCAAGTGCTAGATCATTCTCAACCCGAATGGCTACCATACTGTATAGCTGATGAAGTGGTTGATTATCTTTTAGAAGATGGAAGATATTTTGAATTATATGAAGATAGAAGACAGTTTCTTTCAAATTTCTTATTAAGAGCCGCAATAAATGGGCAAATTGAAGGAGGAAGAGAAAAAGTTTTATCTTTAATAATGTTTGAACTTAAAGAAGAGCAAAATATAGAAATAAAGAAAGCCATATTTGAAAGTAAATACTTTAATGATGAATTGCTAACTAACTTAAATGAGGAACATGGAAAAATAATCAGAGATGCAGTTATTTCAGATTATCATATTTTTAGTGAAAATGATGTTCTTGATGGAAAGTTAGTAAGGTTAATGACTTTTTTTGGACTCTCTTCGATGGAAGATTGTTATATAGCTTTTGAACAACACGTTACAACTGATTATAAAAAAGCTAGAGTATTACTTAGTTTAAGTGGAAAAGTTGCTTCGAAATTTAAGGCTGAAAATGAACAAGAATTAAGGGAATTTAATAAACAACTTGATAAAATAGCAACTCTTGCTCTTAGAGCTAGTTTGGTAAAACAAAAGCAAATAACTGATTATTACAGTTTGAGAACTCGTTTAAGCAAGGCTCATAGAGAGATTGAAGGTCTAAATGAACAAAATCAAAGTGTAACTGCTGGAGGTTTGGCTATTAACAATCGTGTAGAAGAGTTAGATAAAGAAATATCATCACTGGAAGCAGAGCGGACAGAGTTTCAACAAAAATTAAAGGCATTAACTGGATCTGTTGAAGGAGGGCTAGTATATAGGCAAAAAATAAGAGATGAAATTAAACTTAGGCCATGGAGAGAAGTTTTGCCCTGGAATAAACCAGAGAATTGGCCAGAAACATCACATTTGTATCAATTGTATATTAATCTTTGGTCTGCAAGACATTCAATGTTTAGAACTGCAAGAGAAGAATCAAAGATTAGAAGGGAGCTTGCAGGTATAAATAGCCATCTTAGTAATCTTGAACCGGCAAGAGAAAAAGCTGAAGCAAAGCAAGTACGAATGACTGAAGCTGTTACGGAAGTACAAGAGCGAACAAAACGTGTTAACAAATTTATTGGAGATGCAGAAACCATGCGAACCTCTTTATTAGGTTTAGTTGAAAAAGATAGGAGCTTTGCTAATGATTATCATGCTATTCTTCAACTTTTTCTTTCAAGTCCTAGCATTACAAAAAAACATGCAGAAAGAATGCATAAAATTCTAAATCCTGCACCTCAAGATTCTGCAAAAAAGAATCCTGATAATGTTTTTGTAGCTAGAGGTCAGGATAGTCAATTGTTAATTTCGCGTTTAGATATGGCTCAAAATAAAAACCTTGAAAGAGGTGATGAGTTTACGCAATTGCTAGCTAAGCTTGGCAAATTGTTTGCTTTTCCTCAATCATCGCGAGGTCTTTTTAGGGAAGAAGTACATCAGCAATTGCTTTATCTGATAGATAGGGCAAAAGCGGACGCTTATATTCCTAATGATAGAGACGATCCTTTATTTAATGCACTAGATCAGATCTTTAGAAGTTCGAAGAATCAAGCTGATACTGCTTCACAAGCTGCACAAGTTGCAAATAGATTGCAATACGCTAGAAAAATGCATGCTTTAAGAACAAAGAAGCTTGTCTCTAAGGTCAAATCGTCGGTGATGGCTGGTACTACAAATATTTCTGAACCATTTAAGCAATTTTTTAGACTTAAGTTTGGAAAGCCGACGAAGGATGGAGAAAGAGATTCTGTAGAAATTTTGAGTATTGTTTTAGCTTTGTTGGCATTAGATAAAGGGCTGGACTCTGCAATTGAAACAATATTCTATATGCTTTCAGGGCATAGTGGTGCTTTTTTTGCAAAACCTGAAGAAAAATTCATGAAACCCTTAAAAGAAGGTGAGAAGAGGTCTGAACCTAAGAATAGAGCTGAGGCAATAGATTTGAGGTTTGCGATGTATTACAAATCAATTGGGGCTTTACGGAAACAGGTTTTTGCAGATACGCAAGAAAGCTTTCGACTTGAAGAAGGTTTTGGTTGGGATGCAAAGGCTAACAGTTTAGCACTCTCATATTTTGTAACAATTTGTAATTCTAAAAATGCAGATCAGGGTTTAAGAGGAAGAGCGGAACATATAGTTCTCCAAGATGTTATTATTCCTTGGTCTAAAGAATATAATATTTTGGAAATCGACAAGGAAGAAGAACATGATGAAGATTTAGAAATAATTTTAGATTCTATTGATTTTCAAACTAGATCTAAGCCTCCAAAAGTAGAAAAGGTTGCGGCTAAATTATCAATTGAAGAGTATTCAATCTATAGTGCTGCTTTTGAATATTCGGAAGGGTTAAATTTAATTTCTAAGAAAGAATTTGATTCAGAGAGTGATGATAGAAAACCAGTTTTTCATGCAGCTATGGATATAGTTGATTTTGCTTATCATTATGCAAAAAGAATTGTCATCACTCATAAAGAAGTTTCTGGTAAGAATTATGAGGAAGTTGTTCTTAAAACTCTTGTTAATTTAGAAAGAGTTATGGATCCAAGAATTGTTAAACAAGATGGAGAAGATCTCGTACTTGTTCTGGGTTTAATTCAAGAAGCAAGATTAAAGTTAAAAGAAAGAGATTTTGAAGAAACTCCTGATCCCTTAAAAAAACTAAATGCCCCTAGTATTAGTAAATTTGAATTAGGACAGGTTACGGTTAGAGATAGAAAATTATTAAATGATGTGAGCAATTCCGAGGATAGACCAGAGATTGAGAGTTAGAAGAAAAATATGAAAGAGTTCTAATTAGAGTCAGTAGTTTTTTAAATCCTGGAATCCAATCATTTTCTTTGCATCAGGATCCCAAATTTTGAGCCTAAAACTATTAACTATATTAGCCCAATCCAGCGTAACAACTGGAGAGTTATTAAGCTCAGGGATTGCGGCCATTGCTTCAGGCAGTCTATATAAAGGTATTCTAGAATTTAGATGGTGAACGTGATGATAGCCAATATTTCCAGAAATCCAGTTCATAAGTGGACTGACTTTTAAATAGCTTGAAGATTCCAGAGCAGCTTTTTCAAAACTCCATTCCTCTTTAGTGAAGATATTCATACCCTCCATGTTGTGCTGAACGTAGAAGAGGTAACTCCCCAACGCAGCGGCAATACTTATAGGCAGTATGTATGCTAAAATTAAGACATCTAGGCCAATGAATTTCCAAACAAGAGTTATAAAAGCTCCATGAAAGATGAGAGTAAAGAGTCCGTCTTTGTGTTTAGAAAAGTTTTCGATGATTGGTAGTATGCAAAGGTTAAAGATAAAGACAGTAAGATATCCAAGCATTATAGTTATTGGATTTCGATTTATTCTGTAGTAGAGCCTTGCCCAAAAACCTGAGTTTTTCCATTTCTCGATTGACCAGATGGGATAGGAACCAACATGAGTGTCTTCAATATGTCCAACATGAGCATGGTGATAATTGTGACTTTTTCTCCAAGCATTTGGAGGTGTTAACAAATATACTCCATAGGTGTAAAAAACAGCCTTTGCGAGTTTAGAGCCTCTTAGAATAGCACCATGTAAATAGTCATGATAAAGTGTAAAGGCGCGAATCATTACCAATCCAGTTCCAATAGAAAATGCAAGTCTTAGTGGGAACCATACTCGAAATGCTGAAAGAATAGTTAGGCAAATCATGAAGCCAAAAGTGGTAATAACTATATTCCAACTTTTAACCTTATCGTCTTCTGCGAACGGAACTGTGGCTTTAAAAAGTTCTCTCCCAGTTCTGGGAACGTACTTTTCAGTTTGTAAGGGGTTTGATTTTACAGCTGATTGATTCACTTCATAATAATTAGCAGATAATGTAGTTCTAGTACAATATGGTTTTAGAGATTTATGGTTTAGATTTTGTCAATATCAAGAAAGCCTTAAGTATCTGAATATATTTAGCATGTTTTCCAAAAGTACAGTAAGTTAGTCAGTCAAAATACTCCAAAACAAATTTAGCAGTAGCAGTAGCTCTGATTTTTAGTTCTTTATCTAAATTCTCATAACCTTTCCAGAATATTTTCTTTAATTCGCTAAGACTTTCTGTCTGTTTTTCAGAAATGAACTCAAGGTATGCATTAGTCGTTTTATCTAGGTCTTTCTTAGAATCAACTAATTTTGCGTAAAGGCCAGAATTGAGTGCCCATTCAGCGCTTCGCCATTCAGTATCAAAGGTCATATGCATTGTATTTGCTACACCCATTTTTCTTCTAAGTGCAGGTTCGATTACAAAAGGGCCAATACCTAGAGCCACTTCACTAAGTTTTATTGAAGCATCTGTGCTTGCGATCGAATAGTCAGAAGCTGCAATTAGTCCAATGCCACCACCTACAACTTTGCCGTGTACTTTCGTAACTACTAATTTAGGACAGTTTTTTATTGTAAGAATTAAATTGCCAAATCCCATTAAGTACTCAGTAGCGTTTTTTAAGTTTGTTACTTTTTGAAATTCTTGAAATGAGGCTCCAGCACAAAATGTTTTTTCCCCTTCGGAACATATCAGTATTACTTTACAATTTTTATCTTTTCCAAATTTATCTATATGCGTACAGATTTCAGAAAGCATGTTTTTGGAAAGTGCATTGGCTTTTTCACTATAGAAGCTAATTTTAGCAATCTGATTGTTTACATCTGTTTTTACAAGTTCTTGTGTCATATCTATCTATCTAGTAACCTAAACCATTATACGGAGCTCACATTAGTAAACTCTAACAGGTATTTTTTATTTCAGTCTAGGAGAAAATAATGAGTAAGGACAGTATACTGCTTGGTGGTATTCAAGATAGTGAAGATAATGTAACAGGAAAATCATATCTTTTAGGAAGTTTAGCTAATAGACATGGTTTAATTGCAGGTGCAACTGGAACAGGGAAAACGGTATCTTTACAAGTATTGGCTCAAGGATTTTCCAAATTAGGAGTGCCCGTTTTTGCTGCTGATATTAAAGGGGATTTAGCAGGAGTTACTCAAGCAGGCTCTGAGCATCCGAAGGTTAGCGAAAGGGTAGAAAAGATAGGAATAGAAAATTTTTCTTTTGAAGGCTGTCCGAGTATTTTTTGGGATGTTTATCAAAAAAATGGAACTCCTATCAGAACAACAATTTCAGAAATGGGGCCAACTCTTCTTTCAAGATTAATGGATTTAAATGAAACACAGGAAGGAGTACTTCAAATTGCTTTTTCTCTAGCTGATGATGAAGGTATGCTTTTACTAGATCTTAAAGATCTACGCTCAATGCTTCAATGGATTGCTGACAATCATAAAGATATTGGGAAAGAGTATGGAAGTGCATCTCCTAGAAGTGTTGCAGCAATACAAAGAAGGCTTTTAATGATTGAAGAATCGGGTGGCGATATTTTCTTTGGAGAGCCAGCTCTAAAGCTTGAACATTTAATGCAAAAAGATTTTTCTGGAAGGGGAGTGATAAGTATTCTTGATGCAACGACGCTTATTAATAACCCAAGAATATATTCGACTTTTCTATTATGGCTTATGAGAGAGCTCTTTACCGACTTGCCTGAAATTGGCGATCAAGCACTTCCAAAAATGGTTTTCTTTTTTGATGAAGCGCATTTGCTCTTTGATAGTGCTCCTAAAAGTTTATTAGACGAAATTATTAAGGTAGTTAAGTTAATTCGTTCTCGTGGAGTTGGGCTATATTTTATAACGCAGAATCCTCAAGATATCCCTGATCCTGTTTTAGCTCAGTTAGGGAATAGAATTCAACATGCACTTCGTGCTTATACACCAAAAGAGCAAAAAGCTATAAAAGCTGCTGCACAAAGTTTTAGAGTAAATCCTGGATTTAAGACTGAAGAGCTGATAACTCAACTTGGAGTTGGAGAGGCTTTAGTATCTACACTTAATGAAGATGGAGAGCCAACAGTTGTAGAAAAAGTTTTAATGTCGCCACCTAATTCTAGAATTGGAACAATTTCAGATGAGGAAAGAAAATCTATAATTAGTTCTTCACCTGTTAGAGTGACATATGAAACTGCAATAGATAGAGAGTCTGCTTTTGAGTTACTGAAAGTTAGAAGAGAGGAGCTAGAAAAGAAGAAAGCTGAAGAAGCGGAGCAAGAGAAAAAAGAGAAGGAAGCAAAGTCAAAAAGTAGGAGACAAGGCCCAGGAGAGGCTTTCTTTAAATCTATGGTTAGAACTATTGGGACAACCGTTGGAAGGACCATTATAAGAGGGGTTTTGGGGTCTATTACTAAGGGGAGATAGATTGCTCTCGCTACGAAATCGTTATGAAAAATGTCTAATAGACCTTTTTCATAATAATTTCTTAAAACTTAACTATAGTTAATTTATTTCAAGTTTGTTTAAAAAATCATCTCCTATCCCAATCCTAGTCATTCTATATAGAAGTCTCTTTTTTTTACTATCTTTAGTCATTCCAGGTTTTAGATAAGACCAAACTATTTTGTTTTTAGGAGTTACTTCAATAACCTTCCCTCTTTGAGCTATGGTGATTAAAGTATTTCCATTAGGTAATCTTTGAGCTCCGCCGCGTTGGTCTGTATAGAATTTTTTGATATGACTGTTGCCCTTAAATTCACTTACTATTTTTTTTGTTGTTGAGTTAATCTCAATTACTCTGGAATAATTTCTTCTAATCCCATTATCAAGCAGTAGTATATTGCCATTTTCTAAAACTGAAGCATGATGCTGATGTTCTAGTTCGTCTTGCCCCCAGCTCCAAATTACTTTTTCTTCGTCTATATCAACTAATGCTATTAAGTTTAGCTGCCTTATAGATAATAAAATATTTCCTCTTTTCCCTAATCCAGGAACATCTTTTCTTAAAACTTCTATTGAGTTTGTGTGGAAAATATCAGAAGGGGTATCAGTTCTAAGTGTCCTAGGAGTAGCTTTTTTGAGGTATTTCTCTATTTTTTCTAATTTTTTTTCAGTAATATAATCTTTAAAAATATTATAAAGTGAATAAGTTTTAATTATTTTGCCATTACTATTTAATATCCCTATTAAGTCGTCTAGAACTTGAAGTTTAGTGTTTTTGTAGGGAATGTTTCTACCTTTTCGCATAAGAGCATAAATAGTTCTGCCTGACAGAATATCTAAGTCATGGTGAAAGCCTCCAGGAGTAAACCACTCTTTTTGATTTCCCCAATTTATTTTTACTAAACCTTGTCCTGTTGCAATAGCAATAATGCTACCATCAATAACAGGTTCTATATGATGCCAATTTTGTATTTTAACATTTTTTCCAGCCCATTTATGAACTACTTGTCCTTCCAAATCCATTAAATAAGCAATAGGTTTGGTCATTGAGTTATATAAATTATATCCAGGATATGTTAACTTTCTGTTAAACCTTAAAATTCCATTTTCTAAAAGTTTGGGATCGTTTGTCGAATTAGAAGAGAGTAAAAAGAAGCCAGTTATTAAGGCTATAGTTAGAAATATTAAGATTCCTTCAAGCTTTGATTGCATCAGTAAAAACTAACAAAGAGAAAGCTACAATGCAAA
>CALJRW010000072.1 GCA_937976335.1 uncultured bacterium | reverse complement strand
TATCGTTAGAGATAAAAAAACTTCTAATCCTAAGCTTGTTAATGTTATACCTACTTAGTTTTTTTGAACAATTAAAAAATCAACTCAAAGCCTCTATAATATTCGCAAAATGTTGATCAAGTTCAATATTAAGCTCTTTGGCGCCTTTTAAGATATCATCTCTATTGCATCCTGCAGCGAATTTTTTATTTTTAAATTTTTTTCTAACAGAGCTAACTTTTAAATTGGCAATGCATTTGTCAGGTCTAACTAATGAGCAAGCAAAAACTAAGCCAGAGAGTTCATCTACTGCAAATAAAGCTTTTGCCATAAGACTAGTTCTTGAAACATTAGTGTATTCAGCATGTCCCATGATTGCTTCTCTTATATCCTCTGGGTAAGAAAGTTCTTTTAAAATTTCATTCCCTTTATATGGATGACCATTTGGGCTAGTAGGCTCAGGATACATTTCGTAGTCAAAGTCATGTAATAAGCCTGTAATTCCCCATTTTTCTATTTCCGCGTCAGAGCAGTCGAAATGTTTGGCATACCAAAGCATAGCTTTTTCAACACATTCAGCATGTTTAAGAAGGCTTTCGCTTTTGGTATATTCATTCAGTAAGCTTAGAGCATTGTTTCTATTTAGTTCCATTTTTTGTTTCTTCCTCATTATATTCTGTAATTAATTTTATTAGTAACTGTACTCTTAAGTCTTCCAGAGAGCTTTTTTCAATAGGGAAGAAAAACTTTTTTGAAAACGAGAGCAATTTAAGCTCTCTCTCTGAATTAGAAGGGGATAATTTTGGAATTAGAGGGCTCGTAGAAATTAACCTTATTAACCTTAGTGTTTTAAATTTATTTAAGGATGTTAGTTGGATATTTTTATTATCATAACTAAATTCAAATTTAGGAGTTTCATTTTCGTATTCATCTCGAATGTTTCCTTGCCATTCAACGAAGTTCAGTTTTGCTTCTCTTTCTAGGGGAGTGGTAGTTTTGTAGAAAAGAGCGAAGGAAGAGATGGAGATTAGTAAGCTTAGTGCTGTTAATATTTGTTTGTTTTTCATAGATTTTGATTACATTACACTCTTTAGTGTAAGCAGACAATGCTATACCCTTTTAAGGGCGTAGCATTGTCTGCTTACACATTAAATCTTCTTCACTTAAATGCGGAAAAGCCAAATTTCGTTGGGCATATTTTTAAGATTTCTAAAGCCTATTTTTAAATTTTTGAGTAGTGATTAAAAAAAAGCAATAATTAAGAACATGGCTATTTCATTACTTAAAGCAAAAGAAATTTATCAATTCGATAAGGAAGTTTTTGGCTCGCTTTCTCTTTCACCTTCATTGTCAAGAAAGTTTCAGGATGAAATATCTGTATTTTTTTTTCCAAGATTTAGAAGTTCAGTTTTAGAAGATTTTAGAAAGCAAGTGAGTAAGGTATATGATGACTTTTCTTTAAAAAAAGTTTCTCAAGACGCGGAAACTTTAGTTAAGGCAAATAGTTTATTCTGCTCAATAAGGAGAAAATTTGGTCTGCCTGATATAGAGATTTTTCCTGATTTTTATACAGGAGATACAGGCAGAGCAAATCTTGTTGGTTACGAGAATAGAAGTATATTTTTAGGAGGACCTCTGTATAGAATCGTTGTATTGCCTGAGAGCTTTCTTCGTAGTGCTAATCCTAACTTGCCTATTTTAGTACATGAATTAGCACATGCAACTGCTCATGTATCTATTACGTTAAATAAAAAAGGAGATTTAATTGGCGTTAAACAAGGTTGGGTTGTGAAAACAGCTTCTAAGCTTCCTGGTTTGTCTACTACATCTTTCACTTTATTTGAAGAAGTTGTAGCCACATTATACGAAAGAGATGCCTATATTTTAAGTCAAAATAAATGTTTTGAAATAGAAAGTTGGGAGAGTTTTAATCCATCTCAGATTGGTTTATCAAAAGAAAAGACTAAAGTTTTAATTGGTTTGTGTAGCGATTATAGTGAAAATGTCAAAGAGGAAGCACATCTAAAAAGAACTGAAGGAGCAGCCTCTATAATGGTTCGAGAAAATAGAATAAATTTTTTAGTGGAAGTTGAATCTTTTTCAAAAATGAGCGAAAAACCAAATAAAAGAATTGAAAGATGTACTTATTCTCACTTCATGTTGGGTATTCTTAAACTAGCACCTGAAATTTTTCCTGAATTTACTAAAGAAAGAGCCGAAACAGAACTTAAATCCAGGCTTCTTAAAGTTCAAGCTGGCTTAGAAAAGCCAGCTTTTTTGATAAAACAAATTAAGAAAAATCTTGGCATCGAAGGATTAGCTTTTTTAAGAGCGCTTAATCCCTATAAAAGCTCACATAACTTTGATTCTTTGCTCTTTAAGCTATTCATTGACGCTAAGGATTTATCTCCAGAAAAACGTCAGCTTTTTAGAAAAAAGATATACCGATTTTTTCAAAGCGCTACGAGAGAAATGGTAGTAAATTATATGGAAAAGTTACTCGATAAATATGAATGGGAAAAAGCTGAGGCTTTTTTAGAAAAAAAATCATATTGTTTAACGGAAGAAGAAATAAGAACATATAAGTATGAATTAGAAGATATCGAAAGTCTTAGTTAAGATGCAGGATTCGAGTAGTAGTATGTATAAAAAAATTTTCAACTTTTCATTAATTTTATTACTTATTTTACTTGCCATTTGGTTTGAAAAAAATACGCAGTATTATCTGCCATTTTCTGAAACAGTGCATGTAAAGAAAGTCATTGATGGGGATACATTTCATACTGCAAGTGGTGAAAAAATAAGAATTTTAAATCTTTATTGTCCTGAGTTGAATGAAGAAAATGGAGAGTTTGCTAAAAAATATCTGGAAAAGCTAATAGAAGATGAGAAAGTTGTAATGGAGGTTGATAGTAAAGATAAGTATGGAAGGACACTTGCTAGAGTTTATTTAAACGATATTTTAATTTCTGATCTATTAGTTAAGGAAGGAAGATGTAGGCAAAGGCCTAAATCTTAACTTTTTTAGCTACTCTTTTAATATAAGTAATCTCTTGTTAGTATTGTCATGAAGTTAAATTTTGAAATGTTAATAATATGGATCATAAGCTAAAAGATAAAATTGTTTGGATAACTGGAGCTAGTAGTGGAATTGGCAAATTTCTTTCAATTGAAATGGCCAAGCGTGGAGCGATATGTGTGGTTACTGCCAGAAGAAAAAATATCCTTGATGATCTTTGTCAACAAATTCAAAATAGTGGAGGAAAGGCATATGCATATGTAGGAGATGTAACAAATTTAGATGAAATTAAGAGAGTGGCGTCTGATATTAAGCAAGAATTTGGAAAATTAGATTTGTTAGTTGCAAACGCAGGTAATCATATTTTCACGAAGCCACTGAATTTTGATAGCTCCGAATATATGAACTTAATGAATGTCAATTATGGTGGAATGCTTTATTGTATTGAAGCTGTAATGGAGATCTTTAAAACTCAAGGTTACGGTAAGATTGTCGGAATGGCTAGTTTAGCTGGGTATAGAGGGCTCCCAAAAGCTGCAGCTTATGGTGCAAGTAAATCGGCAATGAATCATTTTTTAGAAAGTATTAGGTTCCACTTTGAAAGAGAAAATATTAATGTAACTATAGTTGATCCAGGATTTGTAAAAACACCATTAACTGATAAAAATGATTTTCAAATGCCATTTTTAGTCTCGCCAGAGCGAGCATCCAGAATTATTTGTGATTCTTTAGAAAAAGGGAAAAAATTAATTTCTTTTCCTATTCCTTTTAATTGGTTTATTAATTTTTTAAGAATAATTCCATATTTTATCTATGAAAAGCTTGTTAGGTACCAATGGAAAAAGATGAAATTTAGCTAATGTCAAAAAGAGCTTTAAAAATTGCAATTGTTGGAGGAGGAGTTTCGGGAATTACTGCTGCTTATTATTTGAGTAAATCACATAAAGTCACTTTGTTTGAAAAAAATTCAAAAATTGGAGGTCATACAAACACTATTGAAATCAAAGAAAGAGATAGGATAATTCCTGTTGATACTGGGTTTATAGTTTGTAATCCCAGTAATTATCCTAATTTTTATAATTTTTTAAATGATCTTAACGTTCCTTTAAGAGATAGCGATATGTCATTTGGTTTTTATTGTGAAAAAACTAATTTGGGATATACAGGTCCTGCAGTTAAAGAATTTATAAAGCAATTCGCCAATTTTTTTAAATTAGATTTTTTAAAAATGCTTAATGAACAGTGGAAATTTAATAAGCAAGCCTTATCTGATTTTAGAGAAGGAAGTATACCAGATATTTCCTTGGGTGAGTATTTAAGCAAATTAAATTCGTCTGAATATTTTATAAATAATTATATAATTCCACTAGGGTCTGCTATTTGGTCAAGTCCGGATAGTCAAATTGAAAACTTTCCTGCTAAAACATTTATTACTTTTTTTAATAACCATGGAATGTTGGAATTAAATAAAAGGCCTAGATGGCAAACTGTTGTTGGGGGTAGCTACTCGTACTTAAAATCTTTTAAGGAAAGTTTCAAAGGAAAAATTAAAGCTGATTTCAGTGTTAATTCTATAGAAAGAAAGGAAGAAGGTGTTAGGCTGAAATTTTTGGATAGTTCTTTCGAAGATTTTGATAAAGTTGTAATTGCAACTCATGCGGATGAAGCCCTAAGGTTACTTAAAAAGCCCAATGTGAGTGAGTTAAAAAATTTAGGTACATGGGAATATAGTTTAAATGATGTAGTCCTTCATACTGATGATAGTGTGATGCCAAAGCGAAAAAATTTATGGGCTTCGTGGAATTATAAAAGAAGCTATAATTCTAATAAAAAAATGCCTGTAGCGATTACTTACTACATGAATCGTTTACAAGGCCTTAAGGCTAACAAAAATTATTTTGTTACTCTAAATATGAGTTCTTTAGTAGACCCGCTTAAAATCATTTATAAAACTACCTACGCTCATCCTATTTATACTACTAATTCAGTATTAACACAGGATTTTATAAGAAAATTTAGTGGTGATAATAATACATTTTTTTGCGGAAGTTACATGAAGTATGGCTTTCATGAAGATGCCGTAACTTCTGCATTGGAAGTTTGTAGAAAGTTGTGTTCATAAACAAATAAGTGTAGAAAACTAATTAGATGAATCCCAAAATCTATCATGGACATATTTGGCACAGTCGTTTGTCGAAGGCAAAGCACAGCTTTAAATACTCATGTTTTTTCTTTGCTATTGATGTTACTAAAATTTCTGAAATTAAAAATAATTTTTTATTTTCAATAAATAAATTTTCTATTTTGAGTATTTTTGAAAAAGATTATTTACAAAATCTTAAAGATTTAGGGATAAATGAGAAGTTAAAAAATGAAATTAATAAGAGAAAATTAAATATTACTTATTCAAGTGCAATTGTTTTTACAATTCCAAGATTTCTAGGATATGTTTTTAATCCAGTTAATTTTTATTACTTATTAGATGAGAAGCAGAAAATTCAAGCTCTTGTATGTGAAGTTAGAAATACTTTTAATGAAAAACATTTATATTTTCTTTCAGAAAAACTAAATTCTTCAACAAAAGGTTTTATTGAATATAAATTTCCAAAAGAGTTTTATGTGTCTCCATTTTTTAAGGTAGAGGGAGATTATCAAGTTCTTGTTCTAGAGTCTCTAGAAAACTTTGATGTTAGGGTGAATTTATTAAAAGACGATGTTTTAGTATTTACGTCAAGATTATCTGGTTTTGGAAAAGATTTAAATAAGCTGAGACTTTTACAAACTTTATTTTACTATCCCTTGTATATTGTTTTAGTTATGACGAGAATACATTTTCATGCCTTAATTTTAAGCTTTTGTAAAAAATTACAGTTTATTAATAAACCTTTTCCTCGAAGCCCTAATACGATACAGTTTGGTAAAACTTCTTTTGTTGCAAATTTAAGGTTATTTGGAATCAAAATTATCAAATATTTAAAAATATGAATTTAAAAAATGCACTTTCTTTATTATTTTGTTCTGACTCTGAGGAGTTGCTCGAAAAACTTCCTAAAAAAGTACAATGGCGAGTTAATTGTTTAGGAACATATGGCTTAGGCGAGACTTACGTTGAAGGTTTATGGGAAACTAAAGAGCTTGATAAATTTATCTTTGAATTTTTGTCTTCTAAGCTTCATCTAAGAAGTCGTATTCCTTTATTGCCCTTGTTTAATTATTTATTGAGAGAAAGGATCTTAAATTTACAATCTGCTTCTCGTGCATTTAATATAGGTAGGAAGCATTATGATTTAGGAAACGATCTTTTTTTGGCAATGCTTGACAAGAGCATGACATACACTTGTGGTTATTGGGAGAACGCTAAAACCTTAGATGAAGCTCAAGTTGCAAAGTTAGATCTAATTTGCAAAAAACTTGATTTAAAGCCTGGGCAAAAGGTTTTAGATATTGGCTGTGGTTGGGGAAATTTTGCTAAATTTGCTGCTAAGAATTACGGAGTTGAAGTTGTGGGGGTCACAGTTTCAAAGGAACAAGCAAGATTTGCTAAAAATGATTGCATGAATTTACCTGTAGATATAAGACTTGTTGATTATAGGCAAGTAAATGAAAAATTTGATCATATAGTTTCAATTGAAATGATAGAAGCTGTAGGAAGAAAAAATCTTAAAAGTTATTACAAGGTGGTCAATAATTGTCTCAAGGATGATGGAAAATTTTTGCTTCAGGCAATTTCTACAGAGACTCTTTCCAAGCATTCAGAAAAAAAAGTTGATCAATTCTTAATGTGGATTTTAAAGTACATTTTTCCTGATGGATATTTACCAAAAATGTCTGAATTAACGTATGCTGGTGCCAAGTATTTTAAGATTGATCATATGCAGAGTTTTGGGCCTGATTATGATAAAACTTTAATGTCTTGGTCAGCTAATTTTAATGAAGCTTGGCCAGATCTAGAAAACGCTTATGATGAAAAGTTTAAGCGTGTTTGGAATTTTTATTTAAGTACCTGTGCAGCTTTATTTCGATCAAGAATGGTTCACTTATATCAAATTGTGTATTCTAAAAAATCAATAAATACTGCAATTGTTAGGCCTGGATTTTAGTATCATGAATACTCAAGATACCTGTTTTAAAGCATACTTAGATTATTTTGAAAATTTAACTAAAGAGAATGTCCAAAATTTAAAATCTTTGGTGACTAGTGATTTTCATTTTGTTGATCCATTTAACGACTTAAATGATGTTAATGCAGTTATTCATGTATTTGAAGCAATGTTTAAAAAGTTAAATGAACCCACTTTTAAGATGGTTGAAGTTACGTGTGAGAAAAATTTAATGTATGCAACATGGGATTTTTCATTTTCTAGTATTCTTATCAATTATGGTAAAAGAAGCACTATTAGAGGTTTGAGTGTTGTAAGGAAAAATGAAAGTAATTTAATCTATGAGCATATTGATTATTGGGATGCTTCAAAATTATTTGCGCAAATACCAGTAATAGGTTGGCTATTAGTGTTCTTGAGAAAATATGCTTCTTAAAGGCTTTTTAAAGATTGTGAACACTAATAAAATTACGCGTATGTTTTGCTTTTAAGATCGCTAAAGCATAGTAAAAAATACAGTCAAAAACCTTAGTATTCTCAGTATATTTACTAAAATATTGATAATTAAGCACATAATTTTGATATTTTACAATAACGCTTATAGTATTTTTTTGATTAAGCAGGGTTCTTAAGGTAATATCTGCTTGCAAAACACATATTTAAATAGGGAGTGTGTAAATGAAAAAAACAATAGCTATACTACTTTTGCTTTTACTTGTTGTCTCAAGTGGAGTTTCAGCTCAAGTTTGTCGAAGTGGAGAAATTGGTGGCTTAGTATATTTTGATTATAATTCGAATGGTATTATTGATGCTGGAGATGAAGGTTCCCCGAACGTTAATGTTACAGCTTATGATAGCGAAAATAATATTATTGATTCAGCAATAACTGGCACATCACTTAATAATCTTGGACAGTATAAGCTCAATATCCCTGCTGGAACTTCTGCGAGGTTAGAAATATCAGGTTATCCAAGTTATGTAAAAGCTGGTGCTTGTGGTCCAGATTCTTTAAGTAAGGTTTCTTTAATAACAGCTAACGATACTTGTGATTACAATTTTGGACTAAGTTATCCAAATTTATATTGTTCTGAAGCGGATAAAACTGAAATCTCAATTGCAGTATATGCTAACTTAGATGATGGAGCAGATTCTACAATGCCTGTTGTAAGAACAGTTAAAGAAGCGGAGTTAACTGACACTTATCCTGGAAGTGTTAACGATTTTTCTAGATTTCCTGAAGCTACACAAGGTCAAGTAGGTTCTATTTGGGGAATGGCATATAGTAGAGTGCATGATACTATATATATGGGATCGTATATTAAGTCCGGATCCTCTGTATTAACAGGAGCTGGAAGGAATCAGACGTCAATTTATAAAACTACACCTAACTCTGGTGCTCCAAGTCTTTGGTACACTGTTGATCCTAGTAGAGCTAATCCTGTTGCTCCAAATGGAGGAGGAAATGGGATTCCAAGTTGTAGAGAAGATGCGCATAGAGATGGTCTAGGAGATGTTGATATTTCTTTAGATGGAAAAACTCTTTACACAGTAGATTTAAAAACTAAAGAGTTGGTATCTATTGCAATTGATAGTAATGGAAATCCTTCTACTGTAACAAAGAGAAATATCATTGCTCAAGCTGTAGCAGCTAGTCCGATGATTCAAACAGAGTGTTCTGATAACGCGGGTGTTTTTGCTCCTCAGGATTTATATCCTTTTGGCTTAGGAGTAAGGGAAGGTAAGATATACGTTACTCTTACTTGTGTTGCTAGTTCCTCTTTAGATCAAACTAAGCTTAGAGCTTATGTATTTGAAGATACTTTAAATTCTAACGGAACTCCTACTGGAAATTTTATTGAAAAAGTTTCTATGCCTTTAGATTTCAATCCAACTTTTGAATTTAGATGGACGCCAAGTCAAATTTTAGGAGATCCATATTGGGGGCCTCATAGTATTCCATGTGCTGCAGATGTTGAAAATGATAAAGGGGATTTAGTTGTGTCTTTTATCGATTTAAGCTCGAATTATCTATATCAAACTATTTTAGATGGTGATTGTGGGGCGAGAATTTTTCCTGGGAAAGGAGATATTGTTAGAGTTTGCAGGCAAAGTACAAGCCCAGAAACTTGGGAACAAGAAACTCTATATGGTGGAGCAGACCCTAATTGCTCTACGGCTGGAATTGGTAATATTGGTTTGGCTGTGGCAGGACCTATTAGAGCAAATGAATACTATTGGGAAGATCATTTTGCATTTAATTCTGCAACTCAAAGTACAAGCCATCCTGAAACAAGTTTAGGAGGAATACTTCAAATTCCTGGAAGGCCATATGTTGCTAACGCGTCGATTGTTCCTTTTAATCCTGATAGCTTTGTGTCAGCACGTGCTGCTGGGATTTCTTTTCTTGATAATAGATTAGGATCTTGGACTGGTGCTGTTGAAGTCTATGATGAAGAAGAAGGTGTAAATCTGCATCCTAACTTTAGAAAAGGTCAAGGGCTTGGTGATTTAGTTGCTCTTTGTCCTGAAGCTCCAATTCAAATTGGAAACTTAGTTTTTATGGATGTTGATGGAGATGGTGTTCAAGATGCTAATGAGATGCCTGTTGCAGGAGTTACTGTGAGTTTGTGTGATGCGGCTGGCAATGAGATTGGGAACACTCTTACTGACTCAGATGGTGTATATAAGTTTGGTGGTTTTGATGATACTGGTTTAAATTCGGGATCAATTCAACCTAATACTACTTATACAATTAAGTTAGATAATCCAAGTGATTTTCTTAGAGGTGGTCCTTTAGCTGGAAAAACAATAACTTTAGCTAATATTGGACTTGGAAATGGTGCTCAAGCAGATGCAACTGATTCGGATCCGACTAATCCAGATTCAATTACTGTTACGTTAACTACTGGAGAGCCTGGAGATAATGATCATACTTACGATTTTGGATTTGTACCGAAACCAAGTGTAGAGATTGGAGATCTTATCTGGATAGATTTAAATGGAGATGGGATACAAGATCCTGATGAATTAGGAGTACCAGGAGTGACAGTAACACTTTATGATAAAGATACTGGATTGCCTATTACTTCAACTGTTACTGATAGCAATGGTAACTATATATTTAATCAACTAGATGGTCTTGAACCTAATGGTAGCTATCAAGTATGTCTTGATAACTCAGTTGATTTTGGAACCGGTGGTGCTTTAGAGTTTTATACTCCGGTTGTTTCGAATCAAGGTGCAGATGATGCTAAAGATTCAGACATTATGGATTCGAATGGAATCTCTTGTATAATGTTTATTTCTCCAAGCGAAGGTGGTTCAAATTATACTTATGATTTCGGATTTGAGAAAACTATATGTGATCCAAATTCAGAACCTGGTGGTATTGGATCTTGTTGTGAAGTGTCAGATCAAACTGAGGATCTCAGAATTGTTGATAATAATGCTAAAGTTCAAGCGAAGTTAACAAGAAGAGCGTTAAGAGTTTTGAAGAAATTTGATAAATCTTCAGCAACTTTGCAATGGATAAAAGATCAAATCGAAATTGCGAATAAGAATGGTGATGAGAATTGGGCTCGAGTTTGGGGTGAAGGAAATTTTGCAAGAACTGTTGTTACGTGCGAGGAAGGATTGACGCTAGTTAATTGTAGTGTAAGTGACTCTAGTGCAGAAGTATCAGCCTATATTGACTTAGCAAATGTCATGGTGAAGCAACTGAAGAAAGTCAGAAGAAGAGCCAATAAAGCCTCTAATGGTGAGCCTAAGGCTAAGAGAAAGCTTAATAAGCTCTTTAAGAAAATGAAAAAAGTGAGAGATGAAAGTGTTGAATTATTCACCACTCGAATTAGTCCATTTTTACATAGTTGTTCAGGTGATCAATTTAATCCTTTATAACTCTTAAAGATAGTGTGTTTTAAAAGGCCTGGCTGTAAAAAGCTGGGCTTTTTTTTTGATAAAGTATTTTTCAAAAATCTCTACAGAGATTTAAAGCAAGTTGCTTTCGTAAAACACATTTTAGATTTAGTATAGAAGTGATGAAAGTTTATCTCTTAGTAATTTTTTTGCTTTTTACTACAAATTATGGATTTTCTGAAAATTTAGATAATTCTCTACGCTTACTGGGGGAAAAATTATTTTTTGATAAGCGTCTTTCATTTAATCGCACTAAGTCTTGCGCAAGTTGCCATGATCCGAAACTCTTCTTTACTGACGGTTATAGAAAATCAATTGGAGCAACTGGAGATTTACATATGCGTAATTCTCCAAGTCTTTTTAATGTAATTGATCAAAAATTTTTAACTGCAGCGGATCCTAATATTACAGTATTAGAAGAGCAAATTAAATTACCTTTATTTAATTTGAAAGTAATTGAGTTAGGAGTTAGTTTAAAAAAACAAGAAATTTTAAATGAAATTAAAAATGACATGCAATATATTAAACTAAATCCAAAAATTACATGGAATACGATAATCAAAGCACTTGCTGAATTTTGTAGAACTCTAGTATCAAAAAATTCAAAATATGATTTATTTACTAATGGAAATAAAGAAGTGTTTTCAAAATCTGAAAAAAAAGGCATGGAATTATTTTTTTCAAAAAAACTAAATTGTACCAAATGTCATGGCGGTAAAAATTTTAATACTCCTAATGATAATAATTATTTTCAAAAGAATGGTTTTTTTAAGCTTGAAAAAAGAAATGTAAAAGTAAAGCATGAAATAGATTTTGGATTGTTTAACATTACTAAAAAAGAGAGAGATAAAGGTAAATTTAAAATCCCAAGTCTAAGAAACGTAGCTATGACGGCCCCCTATATGCATGATGGTAGTATTGCTAGTTTAAATCAAGTCTTGTTAGGCTATTCTTCAAATATGAAGCTTAATTTAAGTAATGAAGATAGATATAATTTGATATTGTTTTTGAATAGTTTAACTGAGTTGCGTTAGTACTGATATACCCAACGACATTTGGTTTTTCCGCTTTCAAGCGAGAAAACCAAATGATTTGTTGGGCGAGCAAAATAATGGCGAAGCCATTTTTTGCCGTTTGTGATGATTTTATTAAAGATTTACCTAATGCTTATCATACAGTTGTTGGAGAAAGAGGAGTTAAACTGTCAGTAGGGCAAAGACAGCGTATAGCAGTTGCAAGAGCTATTTTGAAAAATTCTCCAATCTTAATTCTAGATGAAGCAAGTTCAGCTCTTGATTCTGAAAGTGAAGAATTTATTCAAAAAGGTTTAGAAAAGTTAATGCTGACAAAGACAGTGATTGCAATTGCTCACAGGCTTTCTACTTTAAGTGCAATGGATAGGATTATTGTACTAGGTAAAAATGGTATTGTAGAAGATGGCTCACCTAAAGAATTATTGTCTAATAAAAATGGGTCCTTTGCTCGTTTGTGGGAGCAGCAGAAGAATGGGTTTATTCAGTTTGAAGAGATGTAAAATTTTGTATTGTTTCGCTAATTTTACAGTATTCTAATTTCAAATTATAAAAGAGACTCGATTCTGTATGATAATTTATTTGACTAAAAAGAAAGTTGTTAGCCAAATTGCCGAATGTTTCTTGCAACTTACAAACTTTACAAGTATATTCCTTCCTATATTATGAAATTTAAAAAAATAGAAAGTCGCCCCTCCTTTCCAAAAATTGCTGAAAAGGTAATGAATCAATGGAAGGATGAAAAAACCTTTGAGCAATCTTTAGATAAAAATAAAACAGGAGGGCAGGAGTATATATTTTATGATGGACCGCCATTTCCAACAGGTAATCCTCATCATGGAACAATCTTTGTTTCAATTTTAAAAGATGTAATTCCTAGATATAAAACTATGCAAGGGTTTTATGTCCCTCGTGTGTGGGGTTGGGACTGCCATGGTTTGCCGATTGAAACTCAGGCTGAAAAAGCTCTGGGAATTACTGATAAGCGAGAAATTGAAAGTACTATTGGAGTTGACAAGTTTAATGCAAAGTGTCGAGAAATAGTTTCTAATTTCAACGATTCCTGGAGAATTTATATTGATAAGCTCGGGCGTTGGGTTGATTTTGATAATGCCTATATGACTCTCGATAGAGACTTCATGGAGTCAGTTATATGGTCATTTTCAGAAAGTTATAAAAAAGGCCTAATTTATAAAGATTATAGAGTTAATCCTTATTGTTATAGATGTGAAACGCCGCTTTCAATCTCTGATACAAGAAGTGATGATAGTACTCGACCAAGACAAGATAGAACAGTCACTGTTAAGTTTAAAGTTAATGAATTAGATAAGACATATATTTTAGCTTGGACAACTACTCCTTGGACTTTGCCATCTAATTTAGCTTTAGCAGTAGGAGAAGAGCTTGAGTACTCTTTTGTTAAGTTAAATGATGAGGTTTTGATTATAGCGACTGATTTAATTGTTAGTTATAAAAAAGAATTAGGCAATGAGCCTGAGGTTTTAAAAGTTGTAAAAGGTAAGGAGTTACTTGGAAAGACATATGAACCACTTTTGCCTTATTTTAAAGATCAAAAAGATGCCTTTAAAGTTATTTCTGCTGATTTTGTAACAACTGCTGAAGGAACTGGAATAGTTCATATGGCTCCTGCTTTTGGAGAAGATGATTACTGGACATGTAGAAGCGCAAATATAGAGTTGGTTTCGCCAGTTGATGATAGTGGTCGATTTACTGAAGAGGTTTCAGATTTTGCTGGAGAAAATGTTCATGAGGCGAATTCTGGAATTATTAAGCTCTTAAAAAGTCAAGAGAAAGTGCTACAAGATCGCACTTATGAACATAACTATCCGCATTGTTGGCGTTGTAGGCAGCCTCTTATTTATAAAGCAGTTAATGCTTGGTATTTTAATGTTGAAAAAGTCAAAAAAAGCCTAATTAAAGCGAACGCTGATGTTAATTGGTATCCAGAAAGTGTAAAAGAAAAACGTTTTGGCAAGTGGTTAGAAAATGCTAGAGATTGGAATATTTCTAGAAATCGTTATTGGGCAACTCCTTTACCTGTATGGGAGTGTGATACTTGTGAAAATATGGAAGTATTTTCAAGTGCAAAAGAGATAGAAAAAATTGCGGGTAAAGAACTACCTGATCTGCATAAAGAATTCTTAGATCCAATTGAGTATGCCTGCAAATGTTCAGGAAATATGAAGCACGTTCCAGAAGTGCTTGATGGTTGGTGGGAATCGGGCTCTATGCCTTATGGTCAGTTTCATTATCCTTTTGAAAATAAAGAACATTTTGAAAGTCATTTTCCAGCTGATTTTATAGTAGAATATGCTGGTCAAATAAGATGTTGGTTTTATTATTTACATGTTCTTTCGACTGCTCTTTTTGAAAAACCTGCTTTTCAGAATTGTTTAGTCACTGGAACGTTACTTGCTAATGATGGGAAAAAGATTTCAAAATCACTTAAAAATTATACTGATCCAATGGAGTTAATGGATAAATTTGGGCCAGATGCGCTCCGGGCTTATCTTCTATCTTCACCTGCAGTTCAAATGGCAGATTTAGCTTTTAAGGATTCTGGAGTTGAGGGTATGGTTAAGAGCATCTTACTTCCTCTTTGGAATGCCTTATCATTTTTTACCACTTATGCAGAAATTGATGAGGTTGGTATAGAGGATTTAGCTTTTGATAGAGAAAAGTATAATTTAAATGAATTGGATCTTTATATATTATCAGAAACCGAAAAAATGCTTGAAGGGGTTACTAATAACTTAGAAAGTTATGCACTTCATAGTGCGTGTCAGATTTTTCCTGAATTTTTAGATACTTTAAATAATTGGTATATAAGGCGTAGTAGGGAAAGAGTTTGGGGAGCAGACAAAAGGGCTGATCCAAAAATGGCTTTTTATATGACACTTCATAGAGTTCTTTCTAAATTTACTTTAGCTATAGCTCCTTTTTGCCCTTTTATTGCAGAAGAAGTTTGGAAGCATTTAGGTAATACTAAGAGTATTCATTTAGAAAATTGGCCAGAAGTTAATACTCAGTTAATTAGTGAAAAGTTGTCTTCAGAAATAAATGTAGTAAGAGATATTATTTCCTCAGGACTTGCTATTAGAGCTAGAGAACAAATCAGGGTAAGGCAGCCACTTAGTCTTCTTAAATTATCCACTAAAAATAATGTTTCAAGCTATTTTGAAGTAATTAAAGAAGAGTTAAATGTTAAAGATATAGAAGTTTTATCTAATCCAGAAGAAATTGCTAAAAAAGTAGTTAAGCCAAACGCAAGTATGCTTGGTAGAAAGTTTGGAAAAGATATGCAAGGTATTATTAAAGCTGCTAAGGCTGGAGAGTACGAATTGCAAGCTGATGGAAATTTTACAATAGCTGGTTTTGAGATCGCTAAAGAAGCTATTGAGATTCAATATGTCGGGCTTGACAACCTGCCAGTAGAATCAACATTAAATGCGGTTGTGTCTTTAGATATTAATATTACGCCAGAACTTGAACTTGAAGGAAATGCAAGAGACCTAGTTAGGCAAATTCAAGAACTAAGAAAAGAGGCGGATTTAAATATATCGGATAGGATAATACTTTCTGTAAATGGACTTTCGAATATAATGGATACTTATTCTGAGTATGTGATGAAAGAGACGTTAACAACTGAACTGAAAGAAAGTCTTAGCGAACCCATTTTAAATCGAAAAGTCACCCTTGCAGGTATTGAGGCTGAGATTAGTTTCAAAGTCGCTTGATTTCCACACCACACACTGGCACACCACACACTGGTGCCAGCAACATTTTTACAAATAATATCGCAACTTTTACAAATTTAAGTCGAGAATTCTAATGAGGAGTTAAATTAGGTAAATTATTTAGCTAAATTTAAATATTTCATTATAAGCAAAAAGATGAGAAATCGAAGAGATAGGCGTGGTGGTAATAAGAAGGTCTTTTTTATAACAAATCGAGTAGGTCGAGGGATACCCTTTATTCCAGCGAGAAATATAAAACTCCTAATGGAGTCAGCACTAGCCAAGGGGCAAGATTTATATCCAGTGCAAAAGAGTGGGTTTCTTTGGATGGGAAATCATTATCATTTGCTAATATCAGGAACAGGAAAACATGTATCTAAGTACGTAGGCTATATTCAATCACAAATAGCTAAGATTATTAAAAGATTAACTAATATCTATGATATAAAAGTATGGCCAACACGCTTTAAAGAACAAGTTCTGCACACTGGCTGGGATGTCTTAAGAAAGCTAGCTTACATATACTTAAATCCAGCTAGGGCAGGTTTAGTTAAAAGTATTTCAGAGTATCCAGGTCTTAGCTCCTATGACATGCTTGTTTCAGGTTCTAAATCAAAGTTTGTTAAGTACATACCAGTTAGACATGCCAAGTTGTTAGGAAGTAACCCAAAGAATTACAACTCTGTAAGCAAGTATAAGAAACTAAGAAGTCTTTCTGAAGAGACTTTAGAACTTAAGTTGTACCCCTTTATTTGGAAGAAATTCTTTCCTAGTACAGAGAATGTTACAGATGAAGAGTTATATAAGGAATTAATGGATATAATTGAAGGAGAAGAGGCTAAGGTTCTTAAAACTCAAAAAACTTTCATTGGAGCGAAGAGATTAATTAATGCTGGATTCTCAAAAAACTATAAACCTAAAAAGAAAGATAAAACTCCTTACATCATTTGTTATGACAAGGAATATCGAATGAAGTTAATTGCATCTTATAAACTATTTGTTAAAAATGCTCGAGAGGCTTGGGTGAGACTAAAAAATGGGATGAAAAATATTAAATTACCAACAGGGGCTTTTTATCCTAGTTCTGGATTTGTCCCAATTTATCAACTTGCATAAACTTTCTTTTGGAGTATTTTGCTTGTTAAACAAAAAAATATTGTGATTGAAGAAATTAAGCTTTTATAACAGTGAATTAAAATTTCCTTTTTTATAAAATTTCATTCTATGTTTTTATATTTAGAGAGTTTTTTATACTCATTGAGTAAGTATATTATTAAATGACAGTCTTAATATTTTAAACTTTAAATTTGCTTTTGAATGGGTTCAAATGTTGATGGCACCAGTTAGCTGACCAGTTAGCTGATGCCAGTTAGCTGCCAAGCTCCCAAATTTGTTCAAATGTTGATGGCACCAGTTAGCTCCCAGTTAGCTCACCAGTTAGCTCAGTCTCTTCTTAACAAAAGAAAATAAGTATTCTTTAGTATTTTTACTAGGATCTTCTATGACAATCTCTTCTAGATTTTTAATCAAATCGCCAAGTTTTTTATTCTCTTTAAATCCAAGCGCTAGTAAATCGTGTCCATTTATAGCAAGTTTTCCATATGGCTTTTCTTTAGCTTTTTTAATTTCTTTATCTAGTAATTTTTTAAAACTATTGAGTTCTTTATAAAAATCTTCATCGGAAATAGTAGGGGACTTGTCTGCAAAATTAAATTCCATCCAAGGATCTAGAAGTGGTCCTAAATCTCTCATTAATCTTCTAACTGCAGCTGGTCCACATTCCAGAGGGCGCATATGGTAAGCAACTAGTAAGCTTACATCTTTAATGAATTTTTTAGAAAAACATAGTCTTTTCATAACAGTTTTACAAATTTTTTCGCTAATTAGTTCATGTTTGTAAAAATGACGTCGACCATCCTCACCTATACTTAAAGACTGAGGTTTTCCAATATCATGAAAAAGCGCAGTCCATCTTAAAAGTTCGTTTTTTGAAGTTCTTGAAATTACTTCTAACAAATGATTGAAAACATCATGTATGTGAAATTCATTTTGTTCAAAGCCAACAGTTTCTCTAAATTCAGGTAAGATTATATCTAGTATTTTTGTTTCTTCCATTAAAATAAATGCATTTTTTGGATTATTTGAAAGCATAATTTTACGTAGTTCATCTCTGATTCTTTCAGGGCTTACACTTTTTAGTTCTTTAGCAAGTTTAGTTGAAGCAAGTTTTATTTCTTCTCCACATTCTCTATCACTTGCAGCGCCAAATCGAATAAACCTCAAAATTCTTAATGGATCTTCAGAAAATCTATCAAATGCCTTTCCGACAGCCTTTAAGATATTATTATCTAAATCTTTGATTCCCTTATAAGGGTCTATCAATTCTAAACTATTAAATGAAAAAGCAATTGCGTTGATAGTAAAATCCCTACCCTTAAGATCTTCTAAGATTGTTTCAGAATAAGCTTTACTATTTCTATTGCCTGGCAATCTAAATGTTGTAAGCTCAGCTTGTTCTGAACCTAATACTACTCTTATAGTTCCATGCTCAATACCAGTATCATAAACTTTAAGCCCAGCTTTTTTAAGTAATGAGATTGATTTTTCTGGATTGAACTTACAGCTAAGATCTATATCTTCGTTTGGTATCTTGAGAATTGAATCTCTTACAAAACCACCAACTAAATGTAGTTCTGCATTCTTACCTAAGGCTTTATAGATTGATTTAATGAGCTTTGTTTGTAATAGCTCAGTCAGTCTTTTTTTTGCTTCTAATAAATCCTTTCCAGAGGATTGGCAGTTTTCCATTGAATTTTAACTGTAACACAGGCAACCAGTCAGGTACAAAAGGTGCTTTAATTAATTGCATATTTGCTTCTCGTAGGGTCTTAGAACCTTTTTTAATGTTACATTTTTTACAGCAACAAACTAAATTTTTCCAACTACCATCTCCGCCTCTACTTCTTGGTATTATATGATCGATAGTGGCTTCTTTTGAGGAAAGTTCTAAACTGCAGTACTGACAAATTAATTTATCACGAGCTAAGATGTTAGTTCTTGAAAGAGGAGGTTTTCTTCTCCCTAGTCTTACGTATTTTAACAATCTTACTACTGCAGGAGCATTAATAATGACTGATACTGATCTGATCTGACGTTCATATTCCTCTATCACTTCAGCTTTTCCAGAGAAGAATAGACACACTGCTTTCTTCCAGGAAATTACTCCTAGAGGTTCAAAACTTGAATTTAGTAAGAGTACACCTTCCATATACTAATATATCGGTATCCTTTTAGAATTACTTTAACTGATTTTAACTAGCTAAAATTGCCCTACTTGACTGTGGGCTCTAGTCTGTTTATGCTCTGACGTTCATAATTATAAGTTATGAGATGGTTATTAAGGGCCTGTAGCTCAGCTGGGAGAGCACCAGATTTGCATTCTGGGGGTCAGGGGTTCGATCCCCCTCAGGTCCACCAATTTTACAAGATTGGCTAAAAGCCAAGATAGCTAAATTGATAAGCCAGTTGCTGAAGCCTTTTACTAAGGATCTTTACTGAGGATCGTTAATTATGGTTTGCATAGTAAATCTTAAGTATCGGGCCAACAAAAACCTTGCCGAGTATTAATTATGTGAGCTAGTAGCTCAGCTGGTTAGAGTTAGTAGCAGAGTGAGTGGTTATGAAAGTGAAGCTTTCTAGATGCCACTTAACAATACTACTTAATAATGGCACTCCGAACTAGTGAAGGAGTGATTCATTACCAAGGCGTGCACGCTTTTGATGAAACGAAAAAATGCACGTATGAGTAAATTTTAAGTTTTGTGGGCCAGTAGCTCAGCTGGTTAGAGTGCACGCCTGATAAGCGTGAGGTCGGAAGTTCAAGTCTTCCCTGGCCCACCATTATTTATTCTCTAATTCTCCTAATAATTTTTTTAAAACTTAACTTTTCTACTTTAATTTTGATCCTTCTTTAATAAAATCAGCAAATAATACTGAAGCACCATAATAACGTGCATATAAATGATTCGATATGCCTTCGTATTTTTCTTTAATCTTTGCATGAGCTCTTTCCACATCAGCATATTCATTAAAATACCAGCTCATAGAAAAATAATCTAAATTAGCAGTTTGCATTTCAGATAAGCTTTGGTAAAAGTCTTCACTAAAAATCGTTCTAAGTATATCGGGCATATTAGGTTGAAAATTTTCAATAGGGGTAAAACTAAACTCTGAATTACTGCTAATAGTGGGAATGGTTAAATTAGATAAATTTTCATTTGTATTCATATGATAGACTAAGTAGGGATTGCCAAATTTACTTTCATCAACAAAGCCAATTGTTTTAAAAAAATTGTTAGCAGAAGAATCGCTTTCTTCATTTTTAAAAAATGCACGTACGTACAGTTTGTCAAAACCTTTCTTTTCTAGCCATGGAATTACACGATCTTTAATCCAAGCAGCAGTGAGTTTTGAAGGTTGAGGGCCATAGACATTGCAATTTGTGCTACTAGCAGTGCTGTCACCTAGTAATACAGAGCCTTTAAATTCTCTACTCAAAAAATACAAATTCAGCTGTATAGTTTCTCCTTCAGCATCAAAAAGAACTAAAGTTAGAGATTTAGAAGAATTGTAAGCTAGTGTTAAAGAGTATGGGACTGGCCAGACAGGGAAAAGGGGTTCCAGTTCCTCAGCTTTGAGTTCAACTTGCCTTTCACCGAAAAAAATATTTTGATTTATAGGTACAGGCAATCTAAATATAGCACTAGGTGTTTCTATCTGCGGTAAATTGTCAGGACTTTGCCTATTGCTGTCGTTGTTAAATTTTTTCTGTTCAAATTTCTCAAGCATGATCAAATTATATCTGTATTTATCATTTATTTCAAAAAGTAATTTTTGAAAATTATTATTATAAATTCAGGTTCTAAACAAACTTGCTCCAATAGCCCCTGCATATTTAGTTTTACAAGTTCGAATTCGCGGCATATTTGTGGGTAAGATTAAATTTTTTGCAATATGTTTTTTAAGGCCTGGCATTAAAGCGGATGAATGGTGTTGAATTATTCCTCCACCAAAAATAATTAATTCAGGGTCAAACATATCAACTATTCTTGCAATTCTTTTCCCAAGTTCTGAATTTAATTTTCCAAATTTTTTAAATTTAAGTGCAGAAGTCCATAATTTTTTAAAATCTTTTACATCTTTATTGAATAAAAAACCTGGCTCTCCGGCACATTTATTAGATCCAAAATATAGTTTGCCATTAATCACTATGCCCATGCCAATAGCAGTTCCCAAAGTAAAGCATAAGAAATTGTTAATTTTAAAGCCGTGTCCTTTTAAAAGATGATATTTTGTAAAAGCATGAGCATCATTAGAAAAAGTAATGTTTGAAAAACCTATCTTTTTAAGTTGTTTTCTAAGGTTTACATTGTTTAAAAAACTTAATTTGCCAGTAGGTGAGTAAATGGTACCAGCTCTGTTATTAACCTTTCCAGGATAGGCTATCCCTAAATTCAAGCTTTGTGTAGTAACGCTATTTTTTAGCTGAGCTAAAGAAGAAAAAAAATCTGATGGAGTTTTGGGAGTGGTTATGGTTTTTCGTAGGTAAGATTTAGATTTAGTAGGAAATATTACTTTGATATAACTTCCACCAACATCTATTCCAACTCTTTTTTGTTTTGGCATCTTGTTTCCTTTAAAGATTTCACTATACTAACTTTCTTATCCAAAACTCAGGTTTTAAGCAAAACTCAAATCTAATGTATAACTCCTAAATTTAAGATAGTTAAGTATGGGAATAACTTTAATATTCTTTATATCTTTAGGGAAATTATCATAAAGTTTTTGTGTAATTAAAGTTACTGCAAAGTTATTCTCTACTTCTATTCCTAGTTCAAAATCCCAGCCTCCAATGCATTCTGTTAGATAAATTACATGTGGCTCGTTATTGGAAAGTTCTACTAATTGATCTTTAAATGAAGAGCTAAGTCCTTTTAGTGAGACTAATATTATATAGGATTGCATGTTAAAGGTCGAGCCATTTACCCAATGAAAATATCCTTTAATAATTTTTCGATCTTCAAGGCTTTTTCTTTTTCTTTCAAATGTAGGAAGAGGAATCTTTGCTACCTCAGCATATTTTTTCATTGATGCACAATCTTTATTGGCAAGAACTGTTAAAATAGTTTCTTCATCTGGAGTTAACTCGGTAGGAATTAGTGCATTTTTAAAATCAATTCTTTTAGCTTCTTTGAGATTTTTCGCAAGATATCTTCTTCCAAAGTATACAAAAGAAAGTTGTAGCGAATAAGTTTTATCAAAAATGATATCTCCAAATCGTTTAGAAAGTAAGGTTAATTCAGAAGTCAGTTCTGCTGCACTTTTTACGCTAAAAGAAACTCCATATTGATAATCTGCACCAACTTCAAAAATCCAAGTAACAGAGATTAAGGATCTTAAGAAATTTAATACTTCTTCTTTTTTTTTACTGTTATTCGAGCTAAGAGAAAAGAAAAAATTGTAGTGATTGTATCCGAGGCCAGCCATATCAATAATTGGTCTTTTTAAACTAATAACTCCTTGGGAGATTAGTTTTTTTTGAAAATAACGTACGCTGTGAGTTTTAATTTTAAGTTTTTTAGCTAATTTCTCTACCGAAAGACTTGCATCAAGTTCAATTATTGATATTAGCTGTTTCTCTTTATCGCTTAATTTCATAAAATATTCTCTATTTTTTATTAATTATTATCATTAAAGAAGAAAAAATGATAGAAAATAATATTTTTTCTCACTAATCCTCAAAATCATAGAAAAACTAAGTATGCCTAATACAAAGGAGATACTTATGACTACTTATGATTTTAGCTCAAGGACTTTAGAAGATTCATTTGAAGGTTTAAAATTAACAGCAAAAACAGGACAAGAATCGAGGAAAGCTTTAATTTACGATCTTGGCAAGATTCAGATAGCTACTGATAGAATTAGCTACGTAGTAAAAGCTCTAGATAGAGAAAATAATTTAACTTTACCATGTTCAGAGCATGATAAGCTTTATGATTCAAAAGAAGAGGAATTGCAAGAGGCACAAAGTATTCAGATGAAAAAAGAACGTAAGGAAATTTCGCATCATCTGGTTTGTCCATTATGTATTCTAGATGGTAATTTTGAACATTTATAGTAATCACAGACATTCAAAAAATTAAATTATTAGTAACTCTTTAATTCAGCTGGACTAACAGCTGTTAAAAAAAGATTTTCAACATAAGCTAATTTTTCTTGTTTCTCATTTAATATTTTAATATTAAAACTAGCCATTGGAGGGCGTAAAATTTTAAAATATGATTCAATCGTAAGTACATCCTTAGGCTTGCAGATTCCATGACAACTTGTTCTTCCAGTCGAGGAAAATACAGGAATTGGAAGTTTTTCTGGATTTAATAAATCATAGTCCATTATAAAGAGCATGTGTAAACTTGCGAGTTGACCTGCAGCTTCCATAAGAATTGAAGCAGGAAAAATTGGAAAATCTTTAAAATGACCTTCTAAAAAAAATTCTTTACCTGAGATTGCATAAGTGCTGCTGGCAAACTTTTTTGAAATATTGGCTTCTTCGACAAAAAGAAAAGGATCAGTTTGAGCTAAAACATTCCGTATGTCTTGAGAATTTAGAATGATTTCAGAATTCATTTTTTAAGTAAATTTTCAATATATTCTGTAACAGCATTAAGATTTTCTAATTGATGTACTTCAGTATCGTCGATATTAAGTCCGAGACCTTCTTCAAGGGCTACAACAATTTCGAATAAAGTAAGGGAGTCTAGCTCTAAATCTTCACGTAAGTTCAAAGAGCCTCTTTTATTAATATCTTTAAACAAGTGTCTAAAATCAGGCTCTGTGTATCTTTTAATAACGCTACTGACAATTTCAGGAATATTATCAATTTCTCCAGTCTCTCTGTATTTAATTACTGCTAAGATAGTCTCTTCGTCGCAGCCTCTAAACGCTTCTCTTATTATTTCCGCTATTGATTTATCTTTAGTATTCATAATTATTCCTCAAATATAGCTTTTATACAGTTATGAACTCACGCTCAATGGCATAAGTTAACATTTTATACACAAAATCATAATCCGTACTGGGTAATTCAGTATTAAATTCTTTTAATGCAAGCTTTGTGTTTTGCATATCAAAAGTAAGGTTACAGTTTAAACGTCCAATAAAAGGTTCAATAGATTTGTAGATCATTTTTTCTCTGGCAGGTAGATTTGTATCAAGAAAATTTTCTGGATCTACAATCGTAGGTGGCTTTATATTAGGAAAAAATTTTTCAGAAATATCATAAAATGTTTGTATTGTTGGAGGATTCTCTGAAACTAAATGGAAAGTTTTTCCAAAGAAATTACGACTTACTATAATTTGATGCGATAAGTTAATTACAAAATCAATTGGAACAATATTTATTGAACTAGTCTTTCTAGTTGGGATGTTTTTAATTAACCCAGAAGTAAACATTTTTAGAGTAAGATAAAAGATATTACTAGAAGATATTTTGCCAGTTTTAGTATCTCCAACAACTATGCTGGGTCTAAATATAATTGCTGAAAGACCTTCAGAAATAGCGTTACGAATAAGTTCTTCTGCTTTATATTTGCTTTCTTCATAAAAATTTGAAGGTTTAGGATTAAGAGGAAGTGTATCTTCAAAAGATTTATAATTTTTTAAACTACCAGTGATAAAAGCTGTAGAAAAATAATACAAACCGGATAGTTTTTTATTTTTGTGTAAATACTCAGCTAATTTAAGCACATTTTCTGTGCCAGTGAAATTTACGCTATACGAAACTTCTTTCGATGCTGACATATCTGTAAGAGCAGCTAGATGGTATAAATGGACATTATCTAAATTGAAAAGGAAATTTTCGCTAAGACCTAATAGGTTTTTATCAAGAGAGGCTTCAACTACAGAAATTCGCGAATTAGGTTTGGAGAGCTCCTCAATATAGCTTTCGCAATCTATATCTTTTAAGATATTAATTAACCTTTCTTTGATTGAAACGTCGCTTTTAGGTCGTATTAAGCAGTATATTTGGTAGTCTGTCTCTAAGAGAAGCTTTTCTAATACTTTTCTTCCTAAAGTTCCCGTGCTCCCAGTTAAAACTGCAATTTCATTCATGTATTTTCAACTAAAATATAAGCTTTTCTTGTTAAAGTTACCAGCTATCAATCCTATTAATATGCCCTCAAGGCATCATGTCGCTTGATTGAATCTTACAAATAATTTACATTTTACTCAAGTTTTATGTAGACTATTGTAAAAAAACTAGTTAATTTCCTTAAAAAAGTTTTCTTAGTATGATAAAATATAAATTTAAATGAGATTTAAAATTTTTTTTGTAAAGAGAAATTGACTAATATATCAAAAATTCCTTTTTTATCATGAAAAAGAAAGTAGCCATTACTGGTTTAGGATTTGCCTCTTCAATAGGTACCACGAAAGAAAACGTGTTAGCTAATTTGAAAGACCTTACTCATGGTATTGTTCCCTACAAAAATACTTCTATTGAAAATTTAGGTTTTTCTGTTTATGCACCCGTACCTGATTTTAATGTAGAATCAGACTATCCAGAAGATTGGCAATATCCTGAAGTCTTGAAAGTCAAAAATAGGGATTTGCGTAAATTTTCTCCGCATGTTTTATATTCTTTATATGCTGCCTATCAAGCAATAAACGATAGCAGTCTCTCTATTGAAGAAATATCTTCTGAAAAGACTGGATTATTTACTGCTTCGGCAGGTTCTCCTCGTTTTACTAATTATTATCTAAATCGTGCGCTAGTAAGTCCAACTAAAGGATCTCCTTTTGGTCTTGTAGCTTCAATTGCAGGTACTTTGAGCTTTAATTTAAGTTCTATATTAAAAATAAAGGGTAGCAGTTCTGGATTTGTTTCTGCTTGTGCTTCGTCCGCTCATGCCCTCGGATACGCTTACGATCAAATAGCATACGGCAAGCAAGATAGAATGTTAGTGGTTGGGAGTGAAGACGTAAGTATTGAAAATATTGTTCCCTTTATATCAATGAAAGCGATAACACCTAATAATGATTGCGACACTGCTTCTCGCCCATTTGATACTGATAGAAATGGCTTTGTTCCAACTGGAGGAGGGGTCGTTTTAGTGTTAGAAACTTTAGAGTCAGCTCTTAAAAGAAATGCTAAAATTTATTGTCAGGTTGAAGGTTGGGGGCAATCAACAGACGGTCATGATGTTGTACATCCAGATCCTGATGGGGCAGGCTTAGCTAGAGCAATAGAGTTGGCTTTGCAGGATTCAAATGTGTCAAAAGATCAAATACAATATATCAATGCTCACGCTCCTTCGACAAAGTTTGGAGATGCTATGGAACTAAAAGTGATTAAAAATCTCTTTTATGATAATGGGCATAAGCCGAAAGTTAGTAGCACAAAAGGCTTGACTGGGCATGGACTATCCTTGTCTGGAGCTTTGGAAGCGGGCATATGTTCTCTTGCGCTAGCTAATCAATTCATACCTGGCTCTCCTCACATAAAAAATTTAGATTCATTAGCTAAAGATATTAGTATTCCACGAGAAAGCACAGATTGTGAGTTAGACTACGTTCTTTCAAATAGTTGCGGTTTCGGTGGAGCAAATGTTTCAATTATATTAAAATCATTTGTCAAAAAGAAAAGTTTGTGAATAAAGAAGAATTAAAACAGTTAGAGTCTGAAAGTATTTATGTTTTAAGAGAAGCTGTAGGGCAATTTAAAAATCCAGTTCTTCTTTATTCAGTTGGAAAGGATTCGTCTGTTTTACTTCATCTTGCAAGGAAAGCTTTTTATCCGGCTAAAATCCCTTTCCCAATTCTACATATAGATACTGCGTATAAATTTACTGAAATGTATGAGTTTAGAGATTCGTTTATAAAAAAGATAGGAGCGAATCTTATTGTTGCTAGAAATGAAATTGCCATTTCGAAAAAAACTTCTCCTAAAACTCATGGGCTTGAAGCATGCTGCAATTTGTTAAAAACTCAAACATTATTAGCCGCTTTGAGAGAAAATTCTTTCGATGCTGCCATTGGGGGCGCTCGAAGAGATGAAGAAAAATCACGAGCTAAAGAAAAGTTTTTTTCGTTCAGAAACTCTCTAAGTCAATGGGATCCTGAGATTCAACGTCCTGAGTTATGGAGTATTTATAACGGGAAAGTAAAATCGAATGAGTCTATTAGAGTCTTCCCACTTTCTAATTGGACTGAATTGGATATATGGCATTATATCAAAGATGAAAAAATACCAATTCTTTCTCTCTATTTTGCTAAAGAAAGAAAAGTTTATTTTAAAAATAATACTTTAATTTTAAACAATCATACTCTAGATGAGGAAAATGTTGAAGTTATGAATGTAAGATGTAGATTTAGAACTCTTGGTTGTATTTCCTGTACTGGAGCAGTACGTTCAGATGCCGATACTATAGATAAAATTATTGAAGAAATAAAAAATGTAAATTTTTCTGAACGTAACAATCGACTTATAGATTCAAATTTAAAAAATTCTATGGAAGAGAAAAAAAGAACTGGGTATTTTTAGTGAATGAGAGTATGTCAATAAATGAAAAAGAAAATCCTTTTCTAAAAACTCACAAAAGATCTAAATTAAATTTTGTAACTGCAGGAAATGTTGATGATGGAAAATCTACTCTCATTGGGCGACTTCTCAATGACTCGAATAATTTAACGATAGATAAAATTGATGACATTAAAGATGTTAAGAATGGATTAAGTGTTCTTGCTCACGCAAGCGATGGCTTAGCTGCTGAGAGAGAACAAGGCATTACAATTGATGTAGCATATAAATACTTTTCTACTAAAAAAAGAAGTTTTATTTTAGCAGATGCTCCTGGACATTTACGATATACTAAGAATATGTTAAGTGCGGTTTCTCGAGCTAGTCTTGCAATTTTACTAATAGATGCATCTAAAGAGATTCAAACGCAAACTAAAAGGCATGCTTTTTTATTATCTTTATTTAAAGTTCCAAAACTTGTGGTTGCTGTTAATAAAATGGATTTAGTAAACTATTCCGAAATCTCTTTTGAAAAAATTCGTAATGAGTTTATTGCTTATTCTCAAAAACTAAGAATAGATTCATTAGAGTTTGTTCCAATATCAGCATTGGATGGAGATAATGTAGTTCATTCAAGCCAACGGATGTCTTGGTATAAGGGTTCTACAATTCTAACAATTTTAGAGAATACTTATTCTGAAGGAGATTGTAATCTTATAGATTTTCGTTTTCCTGTTCAGTGTGTTTCGCATAATAAAGATAGTAATTTTTTATTAGGAAGAGTTGAGTCAGGTAGTGTGAAAGTTAATGAAGATATTTTAGTTTTGCCTTCAAGATTTCAAACTAAGGTTAAGTCTATTGTAAAGATGAGTTCAGAGGGTAAAGAGGTTATGCTAAATCAAGCTAGCTTTTTAGAGTCAATAGCAATTTCTTTGCATGATAAAGTGCAAGTTTCTCGTGGAGATATGATTGTAAAAGTAGATAACCAACCTAAGTCACTAAGGCTATTTGAAGCAATGTTAGTTTGGTTTGGTGAAGAAGAAACAAAAGTAGGACGAGAATATATAATTTACCACTCTCATAATGAAACTCAAATATGCATTGAAAACATAAAATATGTAATAGATGTAGATACTCTAAGTAAGGCTAAATCTACTTCTATAAACGTCAATCAAGTAGGAAGGGTAGTTTTGAGAGCAAGTTCAGAGTTATATATAGATGAATTTCAAAACAACAAATCAAACGGGAGTTTTATACTCATTGATCCTATTACATATAGCACTATTGCAGCCGGTTTGATTATTGACAAAGCTAAATTATCTTCTATGGTTTCAAATGATAGTCAATCTAATCAAAACTCATTAGATGTAAAGTTAATTTCTAAAAAAAATAAGCCTCAAACGTTATGGTTGACAGGATTATCTGCCTCTGGCAAGTCTACTATTGCTCGAGAAATAGAAAAGAAGCTTTCTCATTTGAAAATCGATGTATTCTGGCTTGATGGTGATATTGTAAGGACAGGCCTATGTAAAGATTTAAGCTTTTCTAAAGAAGATCGTAGTGAAAATATTAGAAGAGTCTCTGAGGTTGCTAAGTTATTTAATCAAGCAGGTGTTTTTTGTATCTGTAGTTTTATTACTCCATTCGAAGATGATAGAATTTTAGCAAAAAAAACAATAGGAGAGGAAAACTATATAGAAGTTTTTGTTGATACTGATTTAGAAGTTTGTGAGAAAAGAGATCCTAAGAATCTATATATAAAAGCTAGGCGTGGAGAAATTAAAAATTTTACAGGAATTGATTCGCCTTATGAGAAGCCAATTGCCCCAAATATAGCTGTAGATGCAGGGAGTAGGACGATCGAAGATTGTGTTGAGCAAATTATGGCTTATCTAGGCGAAAAAGTGCTATAAATTTTAGATGCCTACGCGCTTTAATTCTTTTTATAAAATAATTCTAAGTATTAATAGATTTTAAAAAAGTATTTTTAACTGTTTTATTTACTGATGGGTTGCAGTAGTCCTCATTATTTCTTTTGCCGATGTCAATAGTCTGTATTTTATTATGAAGATTAATGTAGTAAGGTTTTTATATAAATCTAAGAAGTGTAGCTTCTGAAAGAAAAAAATTATTTTACTTAATCTTAATTATTATAACAATGAATGCAAAGCAGATACAAATTAAGTTAAGTCGTTTTCTTGTTAAGCATAATAAAGCCTTTTTCTTCTCCACTCTAGTAATTATTTCCTTTTTTGCAACTTACATTCCTTCTCTTAAGTTTGTATCATCGCCTGAATCTTATTTTATGGAGGATGATAAATCTCTAAAAAATTATCATAATTTTAAAAGTGAGTTTGGAGATGATAATATACTTATTATTGCAATAGAGTTTGCTGACGTATTTACTCAGCAATCTTTTTCATTAATAGATAGCTTAACTGAAAAATTTTCTACTCTTCAAAATGTTTATTCTATAGATAGCATAACGAATACTAAAGAAATGAAAGGGTCTGATTTAGGCTTTGATACAAGTAAGATAGAAATTCCAACTTCAATCGATGAAACTCTTATCTTAAAAGAAAGGATTTTAAGCGACCCCATTTATAGAAATAACTTAGTCTCAGAAGATGGAAAAATAGCAATTTTTCGAATTCGCTTAGTTGAACCAAAAGATCAAAAAGCTCATAAAAAAACTATTAAGGAAATTAAAAGTTATTTAAGTATCAATCGAATTAAAGAAGAAAATACTTACTTTTTTTCTAATACCTTACTTAATATTCAGATGTTAAGTGATATAAAAACAGATCTTTTGCGTTTTCTGCCATTAACATTTCTAGTGCTTATGATAGTAATGTTTATTTGCTTTAGAGATAGAGCAGGTGTGCTAGTGCCAACAATGGCAGTTTTTTTATCTATTTTATCCTTAGGTGGATTGCTAGGTTTTTTTCGTATACCTATTAATTTAATTAGCGTAGCATTGCCATCTATTATGGTTTGCATCAGCTCTTTAGATTGTATTCATATTTTTACTTCTTTTAGAAGGTATTATTTCAGAACTAAATCTTTAACTGACTCAGTTGTTACTAGTTTGTATGAAAATCTTAGCCCTTGTTTTTTTACTACTATAACAACTGCTATTGGCTTTGCATCAATGAGTATTAGTGAAGTCGCTCCAATTAAATATTTTGGAAGAATGGCTTGCTTGTCAAGTTTTGCTGCATTTTTAATTTGTTTTTTTTGTATGCCTTTTTTGATGCTACTTTTTAAAACGAATATAAATAGAAAAGAATTAGTAGGAAATGAAAATCAAAAAGAATTAATCAATTTAGCTGTTTTTTATAAATATAAAAAAATAATATTGACTCTTATGCTGATAATTCTCCCAATCTCTTTATGGGGATTTTCAAAAATTAATATTGAAACTAGTGTCATTAACTATATTAGAAATGATAGGAAAATTAAAAAAGATGCACTATTTATGAAAGATCGTTTTGCTGGGATTACAAATTTAGAATTAATTGTGGATTCTGGAGAAAAAAACGGAGCAAAGAACCCGCAATTTTTAAAATTAATTGAAACTTTTGAAGAAAAAATTAAAAGTAAAATAGAAGTTAAAAAAATAATTTCTTTTAATACGTATTTGAAGAAAGTGAATAAAGCGATGCACTCTAATAAGGCAGAATATTATAGACTGCCTGATTCTTCCAAAATGACGGCTGAATACATCCTTGCCTACTCTTTGTCAGGGAGAGAGAATGAATTAGAGAATTATGTCGATTATGATTATCGAAAAGCGAGAAGTCAGATACGAATTCTGCCTTTAAGTTCGTCTAAAATAAGCTCAGACTTAAAGGCAATAAATAAACTAGCTAAGGAAATCTTTCAAAATCATTACTCATTTGAAGTTACTTCATTATACTATCTACAAACAACGCTTGTTGAGAAAATCACCAAGGGGCAGATATACAGCCTTTTAATAGCTTTTCTAATAGTATTGATAATTGTTTCTTTAAAGTACTCGTCTTTGACTGTAGGTCTTTTTAGTCTCATTCCAAATGGATTACCACTTTTAATTATTTTAGGAATTATGGGGATATTTAAGATTCCTTTAAGTGCAGCAACTAGTATGATTTCAACAATTGCTTTTGGTCTAATAGTTGACGATACGCTTTACTTTTTACACTATTTTGCAAAATTTTCCAAACAATCTGTAGATCGGGAAAAGGTGATTAATGAAGTTATAGAAAAAGCTGGTCGTGCGCTCTTATATACTTCTTCGATTTTATCAGTTGGTTTTTGTATTCTCTTCTTTAGTCAATCAAATATTATAAAAGATTTTGGAATTTTAATTTCAATGACAATTTTCATTGCATTTGTATTAGATATTACAGTATTGCCGATTCTTTTATTGCTTTTTCCGAAGTTAAGAGAAGAAATTTTAAAAAAAGGTAAAGTGTAGTATATGATGTTCCCTTTAAACGTAAGAAGTTTTTTAAAGAATATTAAGCTTTTTAAAGAAAATAATTTTTTTGCACTAAATATATCAAAGTTATTGCTAACTTTCATTTTTAACATAATTTCAAAACCTTTTATAATTTTAGAAGCTTTTTTTTATGATAAAAATATTGAAAAAATCAAACTACAAGAAGATCCTATTTTTATTATTGGGCATTGGCGCACAGGAACTACATTTCTGCATTATCTTTTATGTAAGGATTCGCAGTTTGGATTCTTAACAAATGCTTATGCGTTTACTTTTAGTTGTGCCTATTTTTTAGATAATACTTTTTTTAGAAGTTTAATTCGATTTTTTCTTCCTGAAAAAAGGCCAATGGATTCCTTGAAATTAGATATTGATTTAGCGCAAGAAACAGAATTTGCTTTTATGAATATTAGTAATATGAGCTGTTATCATTGGTGGAATTTCCCTGATAAGATGAAAAAATATTTCGATAACAATCTTTTTTTAGATCAAATGTCAAAAATAAATTTTTTAATTTTTAAAAAGCAATATTTAAATGTAATAAAAAAACTTAGCAAATTAAATAAAGGGAAAAGATTAGTATTAAAAAACCCAATAGATACTGGAAGAATTAATTTTCTTCTAGAGTTATTTCCAAATGCTAAATTTGTTTATTGTAAAAGAAATAGATATGAAACTTTTTATTCTACCAAAAAACTACATGTCAAAATGATTAGTGCGTTCTCTTTCCAAAAATCATATTTTGAGAATATTGACGAAGATAGTTTTAACAAATTAATATTGTATTTTTATAAAAATATTTTAAAACAATATGAATATCAAAAAAATTTAATTCCTAAAGAAAATTTAATTGAGTTAGATTTTGATGAACTAACTAATAATACAGTTTCTGTGTTAAATCGTATATACAAAAAATTTAATCTAAAAGATTTTTCGAATTTTTTAGAAAAAGTATGTCCTTATGTTAATGAAATGTCAAAGCATAAATCCGACGAATATATTGTAGATGATGAGATTAAAGTTATGATTGATGAGATTGTAACTGATATCAACCTTAAGATAGCTTAAGTAAAAAAACTCAATTAATCATGTTTGAAAACTTAAAAAATAAATTTTTTCTTAAAGGAGATTAAAGAGAACGAAGTAGTTTGTGATTTATTGACTAGAAACATCAATTATTATACTTTTTTGTAATGCGTAAAAGCACTGAAAAGACAGTCCAAACTAATGAACCTTTGGCTATCGTTGGAATAGGATGTAGGTTCCCAGGTGGAGTTGTTGATGTAGAATCTTTTTGGAGCTTACTTGTAAATTCCAAGTCTGGCATTAAAGAAGTTCCGGAAGATAGGTGGAATCTTGATCGCTATTTCCATGAAAATCCATCAGTCCCAGGTAGAATGTATACGAAATGGGGTGGTTTTATTGAAAATCTCAAAGAGTTTGATGCGCAATTTTGGGGGATTACTCCACGAGAAGCTTTGCGGATGGATCCTCAACAACGTTGGCTATTAGAAGTAGCTTGGGAGGCAATTGAAGATTCGGGAACTGCACCTAAAAGTATTCGAGGGAAAAGTATTGGAGCTTTTATGGGAGTTTCAACACATGATTATTCTGGTATTCAAGGAGAAACTGTAGAAGATTCTGATGTACACACTAATAGCGGAATTACTCAAAGTATTATTTCTAATCGAATATCTTATTTATTAAATTTAACAGGCCCTGCAGTTTCTGTTGATACTGCATGTTCATCTTCTTTAGTTGCGCTTTCTATAGCTTGTAGAAGCATTTGGGCAAATGAGTGCGATGCCGCTCTAGTTGGTGGTGTAAATTGTATGTGTGCGCCTAATCCAACAGTTGGTTTTGCGAAAGCATCAATGCTTTCTCCAGATGGACAGTGTTTTGCCTTTGATGAAAGGGCAAATGGTTATGTAAGAGGAGAGGGTGCGGCAGTTGTTTATCTTAAAAAGTTGAAAGATGCAGTGAAGGATAATGACAGGATATATTCATTAGTAAAAGCATCAGTCATGAATCAAGATGGAAACACTTCAGGTATGACAGTTCCTAATGGAGATAGCCAAGCTAAGATGATTAAAAAAGCTTATGAAGAGGCAAATATCGAGCCTAATCAGGTTATGTATTTTGAAGCGCATGGGACTGGTACTCAAGTTGGAGATGTTATAGAGGTATCTGCTTTAGGTAAAATTTTAGCCTCTGGTAGAAAAGACGATGAGCATTGTGTAATTGGTTCTGTTAAGTCTAATATTGGTCATTTAGAAGCTGGTTCTGGCGTTGCAGGTTTAATAAAAGCTGCTTTGGTTTTAAATAAAAGACAAATACCTGCTAATCAAAATTTTAAAAAAGAAAACCCTAAAATTCCTTTTGAACGCTTGAAACTTAAAGTTGCTGATAAATTACAGCCTTTACCAACTAAAAATAATTTACCTCCAATTGCTTCAGTTAATTCTTTTGGTTTTGGTGGAACAAATGCTCATGCTGTATTAGAGTCTTATACTAATAAGAATCAGTCTGAGCTAGAAGAAGAATCTGAATCTAAGGCTATTTTAAGGCCATTTACATTGCCTATTTCAGCTAGAAATAATAAATCGTTACTAAAATATGTTCAGTCCTATAAAGATTTCTTGTCAAAGACTGAGTACAACATAGCCGATATATGTTGCATGGCAGGATCTAGAAAAGAGCATCATAAGGAAAGCTTACTTTTTACTGCTAATAATAATACGGAGCTAATAGAAAAACTTAGTGTATGGTTAGATAATGAGGCACTTCCAGAAGAAGAAAAATCTAAGGATTTAGATGGAATATATTCAGGCCAATCGTCTTTACTTAGCAATGATAAGTCTTCTTTAGTTTTTGTATTTACTGGCCAAGGGGCTCAGTGGTGGGGAATGGGAAAGCAACTTTTAGAAAGAGAGCCTATCTTTCGCCAAAGCATAGAAAGAATTGATAAAATACTAGCTGATTTTAAAGATTTCAGTCTAATAGAAGAATTAAATAGAAGAGAAGAGGATTCTCGTATAAATGATACTAATATAGCTCAACCAGCAATTTTTGCACTTCAAGTTTCTTTAGTTGAGTTGTGGAAATCATGGGGGATTTCTCCTTCAAAAGTTATTGGTCATAGCGTCGGAGAAGTTGCAGCGGCTTACGTTGCTGGTATTTATTCCTTAGAAGATGCTGTTAAAATAATTTATCATCGAAGCCGTTTACAAAATACAACAAAAGGCTCTGGCCGAATGATGGTTGTGGGAGTGCCTGCAAAAGATATTCGTGTATTTTTTCCTGAGGGGAATGAACAAGTAGAAATTGCTGCTATTAACAGTTCTAGTTTAACTACTATTGCCGGTAATTCTGAATCTCTTGAAAAAATAGCAAATCAACTAGAAAATGATAAGATATTCTATAAATGGTTGCGAGTAGATTACCCATTCCACACTTTTCTAATGGATTCGATTAAAGAAGAGCTTTTAGAATCACTTTCTGACATTAATCCTCAGGTTAGTAAAATTCCTTTTATTTCTACAGTAACTGGTTCTAAATATAGTGGCGAAAAAATGGATGCTAGTTATTGGTGGGCAAATGTAAGAAGGCCTGTTTTATTTTCGGCAGGTGTAGAAAACCTTATTAAAGGTTCTGATAGTGTATTTCTAGAAATAGGACCTCACCCAGCACTTAAAAATCCTATTTCTGATTCTTTAAATAAGTTAGGGGTTAAGGGGTCGGTTTTTTATTCCTTACATAGAAAAGAAGATGAGACTCAATCTATGCTTTCTAATGTTGCTAAATTTTATTTGATTGGGAAAAATCTTAATTGGCGCTCTTTAAATCAAGCAAGTGGTGCATTTGTTACGCTACCTTCCTATCCATGGAATAGAGAAGAGTTCTGGATAGAAGGGCCAGAATGTAAAAATAATAGAATAGGTAAGATGGTTCATCCCTTGCTCGGGCTTCGCCTAGTTGCTGAGAATCCAACCTGGGAATTTAAACTAGATCCGAGAATCTATACTTATTTAGATAGCCATCAATTTTGGGGAAGCATTCTTTTCCCTGCAGCGGGTTATGGTGAAATTTCTTTAGCATTAGCAAGGGAAGTGTTTAAAGATCAAAGCTACACAGTAGAAGACATACTTGTAAAAAAAGCTCTATTTCTTAGCGAAGACAAAGTTCCAACTGTAAGAGTGACTTTAAATGAAAGTGATAATACTTTTACAATTAAAAGTTCGACTGACTTATTAACTTGGGATTTAAATGTGACGGGTAAGCTAACATATTTGAAGGCTGGAGCAAAAGAGAAGATTAATCTTAGTAAGCTAAAAAGTAGATTATCTAATCATATAAGTCATGAAAAGTACTACCATGAATTAGCTGAAGCAGGATTTAATTTTGGTCCGCATTTTAAGCTAGTTAAAAATGTATTTTATAGCAAAGGAGAAGCTTTGATTGAAGTTCCTCTACCCAATGGTGAAGTGCAATGTGAGCCAGGACATCATTTTCATCCAATCTTACTAGACGCTTGCTTGCAAGTAGGTAAAGCTGCAATTGATGCTCCAGAAACAGCAACAGCTGATAAGACTTTATATCTCCCTCGAAGGCTTGGAAGAGTTAGGCTTTTGTGTAAAGAAATTCCAGAACGTTTTTGGGCACACGGAATTCAAAAAAGCTTTTCTGAAGATATGATAAGTTTTGATATTTTTGTATATAACGACCTAGGCGAAAAAATTGCAGAAATTCTAGATTTTCGTACTGAGCCTATGGAGCATATACGAGATGATGATGTTGAAGATAATTTATATAGCTATTTTTGGATTAAAGAAGATCGAAATATTTTTGATAAATCAAAGTTAAAAAATCAAGATGTAGTAGAAAACGCACCTCCACTTTTAGATCTTTCTACTAGCTCCACTAATTTCATTATATTTCTAGATTCTAATAATATTGGAGAGAGTCTTGCAAAATTATTAGAGAGCCATGGGCAAAAAGTCTGTCGAATATATGCTAGTGATAAATTTGAGAGTCTAGAAAACAATTCTTATAATATTAGAGTTGATCATAAATGCGACTATTTAAATATATTTTCTAAGTTTTCAGAAATTACTACAGTTATTCATAGTATGTCTTTTCTTCCTAGCAAGAACGATCTTCAAAAAGAAAATATAGATACTATAAATAAATACGGGCTTTTGAGTGCGGCAAAAATTTCTCAAGTCTTAACTGAGCTAGATATAAAAACAAGAGTTTGTTTTATTACAAAAGATGCGCAATGCGTAATAGATTGCGATGGTTTATCAAATCCTATCACTTCGTCTATTAACGGATTTACTCGAGTTGCCTACAATGAAAACCCCTCTGTTTTTTGGCGTACTGTTGATTTAGATCTAAATTTTAGTACTGAAGATATAACTGAAATTTTTAATGAAATATTAAATAAAGATTTAGAAACAGAAGTTGCATATAGAGGAAGAGAGAGATTTTTAAAACGCATAAAACGAGAAAGAGTTAGCGATCTGCCTCGAAAAAGTAAAAATGCTATTAAAGATAATTCAGAAGTAACTCCTTTCCAAGTTCAAATTGAAAAGCCAGGAATATTATCAAATCTTACTTTAGAAGAAAGTGTTAAGCAGGAGCCAGCGGCCGGTCAAATTGAAGCAAAAGTTCATGCGGCAGGAATAAATTTTAGAAATGTAATGAAAGCATTGGGTCTGCCTATAGGTAATACTGTCGCTTTCCCTGGGTTTGGTGAAGATTTTTCTGGGATTATTACAAGAGTAGGATCAGATGTTAAAAATTTAAAGCCTGGAGATGCGGTACTGGGAATGGCACCTTGTTCGTTTAGAAGTTTTGTAACTACTGATGCACGGGCGGTTATTAAGAAGCCTGATTTTATGTCTTTTCTTGATGCTGCTACTATTCCTACAGTTTTTGCCACAGCTTATTATGCTCTTATAAAGCTCGCGCGAATTGAAAAAGGTGAAAAAATTCTAATCCATGCAGGTACAGGGGGAGTAGGCCAAGCTGCAATTCAAATTGCTAAAAGCTTAGAGTTGGAAATTTTTGCTACAGCAGGTACTCCAGAAAAGAGACAACTTTTACTTGATTTAGGTGTACATCATGCAATGGATTCAAGAAGTTTAAATTTTGTTGATGATGTAATGAAAATTACAAATGGTAAGGGTGTTGATTGTGTTCTTAATTCGCTCTCGGCTGAATTTATTCATAAAAGTTTATCAGTTCTTGGGCATTTTGGTCGATTTATAGAAATTGGCAAAGTAGATATTCACAATAATACAAAAATCGGAATGGAATTATTAAAAAATAACATTACATATTATATGTTTGATTTAATTGAATACATTGTGCAAAAAACTGATCATATTGCTGAAGTTTATAATGAATTAGCCGAAAAATTTGATAAAAAAATATATAAACCTTTATCTAGTACGGTTTTCCCAATAACTAAAGTTGAAGAAGCTTATCGCTATATGGCTAATGGTAAGCATATTGGGAAAAATGTTTTGAACTTTGAAGAGCTTCATAGTATTCAAATTGGAACTTGTAATGAGGATGGAGCTCTTTTTAAAAAGCATAGCTCTTATTTAGTTGCAGGTGGTACTTCAGGTTTTGGTCTAGAAGTTGCCAAATGGATGGCAATTCACGGAGCAGGTCATCTTATTCTTATAAGTAGAAGTGGTGCTAAAGATGAAGATTCTAAAAATAAAATTGCTCGCTTACAATCTTATGGCGCTAAAGTAACAATTGCAAAAGCAGATATAAGTAAAATTTCTGATATTAAGAGAGTAGTAGATGAGATTGCTAAAAGTAGTGAGAATAATTTAGCTGGCGTAATTCATAGCGCGATGGTTTTACATGATGATCTAATAGAGAACTTATCTGATGAAAACTTTAACCATGTTTTAAGACCTAAAATAAATGGGGCTTGGAATCTGCATATTGCAACTCAAGAGTTAAATCTTGACCATTTTATCTGCTTTTCTTCCTTTTCTGCAGTAATTGGAGCTCCTAAACAAGCAAGTTATAATGCTGCTAATTCATTTTTAGATGCTTTATCCTATCATCGTCAAAAACTTGGCTTAGCTAGCTTGACTATTAATTGGGGAGCTCTTTCCGGAGCTGGCTTTGTTGCTAGAAATAAACAAACTGCAGATTATTTAGATGCAATAGGAATGAAGTCTTTAAATATAGATGAAGCACTAAAAGTTTTAAGACGCTCTATACAATTAAAAACTCCTCAAATACTAGCTTCTAGAGCTGATTGGAAATTATGGAATAGAGTTTTGCCGCTAACTTCTAATTCAAATACTTTTGAACTAGTTTCTCAGGAAGAGGCAAGTTCTTCCTCTAATTCTTCTATTGTTTCAGATATTCTGTCTGTTGAGCCTGAGCAAAGAGCTTCATTAATGGAAACTTTTATGCTTAAGAAGCTTTCAGAAGTTAGCAGTATAGATGAAAGCGATATTGATTTAGAAGTTTCAATTTCTGATTTTGGTATAGATTCTCTAATGATGCTTGAGCTTATGAACTCTATTGAGGGAGATTTAAGAGTGAATATCCCAATGAGTAAAATATTTTCTGGTCCGAGTCTAAGAGAGCTAGTTAAGCTTATTTTAGAAGATATCGCGCCTAGTGATGAAATAAGTGCAAATGTTTCTGACAGTGAAATAAACTCTAGTTCTCAGCAACTTACAAGTTTAAGTAAAACTTTGCGTAAGAAAAATTTTCCGCTTTCTATCTCTCAAAAAGAGATATGGAATAAATATTTAGAAAAAAAAGATATTAATAATTTAACAAATTTCCAAGCTGTTAAATTTAAGAATAAAATTAATAGAAACTTATTGAGGCAGTCGTTAAGCTATACCCTAAAAAAACATTCTCTTATGAAAGCTGTTTTTGTTGATACCCAAAAAGAAGTTATACAAAAACTTTCTGCTGATATTTCGCTTAGAGAAGTTTCTGTGGATGGAAAATTTAACGAAAAATACGTAGAGAGCTTAAGTAATGGAAGGCACTTCACTCAATTCGATTTAACTAAAAATTCTTTCAAAGTTGAACTCCATAAATTTTCTAATTTAGAAGTACTAATTTTTTCTTGTCATGAAATTATTGCTGATCTAAATTCTCTTAAAATTTTCATTGAAGAGCTTTTAAATACTTATAACTGCTTAGTCAAAGATGAAAAAGAATTTAGTTTTTTTGATTTCTCAAATGATAGTTATGAGTTTCAAGACTTTGTTGCTTGGGAGAAAGATTATTTAAATAGCGACGCAGCTCTTAGTCATGAAGAGTATTGGAAAGATTTGTTTTCTAACTATTCTTTGTCACCTAATGAAGAGAAGTTAATAAAAGATAGCGAAACATCAAAAGCTAGTTCTAAGAATGTTTATGAATTTCACTTAGACAGCTCTTTAAGTCAAAAGTTACTTGCCATTTCTGCTGAATTAGAAAAAGACTTAAAAATAATACTATTTTCTTGTTATAAAATATTAATGCATTACTTTTCTGGCAAGCAAGAAGTTTTACTTACTATGTTTGAATCTGGCCGAGAGCATAAGGAGTTAGCTAATCTAGTGGGGGCATTTTCTAAAGAAGTTCATGTTAAAAGTAAAATCTCAGATCCTTTGACTTTTGCACAGATTATAGAAGGTACATTTCAAAATCAAAAAAACCTTAAAACTAAACTTTATTATCCTGTTAAAGAAATTTTAAGTACAGTTGCTCAAGAAAATGATTTTCCATTGAAATCTTTGTTTTCTTTTGAAATGAGAAGTGATTTAGATAAAAAAAATATTACTAGTTTTAATACTCAAGATTATCAAATTCTTTCTACCAGTAAAAATAGTGTGATTCCAGGAATTAAGCTAACAATGCAGTTGGATAACGATGAAATTAAAGGAAAGTGGACTTACATTGAAAGTAGTTTTCCCAATGCTACAATTGAGAAACTGAATAAGAATTTTATAGAAATTTTAGAAAAAGTAGCAAAAAACCCACAAATATCTGCTATTTTGGAACCACTTGAAGGTTATAAGAAGTTTCAAGATTGGCTAAAACCAGAGATTATCGATTTTTCTTTAAATCAAGCTTTAAAAGATTCTAAAGTTAACAATTTTGTTCTTCCAGAAGATAAAACATTTAACTTTGATAAATTTGACACTGTTTTTCTGACAGGAGCTACAGGATTTGTAGGTGCATTTTTAATAGACTATATTTTAAAATACAAAAAAGACACGAAGATTATTTGTCTTGTTAGAGCTAAAGACGAAATAGAAGGTTTAAAAAGAGTAAAAAATAATTTAGTTAAATATAATTTATTTTCTAAAGAAAAACTTTCTCAAATTGAAATAGTTTTAGGGGATCTTACATTAGATAATTTTGGATTAAGTGATGAAATTTTCACTAAAATCGCGACAGAAATAGATGTTATTTATCATAATGCTGCCAGTGTTAATTTAGTGTCTGAATATGAAGAGTTGAAAAAGATAAATGTAAACGGCACACGAGAAATTTTAAAATTAGCGTGCTTTAAAAAAATTAAACTTACTAATATAGTATCAAGTTATTCTGTATATGCCAATAAAGACTCTCAGAGTGATTTAATTTTAAATGAAAATACCCCTTTACCTGAATTTTCAAAACTACAGAATGGCTATGCTCAAACAAAATGGGTAGTTGAAACGATGGCTAAGGAAGCTAAAAAAAAGGGTCTTCCTATTAACATATTTCGCCCTGGTAATATTACTGGAGATAGTGTTTCTGGAGCTAGCAACTCGGACGATTTTATGCACTTAATTCTTCTTGGTATTTTAAGTTTAGGATGTATCCCTGATATTGACACAAAAATTGATCTTACGCCTGTTAATTATGTTGCGGAAAGCATAGTGAGTTTATCTAGAAATATAGATTGTATGAATGGGACTTACAATTTACTAAATTCTAAACCTTTAGATATTAAAGATTTAGTTAATTTATTTAATGAATTTGCTTTTAATATTAAGATTGTAAGTGCTGCAAAATGGAAAGAAACCTTGGATCAACAAAATCAATTCTTGCCAACTCAAGTAGTTAAGGTTTTATCAGAAGTTTTGATGGATATAGGCAGTGAAAATAGTAATGCAAACCTTTTTGCATTTAGTTTGAAATTTGATTCTTCCTTCACTGAGTCTTTTTTGAAGAATAGTCAAATCCATTGCCATCCCGCTGATTCAGATCTTCTTTCTCTTTATTTTTCTAATTTGAGTAAAACAGATTTTTTTGAGGCTTTAGTTAAAAGTAATATTAGAGATTATTCATAAAAATCTTTCAAAAAATGTTTTTTCCCAAACTATAACCGTTTGGGAAGCGATATACGCAATAAATTCAACCAGTTAAGTGCATTACTATTTTTAGAAGCACTATTGAGAGTCTTACTGAATATACATTAAGTAGTAAATTTTCGTATTAATTTCTAGGAATTTTTTGTAGAGAAAGCTAGGAAAAATTCTTATGTAAAATTTAAAAATAGAGTGATTGTGTATTTTATAGAAAGTCTAAAAAGTAATTTCCGAAAAAGAGCCTTTTGGACTTTTTATACCCTTTGCTTGTCCTCCGAAACCTTGGCAAAGAAGAGAGGGACAACAAAGAGTTATCCCAAAATAAATAGCATACAAGGAAACCGATTTGTCCTCCAAAGCGTTAGCGACAAGGGAAGGTTTTTAAGAAAGAATTATTCGGAAATTACTTTTTGGGATAACTATAGTATTTTTGATATTGATAAAGTAATTAAACCATCATTTCGTATTTTAAGTAAAATAATTTTTTTAATTATCTTGTTTATTCTTAGTCAAAATACACATGCAGAATTAAGAACTTCTTTCCCTAAAAAAGCGATAGTTAATCAAAAAACACTTAATTTAAATGGCTTTGGTAGACGAAGTTATACGATTTTTAAATATAAAGTTTATGATATAGCTCTATATTTAGAAGAAAATTCAAATAATTCAGAAGATATTTTGAGTAGTAATTTACCTAAAAAAGTAGTTTTGAAGTTTTTAAATACAATTCAAGAAAATAGAATTAGAAAAGAATGGTCTAAAATGATAACTAGAAATTTTCCAAATACTCAAGTGCTACAGCCTGAATTGAATATATTTTTAAATGGGATTGAAAAGGTTAAAAGAGAGGATATTTATGAATTTGATTTTGAAAGTAGCGTTATGACTGTTAAAAAAAATGGAAAAGTTCTTGGTCAAAACAATAATTTAGCTTTCCAAAGAGCACTTTTAGCTATTTGGTTAGGTGAAAAACCTGATAATAGCCATTTAAAAACTAGCTTACTTAAGATGGGAAGGAAATAGATCTTGAAAAGTTAATAAATACGATAGGTTATTCTCTTTACTTAAGTAAAATAGCTTTGTATGCCGACGATGTAATCGTAAGTTATGAAGTTTTTCTAGGTATTTTTGTATATGCCCAATGACATTTGGTTTTACCGCTTTTAAGCGGGAAAACTAAATGATTTGTTGGGCGAGCAAAATAATGGCGAAGCCATTTTTTGCCCTAATAAGCACATATACTGCTCGAACAAATAAATCTGAATTTGTGCTACGCATAAATTTCAAGAAAAAAAACGGTAAAACCTAATGTCGAGCAGTATATTCATAAAATATTTAAAACCTGAAATTTCGATAAGCTGCTTTTGTGAAAAAGATAAAACACTAAGTCATTTAAAGAATAGAATTATGGAAAAAACTCCAGAAAAAGAAAAACTGAAAAAAGAAGGAAATAAAAAACAAAATTTTGACTTTCAAGATACTTTAATAACAGCAAAAACTCCATCAGAAATATTAAGCGATTTGAAAAAAATTGCTAAAAGTGCAGAAAAACAAAAAGTTGTTTTAGATAAAGTTAATCAATCAAAAGCTAAACTTTTTGGAAAAGTTTCTAATAAATTAAATAAAGATAATTCTTTCAATCGAAAAACAAAAAATTATAGTGGAGGAAGATCTTTTATAATTTTAAATTCTCTAATTTTAATGATGAACTCACTCCTTCTAGGTTTTACATTTTATAAAATAGAAAAAATTCAAAACTCATTTGAAGAACGTTCTCTAAATTATGAAAAATCTGTAAAATCAGTGACACCTAAAGTGGATATTTTAAGTTCGAAGCTAGTAGAAACAGAAGAGGTCTCGCAAGCTAGTTTTGCTACTGAAGTCGAAATTGAAGATAAAAAACAACAAGAACAGAAACTTTTTATGGTAAAAAAACCACAAGAGTTAGAAATTACAAAGCCAATTCTAGTAGAAAAAAAACCTAAAAAACTAACTAAACCTAAAAAGATATTAAAAGAAAAAGAGCCAACTCTTATCAAAGAGAAGAAAATTGTTGTTTCTAAATCTAAAATATCTAATGTTCAAAAAGAAGTTAAAAAGAATACTCAAGCAAAAATAGAAAAAAGTGTTGTAGCTGAAAAAGCGCCTATTTCTAATTTAAAACCAAAAGAAATAGTTAAATTATCACAAATTACAAGATATAAAAATGACGAAGTAAAAGTAGTTAATATGATTCTTAGAAATAATAAAGGAGAAACTAGAAAAAAGAGCTTTTTAAGCTATAAATTAGAAACAGACAAGGGGACTAAAACATTGTTAAAATTTCTTAGTCCGAATGATACAAAAAATTCAGGCACTCTTACTCAAGAAGTTTTTGGGAAAGACGATATTCAACATCTTTATTTACCTGCGTCAGATAAACTTAGAAGAATTCAATCAGAAAATAAAGATCAAAGTTGGATGGGTTCTGATCTCAACTATGAAGATTTAGAAGAACTTGAAGTAGATCGCTGGAATTATCAATTATTGAAAAACGAAACTCTTGATGGGCAATTATGTTATGTCATAAAGATGACACCAAAATCAAGTTCAGATTCTATTTATGCTTATCAGAAACACTGGATATCACAAAAAAATAAAACTATTCATAAAATTGATTTATTTGATAAAAACTTAAAACATATTAAAACTATTAGTATGAAGAAATATAAAAAAAATAAAGATGGATTTCTTCAAGCTTGGGAAATTGTTGCAATAAATATTAAAGATAGACATAAGACCGTTTTAGAGGTAAAAAAGTTAACTACCAATTCAAAGCTAAGTAGTGCTGTTTTATCTACAAGATATTTACAGAAATCAATTACTACATATTCTCATCCAAAGAAAATTTGGGGTAGTGCTTGGCAGAAGTTCTAAAATTTTTAAGTTAAAAATATGCTGCTATGGATATTAGGCTTAATCTATTAATTTCTTATGTTTTATTTAAAAAAACAAGAGGTCTTTCAAAAAAAAATAAAATCCTTCATGATAATAATACAATTTTCTTATGGATTTCAATAAACTACAAATTAAGATTAGCCATTGGCTCGTTAAACATAGAGTCATGTTTTTTATATTTTCCGTCCTTTGTATTGCTCTGTTAGCTGTTAATATTAAATCCTTAAGATTTGAATCATCGGTAGAGTCTTTTTTTATGCCTCAGGATGAACATCTTGAAAATTATCATAATTTCAAAAAAGAGTTCGGTAATGATAATAAACTTATCTTAGCTCTAGAATTTTCTAACATCTTCAAAAATGAATCCTTTAATTTAATTGAATCTATAAGTGAAAAAATTGCTTCTATTGAAAATGTTAATTCTGTAGAAAGTATTGCTACTACTAAAGACATTCTGATTACTCATTCTGGATTTAATTTAAAGAAACTTGAAATTCCTGCCTCTGATGAAGAGCAATTGATTTTTAAAGAAAGAATTTTAAGTGACTCGGTGTTTAAGAATAACTTAGTTTCTGAAGATGGAAAATTAGCTATTTTTAGGGTAAGCCTAGTTAATCCAGAAAATCATGCTCTTCATAGAAAAGTTGTTAAAGAAATTGAAAAAATTGTAAGAAACAGCTCTATACAAAATAAAAATAGTTATTTTTTTTCAAACACACTTTTAACAATTCAATTGTTAGATGATATCAAAGCTGATTTAATGCGATTTTTACCACTAACTTTTCTTGTATTAACGATTATACTTTTTCTTTGTTTTTATGATTTAGCTGGATTGTTAATACCATTAATTACAGTTTTTTTATGTGTTCTGTGTTTAGGAGGATTGTTGGGGTTTTTTAATATTCCAATAAATTTAGTTACAGTAGCCTTGCCTTCAATAATGCTTTGTATAAGCTCTCTAGATTGTATTCATATATTTACCTCATTTAGAAGGTATTATTTTCAAACAAAATCTCTTAATGACTCTATTGCTAGTAGTATTTATGAGAACCTTAATCCTTGTTTTTTTACAACAATAACTACAGCAATTGGTTTTGCCTCAATGAGCATTAGTGAAGTAGCACCAATTAAATATTTTGGTCGAATGGCTTGTTTATCGAGTTTTACAGCATTTTTCATTTGTTTTTCCTGTATGCCCTTCTTGATGTCTTTAATTCAAACTAAGGTGCCAGACAAAAAAAGAAAAGAAATAAATTTAACTTGTTTTTATAAATATTCCAAGACTGCTTTAATTATCACTGCAATGTTAATACCAATTTCATTTTGGGGAATATCTAAGATCAATATCGAAACTAGTGTAATTAATTATATTAAAAATGATCGCAAAATTAAAAAAGATACTCTTTTTGTGAAAAATCATATTGCTGGTGTGACAAGTTTAGAATTAGTTGTAGATTCTGGTAAAAAAAATGGTGTCAAGAGTCCAAAATTCCTAAGATTGATAGATTTGCTTGAGAAACAAATTCAAACAAAAAAAGATGTAAAAAAAATTATTTCTTTTAATACCTATATAAAAAAAATTAATAAGGCATTGAATCTCAACAAAGATGAACACTATGCTATACCAAATACTAGCAAAGAAATCTCTGAATATATTCTTGCTTATTCTTCGTTCGGTAAAGATAATAAATTAAGAAAATATGTTGACTATGACTATCAAAAAATAAGATTGCAAATAAGAATTTTGCCCTTAAACTCATCTAGTATTAATGCAAATATAAAGGAAATTGAAAAACTTAGTCAAAACCTATTTCAAAAAAAATACAATTTTAAAATTACTTCACTTGCATATTTAGAATCGAGATTGATTGAAAAAATTACTACTGGTCAAATGTACAGTATTGCTATTGCTTTTTTTATAGTATTGTTAATTGTTTCACTTAAATACTCGTCATGGATAGTGGGTCTTTTTAGTTTAATCCCAAATGGCCTGCCTATTTTAATAGTGCTTGGAATCATGGGATTTTTAAACATACCTTTAAGCGCTTCGACAAGTATGATTTCAGCTATAGCTTTTGGACTTATTGTTGATGATACTTTATATTTCTTGCACTATTTCGCAAAGTTCTCGAAGAAATCAGCTGATAAAAATAAAACAATAGATGAGGTAGTGGAAAAAGCAGGACGAGCTTTATTGTATACCTCTTCAATTTTATCTTTTGGATTCTTAATACTTTTTTTCAGTCAATCCCAAATCATAAAAGATTTTGGAGTTCTTATTTCTTTAACTATTGTTATCGCCTTTATATTCGATATAACTGTTTTGCCAATTCTTTTGTTGATTATTCCTCAATTACGGAGAGAATTAATAAAGAAAAAGAGTGGGTAGAAATCTTACTCTTAGTTAATAACGTCAAATTAATATATAGACAATTAAATTGATTGTTTATATTCTTGTTGGACTTACATAAAGTTTTGTTTCTAAATTCATAATAGAGAGGTAAGATGATAAATAAAAAATTACTGCTATTTGCGCAAATTGCTGTATATTGTTTTTCCAGCGTACTTTATGCAGAAAGTATTCTTGAAAATTCTGAAACACAAATTTTGGCGAATGAGGGTACTGTAGATTCGTTATCACAAAATCAACATAGCAATTCTGTTGGAAGTTTTTTTGGAAATTTTATTCAAAGTATTGATGGTTTTATTGATTCAAGACAGTATTTTGATTACGAGCGAGATTCTCTGCAAGAAGGCACATATGAACTAAGAAACTATTTAAGGTTAAATGCTGATTTAAATTTATTTGATTTTGCTACTGCTCGTATAGGAGTTAACCAAGAGTTAGATTACATTTCGAATCAAATTGATGATTTTGAATCTGAGGATACAATATTTAGGCCTTGGGAAATGTATGTTGACATTGAAAGAGAGAAGTTTGATCTTAGACTTGGTCGACAAGTAATTCGATGGGGTAAGGGAGATCAAGTTAATCCGATTGATAATTTTACACCTGAAGATTTTAGAGAATTTTTTAATCTTGATAGGCAGGATAGAAAGCATCCTGTGACTGCTGCATATTTAAAATATTTTCCAGCTGATACTTATTCTTTAGAAACTGTTTGGATACCTTATTTTAGAGAAAATTTACTTGCAGGAACTGGTAGGGATTGGGAACTAGCTAATAGACGATTAATAAGACAAAATTTTGGAGATGCTAGTTTAGAAGAGGATTCCTTAAGTGATTCTTTAAGTAACTCTGTGTATGCTGCAAGATTGTTAAGAGAGTTAGATTGGGGTGATTTTTCAGTGAGTTATTCTTCGCATAGAGACCAATTTCCTACTTATGTTGTGAGTCAAGATCCTACTACTGGAGAAGCAAGAGCTCGTGCTGATTGGAAAAGACAACATTCAATTGGTTCTGATTTTGAGACAAATATTGGCGCGGTCGGGTTTAGAGGTGAGTTTGTTTATACTTTGGATAAAGCCTTCGCTACTAGCGATCAAACTGATGGAGATTTTGTTGTTAACTCAGACTTATTTCAAAATTTACTTGGGATTGACTATACATTCAACTCTGGTTTGTATATGAATTTACAACTTTTACAAGGATATTTGCCAGATAGACAAGCCGGAATGAATCTTGATTCTTATGAATCTGCTTTATTCGCTCGTGTAAGTAAGGATTACTATGGAGAAAAATTAAAATTACAATTAACCGGGAGTGTTGGATTAACACAATCTAATTTTTATTACAAAGCTGAAGCTATTTATAAAGCTTTAGAAGATTTAAAATTATCTGCTGGTTGGTTTCAATTTGGAGGAGAAGAGGATAGTTTTTTTGGTCAGTTTGATGCAAATGACCAGTTTTTCTTTAGAACTCGTTATGATTTTTCTAGAGGTTTTTAGTTCCGAAGTAATAGTAAGGTTGTAAGAGCAATGAAAACGAGATAGGGAAATTTATGGAAGTTATTAATTTTTTTAATTATACATTTCCGGCCTTTATTGCATATTCTCTTATAAGCACTTGTAAAAGCTTACCTATAGTGAGCAATGCTCTAGTAATAATTTATTTTTACTAGTGATTTAAGTTCGACATCTACTCAATGGAGCATTTGTGATCTGAAATGTTGGGACAACTCTAGTATAATTTCCGAATCTGCACCCAAAAATCCTCATCAAAAGATAAGACCAAGTTGTTTTAGTCTGAAAATATATAAAAATGTAGTAATTTTAAGGTCTTAACGTAATGACAAGTAATGAAAATACTGAATCAAGTGGTGGGCAAATCAACCCATTCGCTCAAGAGAACCTAATTGGAACAATTGTTGAATCTGGACCATCTGTAGCAAAAATAATTCTTAGAGAAGAAGTTACAGAATCTGGAGAAGTTTTAGAGCAAACTAATGTTGGTGAATATGTAATTCTAAAGTGTGGGACTAATGGAGTGCTTGGAAAAGTAAGCGATCTTAAAATGGATACAAGTGGTGAATTTGCTAGTCTTTCAGAGGATGCGAATGACAAGAATCAGTTGATAGCAGTTGTAAAACTTGTAATTTCAATCAATTTTCAAACAGGTGAAATTTTTGATGGTGTTGCACATCGTCCTAAAATACAAGAAGGTGCATATAGAGCACACAGTAAAATTATTCAAATCGTACTTGAGCATCAACTCGAAACAGGTGCCGGACAAAATGATGTAACAATTTCTTATGCAAAGCTTTGGAATGCTGAAGCGACTCCTGTCACGTTAACGCCAGAAAAAATGTTTGGCCGTCATTGTGGGATTGTTGGAATGAGTGGGAGTGGAAAGAGTTGGAGTGTTGCGAGGTTAATGGAAGAATGTGCAAAGCATAAATCAAAAATAATTTTACTTGATGCAACAGGTGAATTCTACACAATGGAAAGAGGTGTTAAACATGTTCATTTAGGTGAAGATCTAAAACAAAGAGGTTCAAAAGAAGTCTCTTTGCCTTATTATCACTTAACAGAACAAGATTTATTTGTAATTTTTTCACCAAGTGGTGATTATCAAGCTCCAAAACTTAAAGAAGCTATGAAAAGCTTAAAAATTGCGAGGTTAGAGCCAGGGCTAGCTCCTGATGGTACTATTGTTAAAGCGCATAGAGATAAACTTGAGTTTGAAAAAGCATGTGCAAAACATTTTGAAGAAGTTGATAGTTCTTACTGCACATTTCTTCTTGATAACTTAACCAGACAAATTAGAAATGAATGTGTTGATCCACAGAGAAGTGCTCAAGAGCCGGGAGTGTGGGGAGGACCTAATTCTCCAGCTCTTTCTTATTGTACAGCGCTCATGGGAAGAATTGATGAAATGAGAAAGTCTGGTCCTATGGCGCCTTTATTTCAGCCCGAAGGCAAGCCTTCTCTTTTAAATGAAATCAACGCTTTCTTAAAAGATAAAGAAAATAGTATTTTAAGGATTAATTTACAGTACCTTTCTTTCGCTAATTCTATTAGAGAAATTGTTGTTAATTCTTTAGGGAGATACTTATTAGGCTTAGCTAGAAAAGATGTTTTTAGAAAAGCTCCAATACTAATAACTCTGGATGAGGCTCACCAATTTTTAAATAAAACATATATTCAAGAAGGTTCTCAATATTCACTTGATTCATTTGCGTTAATAGCAAAGGAGGGGAGAAAATATTCTATCACAATGTGTTTAGCTACTCAGCGACCTAGAGATATACCTGAAGGTGTTTTGTCTCAGATGGGAACTCTTGTAATTCATAGATTAACTAATGATTTAGATAGGCATATTATTGAACGAGCATCGGGAGATATCGATACGGCATCGATAAATGCTATTCCAACACTTACTCCAGGACAGGCTATAATTATGGGGGTTGACTTCCCTATGCCTTTAGAGGTTAGAGTTGAACCGCCAGTGTATAAGCCGTTCTCAAGTGGTGCAGATTACCAGAAGTTTTGGTCTTAAGTATATACTGCTCGACGTTTGGTTTTACCGTTTTTTTTCTTGCAATTTATGCATAGCATAAATTCAGATTTATATGTTCGAGCAGTATATATTGCTTAAATTTTTTTAAATAGTTAAATAAAAAGTATGTCTAATTTAAATTCTAGTGCAAATTATCCTAAAGGAAGTTGGTTACTATGCAGCCCAGATTTTTTTGATGTGAAATATGAAATCAATCCTTGGATGAGTGTAAAAAACAAGCCTGACAGTTCAAAATCCCTTACCCAGTGGCAAGGTCTTTTGAAAGCTTTTGAAAAAATTGGGGCAAATACAGAAATACTTAAAGGTACAGAAGCTAACCCTGATTTAGTCTTTACTGCAAATGCTGCTTTAGTAAAAGATAAAAAGGCCTTCTTAGCTAAATTTCAATATTCTGAGAGGCAAGGAGAAGAGCCAGTATATGAAAAATGGTTTATAAAAAATGGATTTGAGGTAGTTGGAAAAAATTCTAAATATAGTTTTGAAGGCGAAGGAGATGCTCTTTTTTTTCAAGACAAATTATTTGCTGGTTATGGTTTTAGAACTGATCCAAATGTATATGATTTAGTTTCTTCTGAACTTGATGTTAAAAACATTATACTTTGTGAATTAACAAATTCATACTTTTATCACTTAGATACATGCTTTGCTCCAATAGATGATAAAAAAGCCCTTGTATTTTTAGATGCTTTTACAAAAGATAGTATAAAAAAAATGGAAAATGAAATAGAATTAATTCCAGTTTGTGAAAACGATGCGAAGCGATTTGTTTGCAATACTGTTCCTATTGGAAATGATATAATCATGGCTGCTGGCTGTGAAGAAACTTATAATATTGTAGAAAGTCTTGGATTTACTGTTCATAAATGTGAACTTGATCAATTTATGAAAGCAGGTGGGTCAGCTAAATGTCTGTGCATTCGTTTAGATAGAGTAATCGATTGATGGAGAAAGAGCTTGAAAATTCTAGGAATAGCAGGTGGAAGTGCCTCGGGGAAAACTACTCTTGCTAATTTAATTGAAGGTTTGGCCAAAAAAGATGAAATTCAAATTTTATCTATTGATTCTTATTACAAAGATACAAGTAATTTAACTTTTAAACAAAGAGAGCTAATAAATTTTGATAATCCAGATTCTCTTGAATTCAGTTTGTTACATAAACATTTAGCTGAATTACTAAAAGGTAAAACTATTAAAGTACCTATTTATGATTTTGCTAAACACAATAGATCCTCTAAAGTTAAAATCTTAACTCCTCCAAGTTTGTTAATTGTTGACGGCATTTTTGCACTTTTGAATCCTGATCTTAGAGATTTATATGATAAGTCAATTTTTATTGAAGCTGATACTAAGTTAATGTATCAAAGAAAGCTTGATAGAGATATTAGGGAGCGAGGAAGAACTAAAGAATTTGTAAAATTTCAGTGGGAAACTACAGTGCTTCCGATGTATGAGAAGTTTTGTTTGCCTACTAAGAAATTTGCAGATGAGGTTATTGATGGTGGCAAGTTTGGGGTTGGAGAGGCTAGGAAGGTAGTTGATGCCTTGATCTGAGTTTCTGCGTAATTTAGTCGACGCTTTGGTCTTGGTCTAACTGGTGCCACCAACATTTTTCTCTATTTTGTTTTATTATTTAGCGTGAGTAACATTCTTACCTTGTTCTTAGTTTTAAATTAATAATCTGTGTTTATCGACAAAAATTCTGAAAAGTTTCTTAATTTTTGATTTTTTTGAGGTTATTTCTGGAATAAATGTTGCTGGCACCAGTTAATGTCAGTCCTAAAGTTTCTTCTGTAACTGAAAATGGTCAAATAGAAATTCAACTTGGTGGCATGAAAGGTAGGATCTCTACCTCAAGTCGTTTTGAAATAAAGAGACCTGGTAAGAAGCCTAGAATTTTGGACAGAGCAACTAGGAAAGTACATACAAAAGACAAGCCAATTCCTGTGGTGCTTACTGGCATAAACATTAAAACAGGTGAATTAGTCTTTTCATCGTCTGTTTTATCAGCCTAGCTTATTCGAAAATCTTATCAACTAATAATCCAAATCCAATAATTGCAGCTGCTCCTGCCGCAACTGGAAGAGCTGCAGTTGAAGCAATTCCTAATGCAGCTGCAGTAAGGCCTGTTGTTGCAGCTCCAATTGCCAATCCACCGCCTACATCAACCGTAACTTTAAGTGCTTGCTTTTTAGTATTTGAATAATCTCCTTTGCCAGCATTCCAATCTTTTCTAGCCGCTTTTCCAACATTGTACCCGTTAACAAACCATTCAACTGGACGTGCAATTTTTCTTAATCCTTTTACAAGTGGATTTATCGCAATGTTTTTTATACTTCTAAAGATCTTTGTGCTAATTCTTTCAGGCTTCGCTTCAGCAATAGAGGAAATTTTTTCAGCAATTGTCGTTATATTTTTAGTAGCTCCTAGTGAGTTATCAACGATTTTTCCAGAGTTATCTTTCTTTGCTATAGTGTCTGGAGAGTTTGAAATTAACTTAAGATTAGGATAGTGAAAGCTTTTGCTTCCAATTGATTTGCTCATTTTTCTCCTTGTGGAAATTGTTCACTAGAATAATCGACTATTTGAAAAAATAGTTTCTATAAGCTGTGCTATTTAGGGTCCAAATTTGAGTAAGAAAATAAATAATGCTAGGCTTTGCTAGGCCAAAATGAAGTATTATATCCCCGGTTTAGAGAAGTTAGAAGAAAATGAATCAAACACTAGTGGTACACCTAATACCCCTGAACCAAAGACGCAATTAAATCTAGCTAAAGAAATTGAGCGCTTACTAAGTCCAGAGACCCTTCGAAGTCAAGCAGCTCAAGTTACTATTGATGACTATCAAGAAAGAGGGTGGGACTTAAATACTGCTCCAGAAGATTCTTATAATTTTGGGGGAAATCACAGTGCAGTTTTTAGGAGAAATTTTATAATTGCAAGATCCTTGTTCCATACCTTAGGCAAGCAAGAACAAGACGAACTAATTGTAAAGTTGACTCTTAAGTTTTTAACAATGGACAGAGCTCCTAGTTCGGAGGAACAGTCTGCCTTGCATTATATTGCTCATGGAATCGGCGGAGTGCCTGTAGCTATGCAGGAAGAGGTCATGCTTGCCGCAGATATTGCTTACGCAAAATGTTTTGAAAGCGGTGAAGTAAATAACATGTGGTTAGAAAAGTTTATATCGGAGGAAGGATTCGTTGGTGAAAGAACTTATGAGGCAGCAAAAGGTTATATTTTAAAAACACTTACTCCTGAAGTTTTTGGTGAAAAGGGGTCTAAATTTGAACGTTTTGATCGGAGGACCCTTAATACAGGAAGCATCGGATATGTAAGGGGAAGGCTTAAAAAAGATCCTGAAGTTCAGGCTGCTGTTAAAAAATATTTAAATTGGGCTGCTGTTTCAAGATATAGATCCTCATATATAAGAGTTTAATGGGAGAGCTTTCATTGAATGCTGCTTCATCAACCAAAGCTGATGAATCCTTTGAAATGCTTGGAACTTTAGTTGGGCATGTTGGTGTTTTAAGAGAGCGAAAGGAGTATGCTTTAGTTGATTATCTTTTAGTTAATTCTTTAAGAGTTATATTGGCTTATGATGAGAGTAAGTTAGGTACGCGATTCGTGCATGCTAAGAATATATTAGTTGCTTCTGTTTTTATTCACTTATCAGAAATTAGATTTATTCAAGGAAATACAAAATCTGCTATTGATTTATTTACACATGCGAAAAATGCTTGGATGGAGGATCCTGCACAAGATGAATTCGGTTCAATCGCAGCTGACCTTGCCTTGATGCAAGAAAGAATAAATAGCGCTCAAATCCCTGGAAAAGATTTTCCTAAGCTTGTCGGAATGTCATCATATGCCCATATTACTAAAGATTGGAAAGAGGGGGACGCTGATCGAACTTTAAGATCATTTTTGCATTTTAAGTTTGTAAAAGAAAAAGATCCATTTAGCATGCTTGCTGGGGCTTTTTAGGACTCTCTTGCACAAACTGTGTAACTGACAATTTTTCATTTTCTAACTCTCTAAATTATCACTTAAGAATTTTTTGGTCTAACTGGTGCCAGCAACATTTTTATCTATTTTGTTTTATTATTTAGCGTGAGTAACATTCTTCCCTTGTTCTTAGTTTTAAATTAATAATCTGTGTTTATCGACAAAAATTCTGAAAAGTTTCTTAATTTTTGATTTTTTTGAGGTTATTTCTGGAATAAATGTTGCTGGCACCAGTTAATG
>CALJRW010000071.1 GCA_937976335.1 uncultured bacterium | reverse complement strand
TATTGTCTCCTCTTTAAATTTAAAGATGACAATATCGGATTTTTCAATTTCAGATGGCGGACAATCAAAAAAGACTAATTCTTCAGTTATTTCAATTCACTAAGTGGATTCTAGATGATTTTAACGGGACACTAGTGATGTGAGATATTGTAACATTATAATAAATCTTAATCATACTTAAGACTCGCAATGTTAAACTTATTGTGAAGTTTTGTTAAAAAGGATAACTCGAATACTTCATATGTCTATAAATTTGCAGTGTTTTTATACTATTAAATTCACTACCGAAATGCTCATATAGGCTTTGAGTGATATTAGTTGCATCTTCTGAGTGTTCTACTTCAACTCCAATTTCGTAATCCCAAGCTCCAAGGCACTCAATGAAATGAAGTATTTGAGGATGTTTTTTTGAAAATTCATATAAGCGCTTAGTTAATGATAAATTAATACCTCTCGCATATATTAAAAAGCGGTATGTTTGTACATTAAGCTTAGAAAAGTTTAATCTATATATGTATCCTTCAATAATTCCTGAAGCTTCTAAAGTTTGAATTTTACGTTGAAAGGTGCTTATTGGAATTCCAAGTTTGCGTGCTGCTTCGCGCTGGGAAGTAAATTCCATATTTGATATGCCACTTAGTATTCTATGATCAATTTCTCCAATTTCTACATCACTATATTCAAATAAACCTGAGCGTAAAATGTTAGGAGAGTTACTCTTGCTCCTGAGATATTTTCTCCCAAAAGCGTAAAAAGAAACTCGAACTGAAATTGATTTTTGATAAAACACGTTTCCAAAATTTTTTGAAATTTCATTTAGTAATTTAGAAACTTCTTCAATGCGTCTAGCACAAATTGCAATTCCTACTTGAAATTCGCCACCAAGTTTTGCTAGCCATGATACACCTGGTGAATTCATTAAGCAGTCAAAAAAATTTTGTGAGGAATTTTTTGAATTTGAAGGTAAAGAAAAATAAATTGTATAATCAGTTAATCCAAGTGGGTATAAGTTTATAAAAGGAGCTTTCCCAAGAATTATCCCTTTAGTTTTTAATCTATTTAAAGAGTAGCTTATTGTATGAGCGCGTAGGCCAGTTTGTTTTTGAGTTTCTTTAATAGATTGCTCAGCTTGATGCTCAATGCAGGCAAGTATTGTTCGCTCTTTCTCTGAAATTCTCATTTTTTGATTAATAGCTAGTTAGTTTAAGTCATAGTTAAAAAGCTTTGTATGATTCATATATTTATTAAATTTGAATCATTTATATATAAATTAGATACTTTTTATTAAAATAAGTCAAGATATCTACGAAAACAATCTTTATTAGAATTTTTATAAAGGAGAAGATATGACGGCAAAAGATACTAGAAAGCAGAGTGAAGGAGATAGCAACAAAAGCGTATTGCAACAAACTTTTTCTGAGCTTGATTCTTTACAAAATTTAGCAAATCAAGAAATAGCTACTGCTCGAGAAAATACGAAAGCAAAACTTGATAGTTTACGTGATAAACAGAGCCAATCAGAAAGAAAGCTTAGTGCGCTTCTTGAGGAAGAGAGCAATAAATTGCGTACAACTTCTCCTAATCTAACTACGTCAGCTGAAACAGCGGTTCTTCATTATTATGGTGGAGAGTTAGTTTATAGAAGAGAACTTGCAGGTTTGTATGTTGGGCTTGAGCAGAGAATACAAAAAGAGATTAAAGAAATCGATTATGGTTCGTATGTTCCGGTACTATTTACTTATTATGCTCATTCTGGATATTGGACAAGTATTTCAGAAAGAACAAATTATCTTTCATTGGCACTCGTAGAAAAAGGTTCTGAAAGTAAACTTTTTCATTCTTCTGTAGAAGAAGAAGAGAGATTCACTTTTGCTTTTTCAAACAAAAAAATACCAATCTTAATAGCTAAATTAACTCTATTGTCATCTTCTGTAACATCAATTGGTAGCTTACATTTGCCAGAAGGATTTAGATCTTTTCAATTAAATGATAATCTCATGCTAAGTTCTAAATCTATAGCAAAAGATCCAAAAGAGCGAAGTTTTAGTATGGCTGAGTTTACATCTGGAGATAGAATTGATTCTATCTTTGTTGAAAATGAAGATGGTTTGGATGAAATAGAAGAAGGGCAAGAGCGATATGAAAGCGCAGTTGGTTGGGATGAAATTCTTCAAATAATTTGCGCCAATACTTCTAATCACAGGCAAGCAGAGTTAGGAAAAAGGGTAGTGAGAATTAAAAACCTTCATAGTTTATTAACTTCTTTAGGTAAAAAAGATTTTAGTGCAATCGATCATTCTTTAGCTTCGGCTCTGCAGAAGTTGACAGATGCTTACAATCTTGAAGAAGCTCTTCTGAAAGATATGGGGGCATTTGATGATCCTTTGTGATCTGTTAAGCTGAATTTTGGATAAGAAAGCTCATGGGGATATAGAAAGTTAAAACAGTTCTAATCACTTTTTTGACTCTACTATAGGCGATAAGTACTTAAAATAATTAACAAACAGCATATTCCCAAATATGTAAAAAAATCAGGAACTTAGCATCAATTTAAAGCATCGAAAGGTATTAGAGTTTTTTCGCAATGCTTTCTACTGCGAGAGCTAAGATTTTGAAAATACTTCAAAATTAGCAAAAAATAATACTCACTGTAGCTAATGCTACAGCTGCGCTTATTTTGTTGCTAATTTATTCGTCTTTTCAAAACCTTAACTCTCGCGTTACGAAACAAATATAAAAAAGCTCTATTTTGACCCTCTATCAATGAAGCTAGAGATGTAGTATTTATTTAACATTATGAAACTATCAGTAATTATTCCTTGTTATAACGAAAAAGAAACAATAGAAGAGATTCTCAAAGCTGTTAAAGCTGGTCCAGTTAAAGATATAGAAATCATTATCGTCGATGATTTCTCAACTGACGGGACTAGAGATATCCTTAAAAGTAAAATTGCTAGCCAAGTTGATAAGATTTTATATCATGAACAAAACAAAGGAAAGGGAGCGGCTCTTAGAACTGGATTTAAGGAAGCAACTGGTGATTACGTAATTGTTCAAGATGCTGATATGGAATATGACCCAAATGAGTATCCTCTATTACTTGAGCCTGTTTTAAAAAATAAAGCTGATGTGGTTTATGGATCGAGATTTACAGGTGGTGGGCCACATAGAGTAGTTTATTTTTGGCATATGATAGGGAATAAATTTTTGACCTTACTATCGAACATGTTTACAAACATTAATCTCACGGATATGGAAACTTGCTATAAACTTTTTAAGCGAGAAATTATTCAATCCATTGATATACAAGAAGATAGATTTGGTTTTGAGCCAGAAATCACAGCTAAAATTGCTAGAAAGCATTGTCGAATATATGAAGTAGGAATTTCATATTATGGAAGAACCTACGATGAAGGCAAAAAGATAGGTTGGCGAGACGGTTTTAGAGCGATATACGCTATTGTAAAGTATAATGTTTTTGATCGCAGTTAAAACCTAAAGCAATTATGCTCATTAAAATTGTATGATAAAACTACCAGAAAGTCTAAGAGCCTTGCGAGTTCATCAGTGGGTAAAAAATCTTTTACTTTTTGTTCCTCTTATCATGTCTCATTCTTTTTTAGATAAAAAAAATGTCATTTTTGCATTTCTTGGTTTCCTTGCTTTTTCTTTTGTTGCTTCAGCTGGTTATTTAATAAATGACATAAAGGACTTAGAGTCTGATAAAGAGCACCCTAAAAAATCTAAAAGACCTTTAGCTTCAGGCAAGCTCTCTATCTCATCTGCGATAATTATAATTTTTTTACTTTTAGGTCTTGCCTTATTCTTAAGCACTTTTTTGCCAAAAGTTTTTTTTATTATACTTTCGGTTTATTTTTTCTTAACCATTTCTTATTCTTTATTTTTTAAAAAGCTTTTAGTTTTAGATATTATATTTCTTGCTAGTTTGTATGCAGTAAGAATTTTAGCAGGTGGAATGGCAACTGCCCTTGAAGTTACGCCTTGGCTCTTAGCTTTTTCAGTTTTTATGTTTTTTAGTCTTGCTTGTATTAAGAGATACTCTGAATTAATTCAGTTATATAAGAGAGATCTTAAAGAAACGCCTGGGAGAGCTTACACTACCGATGATATTCAAACTATTAGTATTTTTGGTATTTCTAGTGGTTTTATTGCAGTCTTGGTCCTAGCTCTTTATATAAATGGAGGGCATGTTGCAACTCTTTACTCTAAGCCAGAAGCTCTTTGGCTTATTTGCCCTGCAATACTATATTGGGTAAGTAGGGTGTGGATTTTAGCAAGTAGAGGTGAAGTTGATGAAGATCCAATAATTTTTGCCTTAAAAGATAAAACTAGTTATGTAACAGCTCTTGTAGCGTTAATTTTAATATATATAGCAATATGAAATCTTGGGGGAATTTTCCCAGTTTAAAAAATCAAAAATTAGTATCAACCAAGAGTTGTAATTTTTCAGATAAAGCTAAGCATTTAGCTATTGGTTTAAGTAGAAGTTATGGAGATGTCTGCTTAAATGAGGATGGGGTTTTGTTATCAAATAGTGAAAATAGTAAATTTATTTCCTTTGATGCACAGACTGGAATTCTTAAAGCTGAGTCTGGCGTAACTATATCAGAAATTATAAAAGTTTTTTTACCAAAGGGTTGGTTTCCTCCAGTAGTTCCAGGAACTAAATTTGTTACTCTTGGTGGTGCTATTGCTAATGATATTCATGGTAAAAACCATCATATATCTGGAACTTTTGGTAATCATGTAAAGAGTTTTGCTCTTAAGAAATCTACTGGTGAAGAGGTTATTTGTTCTGAAAAAAATAACAAAGAAATGTTCTCTGCAACTATTTCAGGTTTAGGATTAACTGGAGTTATAGTATGGGCAGAAATTCAGTTAAAAAAAGTTAAATCCTCTCATATAGATATGAAGTCTATTAAGTTTAAAAATCTAGATGAGTTTTTTTCCTTATCAGAAGCCCATGATAAAAACTTTGAATATACGGTTGCTTGGCTAGATTGTGTAAGTAGTGGTAAAAATTTTGGTCGTGGTATTTACATGGCAGGTAATCATTCTGAAAACAAAACCAATCTAAAGGCAAGTTTTATAGAAAAGATACCAAATGTTTTAAGAACAGTCCCATTTTTCTTTCCATCTTTTATTTTAAATAAGTATACAATTCGAATTTTTAATGCCCTTTACTACAATAAGCAATTTTCGAGAGAAATTAATGTTCCTATTGGTATAGATCCTTTCTTCTTTCCTTTGGATGCAGTTTTTAATTGGAATAAAATATATGGGAAAAATGGATTTTTTCAGTTTCAGTGTGTAGTTCCTGAAAGTAAAAGTAAAGAATGCATGAAAGAGCTTCTTAAGATTGCAGTAGATTCAGGTCAAGCGTCTTTTCTTGCAGTAATTAAAAAATTTGGGAATAAGAAATCACCTGGACTCTTATCTTTTCCTAGAAGAGGAACTACTATTTGTATGGACTTTCCAAATGCTGGAAAAGATTCGGTTAGTTTAATGAAGAAATTAGAAGAAGTAACAATGAATGCAGATGGTGCGCTATATCCTGCTAAAGATGCGCTAATGTCAGAATTGAGTTTTAAGAAATGTTTTCCTAATTGGTCTAAATTTAAAAAATATATAGATCCAGTTTTTTCATCAAGTTTTTGGAGAAGAGTAAGTGGCGAATAAAAGTATTAAAAAAGTAGTATGTTTTGGGGCAACATCAAAGATTGCTTACGAAACTTTAAAGAAATTTGCAAATGATCATGTTGAGTTCTATCTAGTCGGAAGAAATGAAGAAAAGTTATCTGAAATTAAAAACGATCTTGAAGTCAGAAGTGGTAAAGTTGTTAAGATTGGTATCTGCGATTTCTCAGATTTAAATAAAGTTCAAGCATTAGTAGGAAAAGTTAAATCGGAATTTTCAAATTTTGATACTTGTTTAGTTTGTCATGGCTTTTTGGGGGAGCAGGAAAAAGCAGAAAGTGATGTTCGTTATGCAAATGAAATTATGAATATAAATTTTAATTCGTACTTTATTCTTTTAACTGAAATTGCTAACTATTTTGAAGAAAAACAGTCTGGAAATATTTGTGTAATTTCCTCTGTGGCTGGAGATAGAGGTAGGAAAAGTAACTATGTTTACGGCACTGCAAAAGGAGCTGTCAGCATTTTTTGTCAAGGCTTAAGGAATAGATTGTTTGATAAAGGAGTTAACGTTCTAACTATCAAGCCTGGCTTTGTTAGTACTCCAATGACTGCTCATTTAAAACAAGGTGCTTTGTTTGTAAGTGCTGAGACAGTTGCTAAAGGTATTTATAATGCAATTCTTTCTGGTAAAGATGAAGTATATTTGCCCTCTTTTTGGAGATTAATTATGATGCTAATTAAAGGGATACCAGAGTTTATTTTTAAAAAACTGTCTATTTAAAAAAAAATCTCTAGAAACTGTGAATTTATTATGAGAAAGATATGCGTATTCATTTTAGTTTTAATTTTATTGTCTTGCGCTGCACCTGCGCCTAAGCATGTATCGCAAGAATTTGTAGAAAAAGAAGATATAGAAGTAATTTCCTCTTCTCGTGAAGGTTTGTATTTATTTTCTAAAAGTCGCTTTAAAGAAGCGGAAGAAAAATTTAGAGAAGCATTAGAGTTAGAACCTGAAGATAAAAATATATTGTATAATCTTGGATTAAGTCTTTCTGCTCAGGAAAAATACGCAGAAGCTGAAAGAATATTTAAAGATTTAATTAAGAGAGATGAGCAGTCGATCAAATATAAAAGAGTGCTTGCAAATAATTTTTATCTTCAAAAAGACTTAGATAGCTCAATTTCACTTTTAAAAAAAGCTCATAAGATTGCTGAAGTCGATGATACAGAAAAGGCGAACTCTCTTTTAATTTCAAGAGAGATTGTAAAAATATATTTTGAAAAAAAAATGTATAAAGCTGCACTAGATTATTCAGAATCTGCTTTTGAAACTTCAAAGGCAGTTAAAGAACTAGAAGTTTATGTGAGAAACTTGATTGCACTTGATGAAATATCAAAAGCTAAAACTGTTCTTGTTGATTTCCCTCTTTTAAGCGATCCAAAGGTGTTGCTACTGAAGTCTTTAATAGCATTAGGTTCTGAAGACTATAAAGAAAGCTTTGAAGCTGGCAAAAGAGCAATTGATATAACAAATAATAAACCTGTGCTAAACATTGCTGAAGTAACGTTAGTGTGTATTGCAGCAAATGTTATGGGGGAATTAGAAATAGAAGCTAAAGATTTTCAGGAAGATAAAATAAAAGATTTATTTAATGGTGAACCGTTAAAGAGCGATCTAATTAGCTTTTGGCCAAAGAATTTGAAAGATTGGCTAAGGGTACGTGTTTAGCCTGACATTGATTTCCGTGCCCGTGTAGGGGTAAGCATATTTGATTTTAGTGTTTATGCTCTGGGTAATATATTAAAAGTGCATTAACACTATTTTTAAGATTTTTAACATGCTCACTACTAGCATTTTGTTTAGTTTTCATAGCAAGCAGTATCACCTTATGATGTTTTTTTAAACGTTCTGCATAGTCTTTCTGATCTGTTTTAACCCTTTGAGTTAGAAAATAATCACTAATTGTCGATATAATATTCTGCGCATGTTTTTCTTTATTCATAACCCAACGCACTAATTGATTTTTAGATTGTGGGTCGTTCTTGGGAGAAAGTTCACTAACTAAGGAAACAGATTTTTCTATAGTTTTTACATCTTCAAGCATTTTTTGAACACGAGCATAGTCGTCATAAATCCCACACGGCACCTGACAGTGAGCATATAAGGAGTTTGGTAAAAATAATATTACAATCATACTTAAGAAAAATTTAAGCACTGAAGAGTTAAGTACTAAATAGTTAAGCACTAAAGAGTTTTTTCTAGATAACTGTGTATTCATGAAGTAATGATACACGATAAAATATGATATGAAAAGTTTTTGTTTTAATAAAAAAATATTAAACTAGTGTAGGAGTGTAAGAAACATTCTTACACTCCTACATTTTACTAAAATAGCTATTCAGCTTCAATATATTTAAAAGCTGTTGCAGCTAATGCTCCACCAACAAGTGGCCCAATAATGTAAATTAAGAGATTCTCCATTCCACCTGCACCGTTTATCATTTTCATGATGCTTGGCCCAATTGCAACAGCAGGATTTATTGCGCAACCAGAAAAATCTCCTATGGAGAATGCCATCGCTGTAACAGTAAGACCAATTGCTAAACCGTATATGTAGTTGCCTTTCATTTTTTCTGAAGTAGCTGTTACTAAAACAACATAAACAAGTGCAAATGTCCCAATTATTTCAAGTATTGTAGCAGTACCAAAGCTCACGCCTTCTCCGGGAGCAGGTCCAAAGGTGCCACCAGTGAGCACATTGTGAACAAGTGCAGCAAGAAGTCCGCCTGCTATTTGAAAAATCCAATAAGGAACAGCTTCAGCAGTTGTAATCCCACCTCGTAACATTACTCCAAGTGTGACAGCTGGATTGTAATGTGCTCCAGAAATATGTCCTCCAGCATAAACCATAATCATCAATGTTAGTCCGATTGCTAAAGGATTGGCTGAAAAGCCAATAGCAAAGACTAAGAAAAACGTTCCGATAAGTTCCATTATATATTTTCTCATAGAGATTCCCTTAAATGTTTTTATGAGTCGTATTATAATCTTTTGTTAGGTAGTATAAGAAGAGCAACAATTGTAAGCTTCTGTTATGACAGGATATTTATATATTTAGTTGAGTAAAGTTACTGACTTTTATGCATTAAACACAAAATTTAGAGATTCAAAAATATGATTTACTTTATTACGGGAAATAAAAATAAATACAAAGAGGCAATACTTAGGGTTTCTAATATGGAAATGCTAAGTATTGATTTAGCTGAAGTGCAAAATATAGATGCAAAAGTTGTAATTCAAGAAAAACTGAAAGAAGCAAAGAAAGCTAAGCCTAATTGCTCACTTTTAGTAGAAGATTCGGCTTTGTATTTTTTAGAGCAAGGTCAAGGATTATTGCCTGGTGTGTTTATTAAATGGTTTCAGAAAAATTTTACCTTAGAAGAGTTAAGTGCCTCGGCTATAAAACTAAATCAAACGAAAGCTAAGGCCTCGTGTTATTTAGGATACTATTGTTCTAAAGAGAAGAAAAATTATTTTTTTGAAGGAAATATATTAGGAGAAATTGTTTCGCCTAGAGGTGATAATGGTTTTGGTTGGGACGTAATGTTTAAACCTGACGGATTTGATAAAACTTTTGCTGAATTGAGTGATGAAGAGAAATTAAAAATTAGTCATCGAGGCAGAGCTTTTCAGAAAATGAACGAGCATCTAGAGCTTGCTTAGTAATTTTAGTTCTTCTCTTATTTTGAAAATGCGTCTTCTTGTTTTGTATTTTTAGTGCTAGTTTTTATGTTTTAACATTTTTAATTTAGGTCGCTTTATTAAAATGAATCTCCAACTAAAAGAATCAATTTTTGAAAAAATTCCTCCAAAGTACGGCATGCTTGCTTCTGTAATAGTTTCTTCTTTTTCTGGCGTATTTGTTAGAATGTTAGAACATTTGCCTGCTTTTCAAATTGCTTTTATAAGAACGCTTTTTGGCTTGCTTTTTACCTTTTATGCAATTCGACGTAGAAATATTTCATTTTTTAGTGATAATAAAAAATTACTTTTTTTAAGAGGTTTGTGTGGAGGGCTTGCTTTAATAACTAATTTTTATGCAGTACAAAAACTTCCCTTAGCTACAGCCATTACCTTTCGCTATCTTGCGCCTATTTTTACAGTTTTAATTGCTATGCTTATGGTTTCAGAGACTCCGAGTAAAAGGCAAGTTCTTGCTTTGTTCTTAGGTTTTCTTGGAGTTGTTTTTATTAAAGGGTTTGATCCAACTATACATGCAGAAGGTTTTTTATGTGCGCTTTTTGCGCCATTGTTTATGGGAATTGCATATAACATTATTAGAAAACTCAAACAAAATGAACATCCTTTGATTATCATGTTTGCATTTCCACTTGTTGCGGCACCGCTTTTAGCGCCTTTTGCTTGGCATTTTTGGGAGGAGTTGAGTTATCTAGATTGCTTATATTTGTTAGGTATTGGAATTTCACTTCAACTAGGACAATTATTTATGACTAGTGCATATCAAAATGCACCTGCACATAAAATTGTTCACATAAATTACATTGCTATTCCTATATCTATTATATACGGTTATTACGTTTTTAACGATCAACTGTCGTTTGCAACGTGGTTAGGGATAGGAGTAATATTTTCTGCTCTAATTGTAGGGGCTAGTTCAAATAAAGTTTAAATTCTTGCTTACAAATAACTTTTTTATTGCACAAATAGAAAATAATTATTAAATTTATATTTTGATAAATACTTTACCTTGTGAGGATATTATGAAGAATAAACGCTTTTTACTTGTAATATTGATTCTTTTTTTTAAATCTTCTCTATATTCTGATTATAAAGAACAAACCAGAATAAGAGTTGGTAAACCTAAGCCTACCTATAGGACTTATTCCGGTTATCCAACTGTGCTTGATAAAGTAATCGTTGAAGTAAAGAATTCCGGTGAAAATGAAGCAAAAGATGTCAAAATCAGTGGAACAGATTGTAATGGTGATGCCTTTCAGCTTTATGGAGATAAGAATATCAACGCTAAAAAGAAGGCTATTTATACTGGTCATCCCAATTCTTTTTGTGTGAAGGATAAAAAAGTTAAAATTGAGAGTAGTTGTGATAATTGTCGGTGATAACGATAGTTTTAGCACTTAGTTATCGGTTATATGAAACTTATATGAAACTTATATGGAACTATAGACCTGGTCTTTAAAAAAACTAAGTCTTTAAAAAATCTAAATTTTTTTATATGAAGACAACAGAGGAATTAATCAAAAATCAAAACAAATCGCCACTATCTATAACAGAAACATCAATGTCTTCTGTAACCCCAGAAACTGCAGAAAAACCATCGTTATCAAATCTCTCTGCTAAATTATCAAAGCGAGTATGATTTGCTGAGAAGGCAAGCCTTACAACTCCTGTAGGACCTGATCTATGTTTCGCTAAAAGTATTTCAGCTATTCCTTTGTCAGCTGTTTCTTCGTTATAGACTTCGTCTCTATAAATAAACATTATTAGATCGGCATCTTGTTCAATTGCTCCTGATTCACGAAGATCGGACATAAGAGGGCGTTTGTCATTTCTTGATTCAACCGATCTATTTAACTGTGAGAGGGCAACAACTGGAACACTTAATTCTTTTGCTAGAGCTTTTAAGGATCTGGAAATATCAGAAATCTCTTGTTCTCTGCTTTTTTGATATGCTGGACTTTTCATTAATTGAAGATAATCAACAACGATAAGTGAAAGAGGGTTTTCTCTATGAAGACGTCTACTTTTAGCTCTAAGTTCTGTAACCGTTATTGCAGGAGTATCGTCAATGTAAACAGGTGCTTCCGAAATCTTACTCCCCGCGTCTAAAAGTTTTGGGAAATCTCTATCTTTTAAAAAGCCTGTTCTAACACTTTGGTTGTTAACTCGAGCTTCAGAGCAAAGCATTCTAAGCACAAGTTGCTCTTTTGACATCTCTAAAGAAAATACTGCAACAGCCTTGTTTTCATGAATTCCGACCCATTGAGCCATATTTAGAGCAAGGGCGGTTTTTCCCATTGAAGGACGAGCGGCAATGATAATTAGATCAGATTTTTGAAAACCAGCTGTCATTTTATCTAGTTGTTCATATCCAGTAGATACACCAGTTACAAGTTGTTTGTTCTCAGCAAGTTTCCCAATTAAAGTAATGGACTCTGTTACAACTTCTCCAACAGGTGTGAAGGCTTTGTTAATTCTTTCATCAGAAACGCCTAATATTTTTTGTTCTGATTCATCTAAAAATTCCTTGATGTTTTTTTGATCATTAAATGCGCCAGTAATGATTGCAGACGCTTCGTTAATCATGCTTCGTCTCAATGAGAAATTTTTTACTAGACCTGCGTAATATCCAACGTTAGCGGAACTTGGAACTATAGTTGATAATTTTCCGAGATAGTCAAGCCCGCCAGCTCTGTCTAACTCATTCATAGTTTTAAGTTCAGCACTGAGAGTTATGATATCAATAGGTTCTCTTCTTTCAGCAATTTTAGTCACAGCTTTAAAGATTGCTTGATGAGAAGCTTTATAAAAATCATCTGAGTTTATGCGCTCTAAAACTAGATCAATTGCAGTGTTGTCAAGAAGTATGCCACCTAAGATTGATTCTTCTGCTTCGACGGAGTGAGGTGGTATTCTGGAATGTTCTGAACTCATAGAATACTAGTTATAACAGTTTAAAATTTTTTTTCAAATATTACTTTGTTTCACTATCGTGTTTGCTGATAGATTTTCTAGACTAAGTGTATTTAACTTTCTTCTATAAAAATAGTTTCAGAATCACTTAGATCTATCCATTTAGAGGCGCCATTTAAGACATTCCCTTTTTTTGTTTTGCCAAAATCAGCAGAGACGGTATCAGCTCCTAAAAATTTTGATAATTTAATTGGATATGTTAAATCGTTTCCAGCACATACAAGAGTAACAACTTTATTTGTATCTGGGGATAAGAGATGCGTTCTAGCTTCTTCTCTTCTTGGAGGCTTTGCGGGTTCTTTTGTGGAGATTCTGTTCGGAATAAGGCCTCGGTTAATAGCACTAGTTACTGCATTTTCTTCTTGAGGAACAAAGTTTTCAATGATTTCAAGCTTACTAGCTCCAAGACTGAAAGCAATAATATCAGCCGCCATTTCAATATTTATAGTAACCTGCTTATCGTTTCCCTTAGGTGGTAATCTTTTAACGATAACTTCAAGACCTGCAGCAGCTACTGCATCCAAAAAAGCTCTATGTCTTGAGTCGTCCTCATGAGGAACTATAGTATAGTAGCGAGCAATTGTAGGTTTTAAGCCAGATGAGAGGCCTTGAACAAGCTTTGCAAGATCTACTCGTTTCCCAAGTCTTCTAGATGCTCTATCTAAGTTAAGGCCATCAATAAAAATACCAACTTCGCGTTTGGTTTTACGTTTTACTACTCCTTTTTTTACTTTTTCAAGATCCATCTGCCCTTTAGCTCTAATTTATAAAGCCAAGTTTAGCTTAAAAGCTTAGTAAAGGCAAAGATATGAGTTATTTTGAAATTAATAATATTACATGCTGATATTATGTAAATCAATTTCTAAGTTTTCTATTTTTATCCGCTAAATTTAAAGCTTACTAGTTTACTTAATAGTAAGAATGCTTCCAGTCTCGGCGTTTGAATACAACTCTTCCATAGCCTTGTTAGAAATTACAATCCCACCAGTCTCTTCACACATTAGTTTTGCATTATGAATCGGAATTGATCCGTCAAGAAAAATTGCTTTAGAACCTAGAGCCGCTTTTAAAAATCTGTCTTTATGTCCAATAGGAGGAACAGGTAACTTGCGGTTGATATAATATTCATCAGTGGCATGCCATGTCGGGTTTGTTTGTTTCATAACTAAAGTGTAATTCTGTTTCTCTAATTTACCAAGCACATTTAATATGGCGTTATCAAGTTTGCTTAAACTTTCTCCAGTCTTGATATTAATATTGCTCGATTTTAAATCAATATTTATGACAGGTTTTGATACATTAGTGCTCGTGCTTGATGCAAAGCCAAAAGCGGTGCTGGTTTCAGCTTTAGATACGCTTGGTATTTTTCTTGTTAACGCAAGTGAGCCTTCCTCCATCCAAGAGTTAGGATTATTGCCTACCGAATTAATATCTTTTACATTGCCTGAGAAGCAAGCTGTTAGAGTAAGTGTGAGTATAGTTAAAGTAAAAAGATTTCTCATGGGATTCTCCGTAAATATAACACTAAGCTTATTAAACCATCAGTTGGAGGAAGCGTCAATTTAAAAAAGAGAACTTTTGTCTTGGGTTTGTTTAGTGTTGTTTAGGTAAATTTATATGTAAATCGGGCAGTTATGATTTTGGATATGTCATGTGATAAGTGTGGATGAGTTAGGTGGGAAATGTTTTTGCTTGCTCATTTAACATTTCTTTCTCACAAGAACTCAATTTTTCAACAGGCTCATTAGATCAAAGTATTTTAGAGTGCTAGGTGGGGTGAATGCTTTCAGCTTTTATATTTTTTGCCGTAATAAGCACATATACTGCTCGAACAAATCAAACTGAATTTATGCTATGCATAAATTTCAAGAAAAAAAACGGTAAAACCAAATGTCGAGCAGTATATACCCAACGACCAAGCATAGTTAAATAATGATCACCTCTAAACTACCCTCTGTATTTCCCAATACTTATACATCTCAAGTTTTGAAAAATAATATCAAAAACTCATAAACTTTAACCCTAAAGAACCTTATGCTAGATTCTAGAAATGAAGAGTTTTAAAGTAATATCATTTTTATTTCTAGTATCTCTATTTTCAGCTTGTATGCTTTTAGATGTTAAGCAATCAAAAAAAGATTGGCGAAGCTATGCATCAAGTCATGGGTATAAGGTAGAAGATTCAGGTTATTTTGAGGTTTTGCCGCCTTTCCCTTTAATTATGAATAGTCCTGTTCAAGATGAGATAAACTACTTTATGTTTAACGATCCGGGAGCATTTTCTGAAGGCTTAAATAGAAGACGTGAATTGATGTTTACTATTAGAGATATTTTTAGACATTACGGGATTCCTTATCAAGTTTTAAATGTTGCATTAATTGAAAGCACTTTTAGGCCAGATGCTAAAAGTCCTGCAGGTGCTGTTGGTTTATGGCAGTTTATGAAGGGGACTGCTCATGAATACGGATTAAAGGTGGGTTATGTCAGAGATGAACGTTTGGATCCAATTCTCTCTACTATTGCAGCTGCTAAGTTATTAAGAAATTTGTACTTAGATCACAAAGACTGGTATTTAGCATTGGCGGCTTATAATTCAGGTTCTGGAAGAGTTAAGTCGGCAATAAGAAAATCTGGCAGTAAAAATTTTTGGATACTTGTTAGGGAAGAAAATTTACCTAAAGAAACAGCTCGATTTGTTCCAAAAGTTATTGCTGCATCAATTATAGAAAGAAATCCTTCTAAATACGGTTTTAAAAAACGTTATTTAAAAAAAAACTAATAGGATAATTTATGGAATACAGGGTAGGAGAAGGAATAGATATACATAAATTTACCGAAGGCAGGCCATTAATTTTAGGAGGTGTAAATATTCCACATAACTTAGGCCTAGATGGGCATTCAGATGCAGATGCTTTAATTCATGCATTGATTGATGGAATTCTTGGAGCTACAGGAAAGGGAGATATAGGAAAACTTTTTCCAGATACTGAAAAAGAATGGAAAGATTCTGATAGTAAGGTTTTACTAAGAAATGTTTGGGAGCAAGTTACTAAAGATGGTTGGCAGTTAGTAAATTTTGATTCAACTATTTTAACAGAACAGCCAAAGATAAGTCCTCATACTGAAGAAATGAGAATTACTATAGCTAAAATACTTGATATTTCTATCGAAAAATGCAGTATTAAAGCGACAACTGGTGAAAAGATGGGTTTTATCGGAAGAGAAGAAGGGTTAATGGCAAGATGTGTTGTAATGTTAAGTCGTGAAGTTAAATAAAAGTAATGACAAAAATTTCAGTTATAATTCCTGCTTTTAATGAAGAGCAAACTGTAGCAAAAGTAATAAGAGATTTAAAAAGTGTTCAATACAAAAACATTAATTTAAACGTTATAGTTTGTGATAATAATTCTACTGATAATACAAAAATTGAGGCTGAAAAGGCAGGTGCAAAAGTAGTTTTTGAAGCAAGAGCTGGCTATGGTTCAGCATGTTTGAGAGGCATTGAGGAGCTAAAAAAAGAATGTCCAGATATTGTCCTTTTTATTGATGCCGATGGCAGTGATAAGCCTCAAGAATGGCCAAGTATAGTTAGTCCAATTTTAGAAAAAAAATCAGATTTAGTCATTGGTTCTAGAGTAAATTTAACTAAGGGGGCACTTTTGCCTCATCAAAGGTTTGGTAATTTTTTAGCTACTTTTTTACTAAACATAAAATACAAGACTAATTTAAAAGATCTTGGCCCTTTTAGAGCTATTGATTATAAAACTTTAATAGCTTTAAATATGGAAGATCCAGACTATGGTTGGACTGTTGAAATGGAAATAAAAGCTTTAAAAAAAGGGTTTAAAATTATTGAAGTTCCTGTAAGTTATGGAGTTAGAAAAGGTGGAGAATCTAAAGTTGCTGGAAGTATAAAGGGGAGCTTTTTAGCTGGTTATAAAATTTTATTTTGGGTTTTTAAAGAGTATCTTAAGTGAAAACTCTATTATAAAGTTTCATCTATGAACAAAAAATTTTTTATATCAAAACTAACTCATGAAGGAATGCCAAAACTAGAATATAAGCTTTGCAATATCAATTTAAATGAACTGCTAGGTTGTAGCATAAAAATTGAATTCACAGGCAAAATTGAATGCATTAATTGTTCAAGAAAAATTAAAAAAACGTTTAATCAAGGACATTGCTTTCCTTGTGCTCAAAGCCTTGCAAGGTGTGATATGTGTATTTTAAGGCCAGAAACATGTCATTTTGCAAAAGGAACTTGTAGAGAGCCTGAATGGGGAGAAGAAAACTGTATGATTAAGCATGTTGTTTATCTGGCAAACACAACTGGTTTAAAAGTTGGAGTGACGAGAGAGCATCAAAAGCTTACTCGTTGGGGGGATCAAGGAGCTGTTGAAGTTGTTGTTTTAGCTGAAGTCCCTACTAGACTTGATGCTGGGCTTATGGAAGCTTCTATCAAGAAGTCTGTCAATGATAAAACAAATTGGAGATCCTTAATTACAGGAAAGATTTCGGAAGTTGCTCTTATAAAAGAAAAGCAAAAAATAGTTAAAGAGATTGATAAGAAATTTAAAAAATATTTAATTGAAGATGATACGCTCTATAATTTTAAATATCCTGTAATCAAATATCCTGAAAAATCGCTTACTCATAATTTTGATAAAGAATCAATTTTGGAAGGAGAATTTCAAGGGATTAGAGGGCAGTATATGTTTGTAGCTGGTAAGGCTGTGAATATTCGGAAGTATCAAGGGTATGAGATAGTTCTAACTTAAGTTTTGGATAAGAAGCATTACAAAGTAAATAAATTATATTTAGTTTTCATCCCATCTTCTCTCTAGCAGAATAAGAGCTATGTCTTCAAGGTATTGTACTTTTTCTAGTGTATCTTGCAATTCTTGAAATCTTTCCTCGCGATTTGTGCTTTTTCTATTAATTACTGCTTCAAGTGAAACTTGGGCACATCTTATTAGCGATCTTACTAGAAAAGATCTCAGTCCATCTTTTAAATTGCCAGAGAATTCATCTGTATTTCTAGAAACCCAGTTAGTTTTCCTTTCAACTACGTCTGCTTGAGTATATTTGGGGGCATCTTCACTTAAAGATTGCAACATATATGCAAAAATCATATCTGGGTCAAAGCCTTTTCTTGCAAGAAGTAAATACGTAACAAGTTTTACTTCAAATTCGTGTTCTTCTTCGTTCACATTTAGCAATGACTGCAAATCGCAATTAGCATCATTGAAAGTTTTGTTGAAAAAACTTATTAGCTTAGAAATTTGAGATTGATCTTCTTCTGCTGAGAGCATATTTGCATATTGTATTGCTAGTTCAAGTTTAGTCTCTGCTAATTGTCCTCCAATTTTTACTTTTTCATCTGCCTCATAAAATTTAAATAATACAATATCTGCATAATTTAAATATTTTTGATAATTCGTTTCCTGAAAATGTTCAGGGCAAGCGATAACTCGAGTAGGTCTCAATTCAGAGTCAGGATTGTCTATATAACTTTGAAGAAAACGTGAGCGATTAGTTTTATCAATGATAGGATTAGGGCGCGTAGTGCTTCTTGGTTTAAGGGGGAGCATCTCTACTGCTCGAGAAAGAAAATCTCCGAAATCATCTCTTTCTTTTGAGGAAAAAGAAAAAGTTTTTAAATTAAAAGTTTCGGTAGTTTTGCTTTGAGAATTTTTTTTATTTTCCTTGGATTCTAAAAAAAATCTCCCAAATCTACTAAAGTATCTCTTTCCTACTTTAATTTGTGTTTCATCTAATATCTCTAACCTTTCTTCTTTCGATATTAGGGATTTATTTGTAACTGGGTCATATGCTCCATCAAATTCAAAACCCTTACGCCTTAGCAAATTAGCTCTGTTCGCCCAAGCTTCAGGGTTTTTATGTGGATCTGGAAATGAAGTCGGAGAGGGCATATGGGTTTATTTAAGTCAAAAAAAGTTAAATATGAGTTTTAGATGTGTTAATTTCCATAGAAGATGCTTTTTTTAAAAACCTTTTTCTCAGAGAGTCCGTGAAATTCTTAAACTTTTAAGCGATACAGAAAATCATTTAATTTCAGCTACTTAACTAAGATTTATCACTTCTGCTCGCTTCCTAAATTTCGCAAAAACCAAAAAATAAACCTTTTCTCAGAGAATCCGTGAAATTTATAAATTTTGGAGTAATATAAAAAGTTATTTAACTTCAGTATCTTAATCAAGACTAATTATTTACACAAATTTTACTAAAAGAGTGAATTTACTTGATTCTAGGAAAAAATCTTATCTATAAAATTAACTAAACAGCCGAAACAGCTTTCTCTTCAATTTGGCTATCCTGAAAATATCTCTCTCGAAGCGTAACAGCTGCCTGTCGTGCCCCCGCTTTTAGTTCATCTATCAAGACTTGTTGTTTGCTTTGAATGTCTTTTCTATTCTTCCATGTTTTTATGATTGTATTAGCAAATTCTTTTTCCTCTATTTGAGAAAGCTCAATTCCAAGTTCCTCATATCCAAGTAAACGCATAAAACCTTTAACTTTTGGAGCATAGATAAGCCCAATAATCGGGCAACCAACTGCGGTTGATAGAACAAGAGAATGAAAACGCATACCAATAAGTAAGCCGCATTCTCTCATTACAGCCTGAATATCGTGACTTAAGTAGTTAGTATTATCTATGACTGTTCCGTTGATTTTCTTAGCCAGTTTGTAGCAGACGGTTTCATCCATTGGATGAGTAGAGAAAATAATTGGTTGAATATCTTCATTGATTTCTTTAATTGCAGTGATGAATGAAGAAGAAAGAGTTTCAAGAAATACATTTTTGTCTGCAACACGTTCTGAGCCCTTGAGCCATGAGTCAATATATTTAGTGATGTTTATGCCAAGCATCGGTTTGTTAGCATTGATTCCTTCTCGCTTAAGAATGTCTTTAGCTCTTTTTTCACTGGAAACTGGATTTAGAAAGGCCGCATCTCCTGTTACAGTGATAGGTTTAGTAACTCCTAATTCAATAGCAAGATCTTTGCTGTCGTTCTCTCTTAGGATTACTAAATCTGAAGCGTTCATTACAACTTTCGCAGCCCATTTACTGAAGGGCACAGGGAAAGGGCCAATTCCACAACTGTAACAAACTAATTTACAGTTTGTTATTTTTGCCCAAGGAACTAAAAAGAGCAGTGTAATAAGAAAGTTAAAAGCAGGGTTGAAAAACTTTTTACCAAAGATAATTCCATCGCAAATCATAGCAATATCGCTCTTAGCCATGTGGTAAAAAGTAGGAATGCCAAACAACCTAATACTTCCTGTCCAGGGCATAACGTTAATGCCTTTTACTTTATAGGTTTCAGAATAATTATCATTAATAAACGATGGTTTAATAGAAGGGATAAAATACTCTGCATCTGGCAATTCTTTGCTAACTACATCCATAATGCCAGACATGATTGCCGCATCACCTAAATTATTTCCCGAGTTGTTACCTAATAAAACTATTTTTGGATGTTCGCCTTTCATTCCATGACTCCGAATATATCTATATCAATTATGTCGTTTGTTAAATTTATTTACTAAATTAAAGAGAGTGAGACTCTCCAGCTTTTAACGTCACAACTTGCACATCTAAGCTTAGACATGCTTTTTCAAACTCTTCAGGAGTACCAGTTAATAGTGGAAAAGTCGAGTGGTGAATAGGGATTGCTAGTTTGCAAGCAATAAATTCTACAGCTTTGGCAGCCTCTTTGGGCCCCATTGTGAAATGATCGCCTATAGGAAAAAAACCTATGTCTGGTTGATAGGTTTCTCGAATGAGTTTCATGTCAGAGAATAGGGAGGTATCACCCGCATGATAAAAACAAGTATTTTCTGATCTGACAATTGCTCCGCAAGCTTCACCTGCATACACGTTCTCTCCTTTAAATTCATATGAATTAGAATGTTGTGCGTGAGTTAATGAGACTCTAAAGCCTTCGACTTCGACACTACCGCCTTTATTCATTGGAATAACGTTACCTTCAGGGACTCCAGATTTTATTAGTAATTGAGCGAGTTCATATGTAGCGCATATTTTAGAACCATATTGCTTTCCTAGTCTTACAGCGTCTCCTGCATGATCGCTATGTCCGTGAGTAAGTACAATAACATCTAATTTGCCAGGTGATTGGCATAGATCGGGACAAGTTGGATTTCCTGCAAACCATGGATCAATTGCAACAACTTTTTCTGACCCTTCTAAGATTATTGAGGAATGGCCACAATAAGCTATTCTATCTATTTTCATTATTAACCTTTAAGTATTTTCTATACTATTTTAACTGATATCAGACTATTATAACAAAGTACTTAGTTCAAGTTGAAACTCATTTAACAGGATTAGCGATCCAATTCTTATATTTTTCATTTACATAAGAGGCTTCAAATTCAACAAAAGAGGGAGTGTCGTAAGGATGTAGTTCAGCTACTTTTGCTTCAATTGTTCTTCTGTTGTTTTTAAGATTAGCAAAATTTCCTCTTCCTCTTTAATTTCTTTATTTCAGCTGTAAAAAGATTTAATACTTGGAATGATGTTAGAGCAAGCTATAAGTTTTTTCTCGAGCATTTTTAAAGATAAATCCTTTGCAGTTGCTAGGTTTAGGCAAGTTATTAGGATTATTATGGTTTTCATATTTAGTATTTCAGTCTTTTAAGCTCTTATATTGGTCATTATACTTATTTAGTGTTAGCATTAAAATAGTAATTAGAACTTAAATGTTTGTTTCATTTTTTGGAATTTATTGTAATGAAAAGAATTTTATTATTAGCAAGTTTAATTTTATTTTCAAATTTTATTAATACTTATGCAGAAGAACAGGTGCGCGAACTCCCTAAATCTGGACTTTTAGCTGGGTCTGGAAGTGGTGCTTTTGGTGGAACTGAAATTGATGGTGTTTGGGGTGATGATAGTATAGATGGCAAAGAATCTAGTGCTCCGATTGGTGGTTCAGTTTCTAACTTAGGGAAAGGGAATTGGTTGGCTCGAGTAACAAATAGTTCTGAAGACAAATATAGGGTGTCAGTTGTTGTTGAACAATTTAGTAATGCAAATAAAAAATTGAAGTCTACGCCAATGACTCTAACTTTAAAAGCTGGAGAAACTGTAGAGAGAAAAATTAAGGCAAGTCAAAGTACAGCGCATTGCAAATTGCAACTTCGGAATTGGAAAAAATATGAAAAGAAAAAAAGTAGTGAGGAACTAAATGCTGAAATTTCTAAAAAGGAAGAAGAACTTAGGGCGTTAAAAGAACAACTATCTCCTACTAAATAGAGTAAATAAGTCTGATAAAAGAAGTATCTATGAAAAATATAATTCAAGTAATTTCGGGTAAGGGAGGTGTAGGTAAATCTACAGTTTCTGTAAATTTAGCAGTAGCTTTGGCGAAATCGGGTAAAAAAGTTGCCCTTATCGATGCTGATTTTTATGGTCCTAGTATTCCAACTTTAATGGGAGGAGGAGAAATAAAACCTGATCATAATGAAAAGCTTATCCCTGCAGAAAAATTTGGGGTTAAGTATGTTTCTATTGGTTTTTTCTTAGGCGATCCGGATGATCCAGTAATTTGGCGTGGCCCAATGTTTGCTAAAGCTTTGAATCAACTTTTTTTTGATGTTAACTGGGGTGATGTTGATGTTTGTGTGGTTGATATGCCTCCTGGAACTGGTGATGCTGCGTTATCTTTAGCTCAAATGGTTCAATTGACTGGTTCTGTAGTAGTGACAACTCCTCAAGAAGTAGCTTTGGCAGATGTTAGAAAGGCTATTAACATGCTTGCTAAAGTTAATGTTCCTTTACTTGGTATAGTTGAGAACATGGCTGGATTTCAATCTTCTGACGGTACAGTAGTTGATATATTTGGTGCTGGTGGTGGAGAGGCTGTTGCTACTAAGTTTAATGTTCCGCTTCTCGCTTCAATACCTATTTTAGTTGATATTCGAAAAGGTGGTGACTTGGGTAGCCCTGCCGCTTTTGAGTCAAATCCTGAATGTAGTGAAATTTTTAGTAATTTGGCTCAAAAGCTTGATTCTATTGTTGAAAACAGCCAAAATCAGCAATCAAGAGTCAGTGTAGTTAATTAAATTTAAAGATTATAAATATGTTTCATATTATTTTAGCAATTCACATCGTTTTATGTATTTTATTGGTTGGGCTTGTTTTATTACAACAAGGAAAAGGAGCTGATGCAGGAGCACTTATGGGAGGAGGAACAAATTCTGTTCTTGGTGCGGGTGCGACTGGTGATTTTATATCAAAGTTAACGACAGGTTTAGCTATTGGATTTATGGTAACGTCAATATTTTTAGTTAAATATTATAACAGTCGTTCACCTGCTGTTAGAGGTGCTGGCGGGTTTGATCCATTGCAAGGCTCTGTACTAGAAGGGGCAATTAAAGAGGCAGAAGCTAATGCACTTACTGCTGTTGCTAAAGAAACTAAAGAAGATTCTGTTTCTACTACTTCTACTACGGATGAGAAGGTAGATACTACAGAAGCGAGTGAGGCTGTAGCTACTGGTACGGAAGCAGAATCTGCTCCAAAATTTGTTGATAAAGTTGAAGAGGCAACAACTGAAGTTACTGAAAAAACTGTAGTAGCTGAGAACCCTCTTGAAGAAGCTCCAATTGTAGAAACTATTCCAATGGAAGAGCAGCCAATAACTGAAACAGTTAATTAATTGATATATGCCCAGATGGTGGAATTGGTAGACACGCTAGATTAAGGGTCTAGTGGCCGCAAGGCCGTGGAGGTTCAAGTCCTCTTCTGGGCACCATTTTTTTAAATAAAGCTAACTATCAGACTAGACTTTTGCATTTACGCAAGAAAATAATAGCAGAAAGACATGTATAATATAGTAAAGACAGAAAGAAATTTCCGATAATAATGAAATTAGGAGTATCTAAGAGTTAGAAAATAGTGCATATAATATGTGTGCCTAAGATTCTCAAAATAAACCCAGAAGTAGCGACACATGAAGAGCTACTAATA
>CALJRW010000070.1 GCA_937976335.1 uncultured bacterium | reverse complement strand
GATCTTCTGATATTAGCTCTTCTAAATTCGGGATGTACATGCTCATCTGTTTATTCTCCTTCTTTAAACTCATAAAAAGGTTTTAACAGATTTTCAAGTAATTGTATCTAGGGGGTTTTAGCCGTTTTTCGACACTCCCATGATGAGAAAGTATGTGAATTAGTGATAATCCAGCTATAGAGCGGGAGAGGAGTAGATGAGAGTGGAGAAGATACCCAAAATTCTTCTTTTTGATTGAGATTTTGCAATTCTCGCCAATGCTTTCTGTAGTACGTATTATTAACTTTTTTTTATTCTTTTTTTTAAGCTAATTCTCTACACTCTCTATACTTAAAATTTCATGTAGTTTTTTTAACTTACTAGGTTCTATTTCTTCATCTTCTAAAATTTCTAAAATCAATGAAAAAAGCTCATTAAGACTGTAAATGAGAACACCTTGATATTCGCTATTCTCTACTTCTAAAACACCTCTAACGACTAAGTCAGTGAAACTTTTAGGAGAAAGTTCTATTTCTCGTAAAACTGAAAGTAAATCAACTGGAGATTCAGCTTTTTGATTTCTACGAAACTTATCTAGAAATTCTAACTCTTTGGAATCAGATACAAGTACAGATTGAATTAATTTTAACTGTCCTTTTAATTCTGAAACTAAACTATCAATATTCGCACTTTGATCAAGCTTTTCAAACAAATTATCAATTGTATCTCTAATTGGCCTAACTAAATAATCTTGTAATACAATAGTTCTACCTGAAGATAGAGAAGTAAAGCAATCAACATTACCTATGCCACTGCTTTGTATTCGATCAAATTCTAAGGTTTGACGTAGTCGATTAAAAAGATCAACTACTTCTTTCTTAGTAATTTTATCCTTATCCTCTTCTCTAACTTTTTCCTGAATTAACGATAAAATTTCAGAAACAATGTTGTCATCTTCACTGACATTTAACATTGGATTTGAACTTGCTTCTTTAGCGATTAGAGGTCTAAGCGGTGTGCCACAACCAGAATTAAATGGAATAGATAAATCGATAGGCAAATCTCTACACCAACTACGGTATGCCACATCAAAACGGCGTACAAAAGTAGCACTTAGTGACCTTAATCCATTTACAGGGAAATTTACATTTTCAGGTAGAGCTTCATTAATTTTTTCCAAGTATAAACGACAGTTATCCTTAAACTCTTTACCTTCAAGCCATAAAGGAAAAACAGCCGAGAGCGCAATTCGTTTGACATTTATATCTTGAGAACTCAGATTTCCTTCTCTTTTAATTTTTGGAAGATCATCGATTTTGACTGTCGCAAACATCTCTTTGATTCGCATTATTTTAACCTCGCATAAATATAATCATATTGATGATATCATCATCTCTACTACTACTCAAAAAAACGCCTTAAATTTTTTAGAAGAGATTTCAATATTATCAAGCATACTTTTTTTGCTCTCATTTTTTAGAAGGTCGAGTTAAAGTAGTTTTGACGAGCGAAGGTGTACGAATTGGTACTCCGAGCGAAGTCAAAACTACTTTAACGAAGAGATTCGGAAAAATGAGAGCAAAAACTACTGATTGGGGAGGGGTTCTTTATAGAACTCATAAGCCAAATCAAATTCTTTTACAATTGAAAGACAATCAGGTAGTAAATCTTATAAAGCGAAAGAAAAGACATTTGGGAAGACGGCGAATCTCATTGTTCTTTACGTGGTCAGAGCCACAAGATGGCATAGGAGAGTTGCGTTCAATGTCTTACACGAGCTCGAAGCTCAACACCCACGGCGAAGCAACCGTTCCGACACCATCTTTCCAAATGTCTCAGCTTAAAAAACTATTTATTTTCTAAAACTTTAAAAGTAGAGCCTTCTATCCATATAGTAAAAAGCATAATAGCAAGTCTCCTAGCCACAGCGACTCTAGCCTTAGCAATTCCTTTTTCTGTGAGTAAATTCAGTCCCCAAGTTCTAAGAGGGAAGTCAGTCTTCACTCTAGTAAGAATTACATTAGCAGCTTCAACTAAGAGCCAACGAGTATTCTTGTCTCCCATTTTAGAAATCCTACCATGATAGTAAGTATCTCCTGATTGATGCACTCTAGGAGCAAGTCCTAAATATCCAACTACTTTTTTCGGACAACTGAAGCGAGTTGGATTAACTATAGTTGAAACAAAAGCTAAGGCTGTTGAGGGTCCTACTCCTGGAACAGTCATTAAACGCTTTGTAACTTCATCTGCGTCAGCCATCTTTTTTAGTAGCTTGTATGATTTTCTTTGTCTTTCGTACACTGACTGCCATACTTGAAGTAGATCTTCTATTACTATTTTTATCTCTTCTGATAAATCTGATATAGATTCTCTTACATGACTTACAAAGGCTTCTCCTTCTGATGATTTTTTCAGCACTATACCGTGACTCTTTAATAAGCCTCTAATTGTATTTTTTAATTTAGTTGATACTTTAACTAAACTGTCTCTGCCGTGCATGACCGTTCTCTGACCTCTAGCCTTACCGCCTTTCCTGTAAATTGCTTTGTACCAACCTAAACTCGCTAGCTCTGCTAGCACTTTCGCATCTATCTTATCTGTCTTTTTCTTGCCATTTAAGATCGCCTTCGTGTGACGCGAATCTACTATTTCTATCTCTGCACCTAACTCTTCTATTAGCTCACAATAATGCTCTGATAAAGGAGATGCCTCTATTACGCATTTCTTATCTCCTTTTATTTGAGATATCTCCTCAAATAACTTCTTATTGCTACCTTCCCAGTTGTACTTCTCTTCTCTTTTTTCATTCAATACGCAGATTGCACTTGAACGAGTTCCTGCATCTATGCCAATATAGTTCATCATAATATCTCCTCTTTTTATCGGGATACCGTTAATTCGGTAATCTCGTGTCATATTAAGAGGAGATTTTTTTTCAATACAGAAATTTCTATAAATTGCATAAAATTTCCCTCTTTTGAGGTTTATGCCATGTCTTAGATTACTTATCTTAGATTACTTACTAGCGATTTACGTATAGAACGATAGGCTTGCATACCCCACAGGGGTATATTATAATACCCCTATGGGGTATATAATCTTCCTACTTCTTATTTTAGCCTCTACCGCCGAAGCAAGACCTGTTTCGTACCCTGACGGCTGGACTCTAATGAGTAGGAATAATTGGGAGACTAGCAGACTTCACCTCCATAACTCCCCCACAGTGAACTATTCATTAGGGGCTGTTGTCGAGGATTACAGAAATAGCGATAGAAGAGATTTTAACTTACAGCTAAACAACCTTTTGTTGAGACAAAACACGTCAACTTCACAGGCTAATATCTACTCAATGATTGAACTAGGAGTAGCAACTGACGATTCCACTGAATTTAACAAAGCTCTAAGCTTTGCAGGTGATTGGGAAACACGAAGATATTTCACTTCTTATAGTGCTTCCATTCAACATGCCGAAGTATTTGATAACGGCTCATTTCATCAAAAAGCAAGAGTTGGAATTGCCCCTTATCTAGGTAAGTTCGGTTCAATTCATACTTGGTTAATGCTTCAAGTCGAGCATCACCCGGAAGAGGATAAAGAATTTAGGACTGCTCCAGTCATAAGGTTATTCAAAAACGAGTTTCTATTTGAAATCGGATTAGATTCCGAAAAGGACTTTATCTTTAATTTTATCTATCGACATTAATTTTTAAGGAGAAATATCAATGAAAAAAATGGGACTAATTCTAATCTTGTTTATCTCTTTTGCTAACTTTGCCAACGCAGAGAATCATCCAAGCTTAGAAGTAAAAGTGAATGGAATGGTATGTGATTTTTGTGCCCAAGGGCTAAAAAAGTCTTTTGGCAAAAAGGAAGCAGTTAAAAAAATAGATGTAAGCCTTGAAAAGGGCGTTGTCTTTATATGGCTCAAAGACGGCCAGAATCTAACTGATAAGGAAGTTGAAAAAGCCGTTATTGACAATGGCATATCGGTTGTTTCAGTTCAAAGGGAAGAAGATGAAAAAGAATAGATTAGTTGATCTTCTGACACTTTTTACCTCTGCCAGCACCTTAGTTTGTTGTGCCCTTCCAGCTCTACTTGTTGCTATCGGAGCAGGAAGTGTGATGGCGGGATTGGTATCAAATGTACCTCAGCTTATCTGGCTATCAAAACATAAGGTAGTCATATTTATATTTGCTGGCTTGATGCTCCTATTCTCTGCTGCGCTTAGACTTTACTCCAAAAATCTCTCTTGCCCAATAGACGAGGACTTAACAAGGGCATGTTCAAAGACGAAAGTCGCGAGTAACGCAATTTATATTTTTTCGATTTTCATTTACTTAATTGGAGGCTTTTTCGCTTTTTTAGCTCCGAGGATATTGTAAGTATGAAGAATGACTGTCACCGGGAGCATCCTGACCACTCTAAACAAGTGGCGAGACTAAATAGAGCCTCTGGTCAAATCAACGGCGTACTTAAGATGATTGAGGAGAGGAAGTATTGCCCAGATATTATCACTCAGCTTCAGGCTGTTCGTTCTGCAATTAAGGCAGTTGAGGCTAACATTTTGGATGCACATATTTCTAATTGTGTAAGGGAAGCTGTTATTAGTAAACAAGAATCGAAGGCAAGAGAAAAAATTGATGAGTTGGTTAAAATTTTCAAGAGAAGATGAGTGTTTTCTACCCTCCCCTAACTTCTTCATAAAAGTTTTTTCGAACAATCTAAGACATTCACTTTTTGTTGTAAAAATCTAAAAAACTCACTTATTGTTTCAGGTAGTAAATCTTATAAAGCGAAAGAGATTAGTTATTTAGAGTTTTGTATTGCAAGTTATTTGAAGTAAGTGCAGAAAACAAGCTAATTTTCTGGTAAATTTTGCAAATCATATTTATGTCTTTGAATGGAAGTGC
>CALJRW010000069.1 GCA_937976335.1 uncultured bacterium | reverse complement strand
TAAGAGAAGTAAATAAAGATGTACAAATGCAATCAATAGTAAAAATTTTATTGGATGGTCAACAACGAACTACGGCATTGTTTTATGCTTTATACGAACCGAACATACCTTTAAAAGGTGCAAAAAACCCATATAAATTTTTTCTTGATATCGAAAAGGCACTTAATGAACAGTGGAATGATGCTGCAATAGCGGTAAACGATAGAAGAATTGAAGAAATAAAAAAAAGGAATAATATCATCCCATTTAGTCTCTTTACAGATATTGGTCAGGTAGCTAAGAAATTCAATGGTAATTCAAAATTTGCCGAGATAATTTCCTTGGTTAATAATTTTCAAAATTATGAAATTCATATAGTTTCTCTATCAAGAGGAACTGATTTGGAAAAAATAGTTGAAACTTTTGAAAGAATAAACAGAACAGGAGAACCACTATCTATTTTTGAGCTTTTAACTGCAAGATTATATAAATATGGAATTAAGTTAAGAGATCTATTGGAGAAAGTTAAAGAAGATTATGAAAAATTTAAAAGAGATAATGAATTTGTAAAATTTATACCACCGGAATTTATTTTAAAATTTATTGCTTTAATAAGAGGGAAAGAAATAAAACGCAGTAAAATTCTTGAACTAGAACCACAAGATTTTGAGAAAGATTGGGAAATAGCTTGTAAAGCACTAAATAGTGCATACAAAAGGATTACGGATTTGAAAGATGGGTATGGTGTTTTAGACTTTAAAAAATGGATGCCATATACATCAATGATAGTTCCGCTTGCCGCTATGATTAATTATATTAATAAAGAAGGATTAGAAACAATGAATAACTACAAAAAAATAGATTGTTGGTACTGGGTCTCTGTATTCTCTAATAGATACGATAAGGCAGTAGAAACTACTTCAGCAAATGATTATGCTACTTTAAAAAAATGGATTAATGACGATACAAAAGTACCAGACTTTATACGAAACTTCAATCTTGATGAAACGGACTTAGATGTTGATAAACAATCTTCTGCAATTTACAGAGGAGTTATAAATATGATTGTACTTGAAGGTGCATTAGATTTCAAAACAGGACAACCACCTCAGTTTAATGCAGAAAAAATTCAGGATGACCATATTTTCCCTAAATCAGTTTATAATGACAATCGCATTCCCAATAGAACATTAATCTCAACAAACGCAGAAAAATCAAACAGAAAACCTTCTGAGTACTTTAAGCAAATACTTAATATACATGGAGAAGAAGTGTTAAAAAAAATATTAGCATCTCATATAATTCCTTCAGATGCTTTGGAGGACTTATTAAATGAAAATAAAGAAAATTTTATAAATAAAAGAAAAAAAGCCATAATAGAGTGTCTAAAAAAGAAGTTAAATTATGAGAATTAGAAAATTATTAATTTACACAGAACCAAGAAACGAAATAGAAGCGGGACTAAGAAGAATGTATTTAAAAAGAGTGCAAGAAATGTTTAAAAGAACTCTTAACATGGAATCAACTTTTAATATTTTTGACGAAATATTTCATGGGTTATCTCAGATATCGTTTGTGGATGATAACTTATATAGTTTTTATGAATCTTTATTGACGATAACATCATACTACCAACATAGTAAACCGAAATTTACTCACCACAAGGGTTAGCCTTCTGAAAAACAGAACATGTATGTTGATCCTCAAAAAGGGCAGGAGATTTTACTTCAGGGATTTGAACAGGCTGTTTTAGCTCTAAAGTTTTATTTTCTTTTATTTTATTTTCTTCCCTGTTTTTATTAGGTTTTTCAGGAGCATTTTTAGCAGAGACTGGAAGAGCTTTACTTGTGGCTTTAGGTTCAACCTTCTGCATAAGGCATTTTTTAATTTCTTCAGCACCAACGACGACTTTTCTTTTACTGCCATCTGTACAGAAAAGCACAGGAACACTATCCAAGTTTAGTGAATGCATAAGGCCAACACTTTGTTTAACCTCAACCAAGTTTACAGGCACTCCCTTTTGTTCACAAAACTGGATAACATCTTTACAATGGGGGCAACTTTCTGAGTAAATCAAAGTAAGGCTATTAGGAATAGTAGGAATGCGAGGATTTACCAAAAAGGTTACAACAAAAACTGCTGCTAGACCTATCAAGGCATACCTAAACTCATATCTTTTTGCAAAGAAGAGGTTAACCAAAGTTGCAACAAAAAGGCAAGAAAAAACAATCAAGCAAAATAAGCAAAACTGTTTTATGATAAAACTTTGAAATCCAAGCAAATAGCCTTCTGCAGGCAAAGCTAAAGCAAGAAGCAAGGACTGCAAAGTACGGTAACCTTTCCAGTTAGATACAAACAACAACGCAAACAAAACTGCTCCAAAAGCTAGCAAAACATCATTTCCACCATATACAAAACTTTCAACCACCTGACAGCCACTTGTTTCGCATAATTTTGTATTGAAGAAATTATTAGCTATAAAGTCTGCACAGACAAGCAAAAAACCAAAACCATATATAAGGCTTAAGACAAAAGATGAGGGGTTATTAATCTTTTTCATTCTTATTCTCCTTAGTTGGTACTAATCTTCTATTGGTAATATATAATAAATAGGATTATTTGTATAATCTAAAAAGCCTTGAAGACGTTTTAAATCAGACATAAGTTTATTCAATAACTGTTCTTCTTTTAGTCTAAGAGAGTCGATTTCTTTTTTTAGGATTTCATATTCTTTTTGAAGTTTTTGCATTTTATCAATGAGTTCTTTTTTTTCTGTTGTTAAGGAGTCATTTTTTGCTTTTAACATATTAAGTTCTTCTTTTAATTTTTGCATCTCTTCTTGTAAGCGACTGAAATTTTTATCCAACCCAGAAGGCTGTTGAGCCCGTAAGCTTTCAATTTCTCGTTTAAGATTAATTAATTCTTGATTAAGAAGGCTTTGTTCTTCTTTGGATTTAATTTTTTGTATTTCACTTTGCAACTGAGATATTTCCTTTATTAGTTTTTCTTCTTTTTCTTTAA
>CALJRW010000068.1 GCA_937976335.1 uncultured bacterium | reverse complement strand
TGGGGATAAGAGCATGAATATGAGGATGCCAGTTAAGAAGATCTCCTGCAGTGTGAAGGCTCATAACAGCAGCTGGACTAAGGTCAGGAAATTCATCATCAGACCATTCCCTAATAGTATTCCATGCAGCAGTATATAGGTTTTCACTTGCATTCTGATAAGCAGTTAGATTTATTTAACATCTAATGGGACACTAGTGATAAATAGGTTTTAAATTTATCAAATCTCCATCAAAGACATAAGAAACAAAAAGATGGTAGAATAAGACCTAGGCTGATAAAGGATATTTTTGCAAATCTATAGCTCTGCATAACTGATTCTTTTTGCTCGTTATAATTTTTAGTATTGGACAGCTAAAATGGATATAAGCAAACATACTCAAACAGATACTACAAAATACTGGTCTAAATTTTTTGGAATAGATTCTTCCATTTTTTCTCAGCCTGGCTCCCATTTTTTTCCACACTCAGCATTAGGTGATTATCGAGGAGTTTGGATATTTAAGAGAAATGAATCGCTTGTCATCTCTTGTCCTAATGACTTTTTGCCTACATGCGAAAGTTTACTAAATGAAGTTGCTCCTGCTAATCTTTTTGATTTAGAGATCTTAAAAAAATGTTTTGCTTCTAATATCGAAACAATCATTGGGCCGGCTTATCATGGAGCACTTGAAAAAAAAGATTTTAAACCTCTTAAGGTAAGTGATGGCCGTGAAATTTCCTTTCAAGAAGCAGAAGTTTTAAATGATGGCTCTGATCCAAGGGGCTGGGAGTGGAGTGGATGTGGAAAAGAAAAATCTCACTATTTTGGCATTTTTCAAGATAATGTACTTGTTTCAGTTTCAAATTACTCAATTAAAGATGGGGTTTTAGCCTTTCCTGGAATTTACACTCGTCCTGCAAGCAGAGGGCTTGGGTTATCCAAGCCTGCTCTATCACTTGCTTTTCAACATTTGCTAGAGGCAGGATTGATAATGGACTATCAGACCCTATCCTCTAATATCGGAGCGATTAAATCAGCCGAGAGTTTAGGTGTGAAAAAATTTGCACAACATATTGCGATTCGGTTAAAATAGTGAGAAGTAAGCGTTTTGAAATCTTGCCCCCTAGGCAAAATCACTCTTTTAGAGCTCTATCAGGTTGGTAGTTTATGGATATAAGTATAGATAAAAGGAATTTTATTGATAAAGCTCCACATAGCTTAGCTACTATTTTAAAGTCTTTAGAATATGTTGAAGGCTGCGTTGAATTAGGAGACTTTGACAGTGCTCTGGAAAATTTGGAGTTTAACTTAGACATGGCGCAGTGGAGTGTTATGAAGTCTGTATTTAAATCAGAAATTCATGCTGGCTTATTATTTGTTTCTGCAGTTGATCGCCTCGTTATTTCATTGAAGACTAAAGATCAACAGAGGTTTGATAGAATTCTACCTTTTGTAAAAGCCTTTGGTGCTCAGACTAGACTCCCTTGGTCAGGAGATTGTTCATAAAAACTAAGAAAATTTTTTTAGTAACAAAAAGCAAATGAAAACATTTTTAAAAGTTTCTAAGGTTTTGATTCCTATTGCCTTTTTTTTGGCTATATATCACATTGTAACTACACTTACTTTTTTGAACTCATCTAGAGAAGTTGTAGGAAAAGTTATTGAGATCGAACAGGGAGTCGATAAGGATGGGCAAGCATTTTATAAATCTAAAATTGAATACCCTACTACTAATTTTGAATAGAATTTAGAAAAGCATATTCTTTTTTCTGAACCATATTACTTTAAATCAGAGTGCTCTCCACTTGGCAGCAATATTGCGCTTCTTTATGATTTGAATTCTCCAGAAATAGCTCGAATAAATGATTTTTGGAGCATTTGGACTGTGTCTGTATTTACATTTGCTAGTTTTTTTATATCTCTGATGATTTATTTTAGTTTTAGTGCTAATCTTTCATCTAATAATTCTGATAAGTGAGTTTCGATCTTCATCGTTTTACTGTCTATAAATAGTAAAATGAAAAAAAAATATTGAAACAGAGATTTATAATTTTTAGAAAGTGAAGTTATAGCTCAGAACGTAAGAAGGATATTTAAATGACATGGTATATAAGCGCTTTACTTGGAACATTGTCTTTAAGTTGCATGATTTTGCTTGCAAAGCACTTGTCTTTGGTTCCTGTTGCTAACTCAATTATACTCTTAAGTATTTCAATCTTTTGTACAGTGCTTTACGGTACTCAAGTAATTATCACTAAGCCAACTTTTCATGCAAATCTTAAAATTTTATTTTTACTTTTGTTAGCTGCAGTTTTTAGTTATCTCGGGAATTTATTGCACTTAAGAGCTGTTGCTGATGCTCCAAACCCAGGATTTGCTGTCGCTGTTAGTTCTTCAAGAGCAGTTTTTATTACCATTGCTGCACTGTTTATTTTTAATTCTAGTCTGTCATGGTTTAAAGCTATTGGAGTTTGCTTGACGATTCTTGGTGTTATTATTCTGTCTTGTGAATAATATCTAAAGATATTCTTACTGCTTAAGATAAATGTTAATTTTGTTTAAATCATGTATAATAAGCTTATGGTTCTTTGCATTCTCATATTTACTTCAATTGCTCAACTTATTGGAGCTATTTTTTATATCAGATCAATGATGAATGGAAAAACCAAGCCAAACAGAGTACCTTGGTTCTCATGGATTCGTCCCCCCTAACTCACAAAGAAAATCAAAAGCTAAACAAAAGTTTTTTATTTTAAAAAAGAAGAAAACGTAAAAGTCTAAAAAAGCGAAAAGATTTTTATAGCAAAACCGAGTTATTTTCTCTTAAAAAGTAAATTAGCTAAAGCTCTTAGTTTAGAGTAAAGAACCTTAAAG
>CALJRW010000067.1 GCA_937976335.1 uncultured bacterium | reverse complement strand
CTTCTTTATTTCTCATTATTAAAAACCAGCTTTTTTTATAATATTTTACTTTTCTGGTTTTTAAATTACTACTTTTTACCCACTTCTGCCATCTAGATTATTCTTTTCATTGCTCTTTTTTACTTTCTCAGGGCTGACTAGATAGTTTATAAAAGTAATTATTGATATTATTTTCTCGTTTTGTTGAAGCTTTGACAGACAAGCCGGCGGTTTAGTTATCCCAAAAAAGTTTTTTAGGAAAATGCTTTTTTGGGATAACTATCTTACCTCCCCTACTTCAAATATAATCGTCAAAATAAGTTAGAAGTTTCTAAAGAAATTACTGGTATCAATGGTATCAGATACCAAATTTATAGTATTGGTAGTATTTTTGGTTGAGTGTAAGGTGTTAGAGTTATTTATTTTTATTACGATGGTTGGTATCATATTTAATAATACTGTAAAATACCGTGATACCGTGGTATGGTTTAAACTGTACTGTTATGCACACTCAAGGAGATGTAAATGCAAGAAATTCATAAAACAGATCGTGGCATTGAAATCAATAGAGAAATGCCTCAAGAGTTAAGAGCACTAGCTAATGAAATGTTAAGCAATAATGCGATAGAGGATACTATTGATGACTCGCTTTTTGAAGAACCATGGGTGCAATACTTACCTGACTTCTCAACTGGAGATCTTTGCTGGGAGCCTGGATCTTATCATTTGCTTAGTGCTGCAGAAGCAATTGAAGATTATTTTGCTGATAAAGAAATCACAAGACTAGATGAAGTAAGAATTGAAATGGGCGTAAGACACTTAGAAAAAGTTAATAAAAACCTAGAGGCTAGTGCATAACAATTCGTTTTAGCAGAATTCTTCGCCTGTCAGCTTAAAATCTGCTAAACTTACCGTCATACCACTATATATTAAGTAAAGTTAATGAATAGAGATAGAGCTAACAAAGTAGTATACGTCGAACCCGATGTAGAAATGCGCACTAATATGATAGATGTTCTCGAGGATGCAGGTTTTTCTGCAACTGGTTTTAGGACTGCCGAAGAGGCTTCTCTCAACTTAATGGAGATGAGGTAATCTTAACAGAAAAACATCTTCCTGGAATGAGTGGTTTCGAATGGGCTCGAGAGGAACTTCAACCTTTAGAAATAAGATATGGATATTTATCTCGCAATTGGGACCTATTTCAACCTATTCCCGATGACCTGAATCCCGATTTTAGTCTTGATATGCCAGCAGAATCTGAGAAAATAATAGCAGAATTACGAAAAGCTTGTTCTAAAGTTATAAGTTAGTGGTATAACAAAGGGAATTTCTCCATCTTCACATAGATTTGCTAGCCAGTACCAACAAAACATGCACTTTGCTTCTACTACTACTAAACCTTCCCTGTAAGGTACTATTAATCTTAGGAATTTCTTCGGCTGAACTTATAGAATACACACGTACATTTTCTTTGGATGTAAATCGATTCCGCAGTAGTATAGGTGTTGATTTTTATGTAAGCCTCCTATCCTTCCCAACCATCTTTTTTTCTATAACTAGTCTTGGTTTTAAAGTCATAGAGTACAAATAAGTACTCTATGATTTTAAATTTAAATTATGGAGTACAACAAACTAAGGTCAGTGTTGTTGTATGTGAACTTAAACCAAAAGCATTATAAACAGATATATCCATTCCATCTGCTACACCACTTGTAAATAGAGTCTCAGCATGTGTCAAAATAGGAGCATTAGTATTATTTCGTATCAAATTTGATGTCCAACCCCAATGAATCATAAAGTCTCCAGCAGTTGCACATCGCGCTGATATACTTTCATAACCTAAAGGATCTGTTCCTGGAGATGTAGAAACTTCAGCAGAACAACCGGCTATGTTAAATGTACCATTGGCACCCGTTGCTCCGTCAGCACCTGTAGCCCCATTAGCTCCAATCATTCCAGTCGCTCCATCAGCACCTGTAGAACCGGTTGCTCCAATATCGCCCGTTACGCCATCAGTCCCGCTTATTCCAGTTGCACCAGTTTCTCCCGTAGCTCCATCAACACCAGTTGCCCCGTTAGCTCCATTTGCACCTGTCAATCCATTAGCGCCTGTAGCACCCTCGGCACCAGTTAATCCCGTTGCTCCATCAGCACCTGTTACGCCATCGGCTCCAATCATTCCAGTTGCACCATCAGCACCTGTCGCACCCTCGGCACCAGTAGCACCGTCAGCGCCTGCTACACCATCGGAACCGTTAATTCCATCTAAACTGCTAGTATTAAAAATAGGTTGGAATCCTCTTGGGCAAGGTGTGCCAAGTTCAACAACTCTTCTTCTTATCCTTATATTGTTTCCTCTAGAAAGCTGAGCTTTTATACAAACTTTTGAGCCAGTTTCTTGAGCTAAAATTTCAGAGCTAAATGAAAGCAATACAAAAAAAGTAAAAACAATTAGCTTAAATGAAAAACGAATAGATATATTTTTTAACATAAGAAACTTTCCTTAATTTAATATTTTACATCTTCTATCTAAATTTAAACGGCTTTAGCGTTTCAAACTGCTAGAATTAATAATTTAGGCTATTAGAACTAACAACTTTATTGATGAGTAATACTACTCATAAGATTCAGTATAAACACTAATATTCTTTTACTTTTAAGCCAAGATGCTATTTTTTCACTTAACTATTTAATTTACTTCATGAATATTTAGGAACTATAAGAATTAGTATCATCTAATTCTTATAGTTTAATAAAATCGATTAATTACTAAGATTTTTGTAATTTTAGTCTTATCCAACAGTTTAGCTTATCCTGAAAAGTTAAGACACGTTTCAAGGATAAATACCCTATCTTTTCATATAGATAAACTTTTTTCAGATTCTAAAAGTACCTTTATTTTGATTTCTCATTAAACAAAGCTTAGTTTTCTAACTACAAACATCACTTTGCTTAATAAGTGTAGCAAATGCATCTAAAGTTTCTTGTTCTTCTTTTAAGAATCTAGTTCTAAGTTTTTTTGCTTTTCTCAGTTCTTTTGTGGCGTTTATTTTTTTGCCATTTCTTTTAATTTTTTTATAAAGTTTTTTCATTATAGTGTTTAATTTTCCAAATTCATTTAAATATGCTTGTTCTTGAGCCACAGCAAACACGGTAGTACAAGAGTTATCTATGACATTACAGCTAAGTGGCGTTGAATCAAAAGTCCAAATAGCAATCCAAGTGTTATTAGCAACTATTTCACCATCTTTTTTGCCATCTTTAGCATCATTTCTTAATTTCTTTTTCAAAGAAGTTGTTGTTGATTTTTTCGCAACACTTCTAAGAATTGAAGATAATTTTGTTATTATGGTAGATAAACCGTATCCTCTATTGTCAACATCAGACTGTAGATCAGATTGATCAATTTCAGTACAACAAGAGCTTCCATCTCCCCCACAAACTCCACAACTGTCCATTACGCATTCAGGCGCAATAACTCTAACTATTGTTGGATCTTCATTCCCAGCAACAGTAGGATCGTCTGAAGATATACAGTCTGGCCCACCTGAAGGCAGATTACAGATTGTTGCTTGATTTAAATAAATTCCAGAAGGTGAACTAGCACCTACGAGCACATCAACTCTTAAATTAATAGTTGCACGAGCTGGAATAGTTAAGCCTTTTAAACTTAGTAATCGTGTTCCAGCATAGTTATTGATTACACCACCAACACCATTCAAATCTCTAAAAGTTCCTGCAACAAAACTACGATTTGAGGCGTCCTCTGGAAGCGCATCTTCAAAATCAATAGTAATAGAGGAGAGCTTAGAGTTAGAAATTTCGTAAGTGTATGTAAGGGTATCTCCAGGAAAAGTTTCTGCTTTATTAACAGTTTTAAAGAAACTTAAATTATCAATACACGAAGCTCCATCATGATTAGGCGTTATAGGTCCAATTCCTATAATCGTTCCAACTCCGTATGTTGAACTGCTTGGGTTCATATTAATTTCATACATTTTCCCAGCACCAGTACCATCATAGGCAAAAAATCTACCCTCAGCACTAAAAAATTGAGACCCAGCATTAACTCCTATTCCTATTCCAGTTTGTCTTGGAAGTGTATTAATGATTTGTCCAGTATAGGGATTTATCTCAACAACTGTTCCTATATTTTCATCAATAGTATAAACACCAAAATCAAGTGGATTAACTGCTATATCATTAAACGCTATTCCTGGTGTTGTTGATTGAGTGATAATTCTAGCAGGAGTTGTGCTAACATCTATAGTAAAAATTTTACTAGTGCCGTTAACGTCATTAGCAACTACATATGTTCCATCTGCTAAAAACGCGCCAATCCAATAAAACTCATTTGCCCATCCAGGGTTTCCTAAGTTCTCAGTTTGACCGGCTAGGCCAATTCTAATGATATCACCTTTTGAATACTGGACTCCATTTACGGAACCTCCAAAAGAAACAGTTGCATATAAAAAATTATCAACTGGGTTATAACCTAATGAGTTTACGACAACATCCATAGCTGGAAGAAGTGGGTCTACGCTAACCAATGTTCCGTTTTGGTTAAGATAGTGTAGTTGTGAATCTTGGTTATTATTGACTGCTATTGTTATTATATTTCTTCCATCACAATGAAATGGAGTAATATTTTGAGCATATAAGGCGTTTGTTACTAGCAGTAGCAAGAGACACATTACACAAACTATAGACCTTACACTGACTCTTGAATTATTTAAAACAATCATTTTCCCCTCTCAATAAAAGTACAAAAACTTATAATTAATATGACTTGCACACGTTATGGTAAAAGTTACCTTGAAAGTGATATTAAAAATGTAAAAAATACATTAATTGCCATAACTAGCTGTAATTACATATTATATTTTTTATTAATTCTACAAATAACTGCCTCTTTAACTTATAAATCAAATTAAAAGATTGAACAAATTTTCTTACTTAAACATACCCAACGACATTAGAGTTGTCCTGCCATTATTTTTACGTATTTAACCCTCTCGCTACAAAACAATGGTGAAGCTATTTTTTGCCGTAATAAACATATATACTGCTCGAACAAATAAATCTGAATTTATGCTATGCATAAATTTCAAGAAAAAAAACGGAAAAACCTAATGTCGAGCAGTATACAAAGTAAGCTTTCCCTTCATAGTTTGGGCAACTACGAAAGATTTGTGTCCGTTCGCTTTGCTCTGTTAACTGCTACATTTCCATCCAAAAATTTAGGAATTCAAATGATTAGTTAATTCAGATGTGATATTATGAGACAGTAATGATTGATGTTCAGAAACAAAGAGAACTAGGCGGTGGTAACTTATCTGGGACTTTCGGAAACTTAGTCTTTAAAGATAGAAGAGGTAATACTCAAGATTGTACCCACTTAAGTAAGAGAGAGCTAATGTCTTTGATTTCAGGAGTTCCTTTGACTTCAAAAGATGCAAGATGTCTTTATTTTTATGGAATTAAACATAACATTGCTCAGATAGCAGTTGCTAAAAAAATTTCAACTGGAGAAGTGACGCTAAGAGAAATTAAAGAATTTTGTATTAAATCTAAACAAGAATTAAAGACCTAGCTGAAGATGTAAATAAAAATTAAAAATATAAAGTTTTCAAGAGAGATATGTAATATTTCTACTTCTACACCGAATCATCAAAGCAAAGATATGTCTTATTGCCAGCAGACGAAATTCCGTGAGGTTTGCAGTTTTTATAAGCATATTCAATAGAGGCGTTTTTCTCATCAACATTATCTAGAATTAAGCCAGTATTGCCCTTGTTAGCTTTTCTAAGCTGTTTTAAGTGATACATTTGCCTACTATGAGTAAAACTATTATTTAGCTGAAATAAATGGTAATCATTCGAACAAGCTGATAAGTATGTGCTTATTATAATTAGGTAAAAGTACTTGTTCATGCTAGCATTTTATTCGATTTGCATATGCTAGGCAAATTTTGTTTAATTTAATACTAGCTAGTTTAATTTAATACCATCTATAAGTATAATGCTTTACTAGTAAATATACTTGTTGAGTAACTTTTTTTTACTTGAGTTTACTTATGACACAGAATGAAAAAATAAGAGTCGTTTTAGCCGAAGATCACACGATTGTTCGTAAGGGCATCAAAAGTATTTTAATGCTTCTACAGCGCTATGAAATTGTTGGCGAAGCTAAGGATTATACTGAAACTTTGAAGATAGTTGGAGAGACCGAGCCTGATGTTTTGTTGCTTGATTTAGGATTGCCTGATAAGAGCGGAATTGAAGTTCTTTATGAAATGAAGAACTTAGGAGTGGGCTGCACCTCTATAATTCTTACTGCTCACGTTGATGAGTCTTTAATCAAACAGGCTCTTATGGCAGGAGCTTCAGGTTATGTAATAAAAGATTTAACACCTGAACAACTTGATGACACAGTTGTTAGAGCTTACCGAGGTGAAATAGTTGTTCCTGCAAAGTACAACTATCTTGCTGATGATATAGAGGCGATTAGAAAAGCTGATTATCTAAATACAGATCCTCTTGCTGTTTTAAGTAAAAGAGAACGAGAAGTTTTCTTTCTTTTAGCTAATGGATTAGCAAATAAAGAAATTGCAAAAAATTTATTTATCAGTCCAAGAACAGTAGAAACTCATAGGGCAAGAGTTCTAAGTAAGCTTAATTTTGATTCAACCGCTGCTTTAGTTAAATATGCAATTAAAAAGCATCTAGTTATGTTATAAGCTGAATAATTGGGTATGAGAGCTACTACAAAAGCTATTTTTCAGAATATTGCTTTTTAGACTCGCTATAGATTTCTCTATTAAGCAAAGAATCTTTAATAATAGCCAATGGATTCTTATTCGAACCAGTGAATCGGCCTATTTTTCTAGGTCCGTTTTCAAGTGCTAAAACTCCTCTAGGGCATACCGCGGCGCATACCCCACAACCAACGCAGCTTGAGCGAACAATATTTTCACCTCTCTGGGCGTAAGCTCTCACGTCAATTCCCATTTCACAGTAAGTTGAACAGTTCCCACATGAAATACACTGATCTCCATTTACTGTTATTCTAAATTTAGAAAAAGATCTTTGTAAAATTCCTAGAATTGCTGCCATTGGGCAGCCAAACCGACACCAAACTCTACTACCAAGAATTGGATAAAAACCAACTCCAATAACACCTGAAAAAATGGCACCAATATAGAATCCGTACCATTCTTTTGCTGTGTAGGTAAATCCTCCTAAAATAGATCTGCCAAAATAATCATTAGTCCACAGTAGTATAGTGATAAAAATAATTGCAAGAAGGACGCTATGTATTAACCATCGTTCAAGGATCCAGGCTTTTTCAGATTTGTCAGAGTTTTGTCTAAAAGGATCGCCTAGAGTTTCAGCCAAGCCCCCACAACCACAGACCCAGGAACAATACCAGCGCTTTCCAAAAAAGTAAGTTAGCACAGGAGTTGCAATAAAAGTCATTACAATTCCCCAGCAGATCATAAACATTCCAACACTCCCCTTTCCAGTAAGATTTTTTACTCCCCAAGGAAAAAGATAGTCAGGCTTAAGTGGCCAAAAATAGGTAAAATAAAATTCAGGCTGTTTAATAGCTTTTAGAAAGGCAGGAATCAAAAAAGCGAAGCCAAGTTGAAAAAACATTACTGAAAGAGTTCTAATTTGTTGATAACGATTATGTCTGTATTTAAGGAGCATTCGAACTCCCATAATTAAAACAGCCATTGTGTAAAAAGTGCCATAAAGAAACCATCTATCAGCATTTTGTCCAGAAAGAAGTAAGGATAGCGGGTTTACTGTTTGAATTAAGGAGTCAAGGAGTGGTGGTATCCCCCAGGCTTTAAATTTTTCATAAAAATAAAGAACGATATAAAAACCTGTTATTAATATGCCAAAACTCCAGCCTATAAGTCCTCTTCTCATAGTTGAGTTAAAAAAGATATTATTATGTTTTATTCCCGGAATTGTATTTGCAAAGTTATAATAAATCCATCCTAGCGAGCCAAATACAATTAATCCAAGACTAAGTGTTAAAGAAGCCCAATTGCCAAAATTAATAAGTTTTAATTTGAGTAGCGGTTGAAAAAAAATTACAGCTAAGAATAAAAAACCAATAAATGTAATTACAGCAAAAGGTTTTGCTAGAGTAGGTATTTTATTTTTTTTAGCTTTTACGTTTCCAATTTGAATTAAACTCATTACAAAGCTCCTCGAAACTTATTTATAATTTCAGGTTCAAATTTCTTAGAAAATTCAGGGTCAAAATTAGCATCTTCTAATAAAGTTAGGACTTTTTTTATCGTAAGTTTGTTTTTAATCCAATCTTCACAAACTCTATGCCTGTATCTTATACCCATGACATTAACACCAATAAGTACTCCCTCTTTTTCAACTAATCTTAAGGAATGGTTTTTATCCTCAGATTGCCAGTAGTGGTGCTTCTCCCCTATTCTATCTCTAAATACATCCCCGTAAGTTTGATATTCAAGGTCAAGAAATTTTGCGGAGTTAAAAAATACACCCATTTTAAATTCTGTTTTATTGCCCGATAAGGTTTGAGCTAAAACTTCTCCGTGCATTTTTCCTGTGTACCAAAGTGGCCAAATCTTAGAAGTTCCGTCGTCCTTAACTATCTCAGCACAATCACCGCATGCGTAAATATCTGTAATTTCAGTTTCTAAATATTTGTTAACTAGATAGCCCTTCTTAATAGGTAAGTTAGAATCTTTAGCGATAGAAACGTTTGGGCTAACTCCAGGGGTTAATCCAACAAAATCACATTCAATTTTTTGATCAAATTCAGTTATAATTCCAGAAACTCTTCCGTTTCCATTGTCCACTATTTCTTTAAGATTAGTTTTTCTAATAAGATCAAAGTGTTCACTTTTAATTGCGTGCACAACTAGTTTTGATTCTTCGTCAGGAAGGACGCTATTCCAATATAAGTTTTCTCTGATTAGAAAAGTAACATGTATGCCGCGGGAATGAAGCATTTCAGCAAGTTCTATTCCTATTAAGCCACCACCTACAATAATTGCTTTTTTGGCGTTTAGTACATTTTTTTCAAGCAATTCCAAATCTTGAAGTGAATATAGTCCTTGAACCCCATCTAGATCTTGTCCAGGCCAGCCAAATTTATTTGAGATAGAGCCAGTTGCAAGAACAAGTTTGTCATAAAAAATATTATCAGTATTTTTAAGCTTTAAAATTTTAGAATTTGTATCAACTTTTTCTACCCAATCAAATACCAAATCTATTTTTTGCTTTTTCCAAAAATCAGGCGGATACGGAATGGTATTTTCAAATTCCATATGCCCCATAAAAATATACATCAGGGCAGTTCTTGAATAAAAATATTGGCTTTCACCTGAAATGACAGTGATTTTAGATTCTGGATTTAACTTTCTATATTCAAGTGCTGTAGTTATACCAGCGATGCCGTTCCCGATAATTACTAGATTATTTGAAGCCATATTTCCTTAATGCTATCGTGGCTTTTCAGATACTACAAGATACATTTGAGCAATAGTTAAGTTAGAAAATATGTATAATTTAAGAAGCTTCTTTAGGATTATGTTGTTTTTCAACACCTGCAAGAATCATTACAGAGTTACAAGCTAATTCTAGACACAGTAAATCTCTAGGCCCTAATTTAATTCTTCGCCTTTCTTCTTCAGTTCGTCCAGTAACTAATCTTAGCCAGCAAGTTTCTTCTCCAGAAAGCTTTCCTTGTGCTCCTTTTGGTTTGTCTCTATAGAGTTTAACTAATATGTCAGATCTTTCTTCGCCATTTTTTGCATGAAGAATTACGTTTTCATCTAGCGATTCAACTGCATAAAGAAAAGCACGAGCAGTTGCCCAAAGGCCACCAACAGCATCTAAGGGTAACAACAAATTAAGATAACCAGCTAATGTTTTATCCTCCTTGCCGCCCTCGAGAGGTGTATAGACAAGTCTTAAACCTTTTTGTTCAGGAACGAGTTGGAGATTTCCAAATGATTTATTAATTGAGAAGTGAATGCCACCTAAGTACATAACCTAATTTTAACCTCCATGCGGAATTACAGTTTAGAATATTTTTCCTAACAAGATATTAGCTAATTTAATGAATATTTTAAAGTTTTGGCTAGAAGAGATGCAAAGAAATAGTAAAAAGGCTGAAAAATCAGGGTATTAGGAGGGAAGAAAATCTGAGAGAAACGAAGAAGTTTCTCCCAGATTTTGAAAAAACTAATGTTTTAGCAACAACCAGTCTTTTCAGTAGTAGAAGAACAAGTTCCTTCCGCTTTCTCAGCAGTTTCTTTTGTCCCACAAGTTCCTTCTGCTTTTTCAACAGTTTCTGTAGCACAAGTATTAGCTGGCTTCTCAGCATCACAACATCCTTCTTTGTTTTCTTCTGTAGTCATTTTTTTTCTCCAAAATGTAGCCAATATAAGTTAAGCAAAAAGATATAAATCTATATTCTAAACTTAAATTGAAAGTTAAATTTATCAGTAAAGTTTTAGTAGAACAGCTTGAGATGGCAATGAACTATAAATCTTAGAAAAATCCGTTCAGCATCCGTTCAGCAATCAGCTAACCCTAATTAATAAAAGTAATGAGGGTTATTCTAAAACAGAAGGTCCATTATACTGCTTTTAATGTAATTGTTCAAGAAAATGTTAACATGCTTAAAAAATTAGCCTTTTTTAAAGAAGTTTATAAGCTTTGAGAGTATTCCTTTAGGTTTACTCTTATCTATAAATTTTTCTATAGCTCCTACAATGCCTAAAAGTTTTGCATCAGTGAAGGAATGTTTATTTAACAAATCACTAACTTTAACAGATTTAAGCTCACTAAAAGTCATAGTTTCTATAAACGGAGCAGCCGGGGCATCCTCAGGCCAAAATTCAGAAAGCTTAGATGTTTTGACTTTAGTTTGGTTCATTTCTCCTAACAAGCGATATGCAGATTCAAGCTTTTTTTCAGCTTCAATACTTGAAAGCATAACTCTTTTTTTGTAAATCGGAGTATCTTCTAAAGAAAGAGGAGTTATTGGTGGTTTTTGCTTATTTTGATCCATATCAAAAATTTAGTATGTTTTAGCAGAAATGAAAATCTTATTTTTAGCTCCAGAACCTTTTTTCCACGAACGTGGCACACCTATTGCTATAAAACTAGCTGTTAATGCTCTACAAAAGAGAAAAAGTACTGTAGTAGATCTTTTAACTTACCATGAGGGTGAGAGTGTAGAGCTTAATGGAGCCAATCATTATAGGATCCCGAATATAAGCTTTATTAAAAATATTCCTCCTGGAATTTCTATCAAAAAAATTATTTGTGACATATTTTTTCTCTTCTCTGCCATCAAACTAGTTTTAAAAAGTTTAAGAACTGAAAAGTATGATTTGGTTCATTGCGTTGAAGAATCTGTATTCATTGGTTGGTTTATAAAATTTATTTGGGCTATTCCCTATGTTTATGATATGGATTCTTCTATCTCAAGACAGTTAGTTGAAAAATGGACACTGCTCAAGCCAATAAGAAAATTTTTTGATTTTTTTGAAAAATTAGTCATAAAAGATAGCCTAGCAGTTATTCCGATGTGTGATTCTTTAGTTGATATGGCAAAAGAGTTTGGAGCAAAGAAAACGTTTGTTCTAAAGGATATATCTTTGCTTAACTTAAATGCTACTAATAATACAAAAAAAATAAATTTAAGAGAGGAATCTCAATTATCTAAAGATTCAAAGATAATTTTGTATGTAGGTAATTTAGAACATTATCAAGGTGTAGAATTATTAATTAATAGTTTTGAGAAAATTGAAAAAAATTTTACTGATTGGTTTGTAGTGATTATTGGAGGAGCTAAAACTCATATTGCTGAGTATTTAGAAAATATTAATAGAAAATCACTTGAGAAAAGAGTGATTCTTTTAGGGCCTCGTGCGGTTGAAGATTTGGGCGCTTACCTGACTCAAGCTGATATTTTAGCATCACCAAGAACACATGGAAGTAATACTCCAATGAAGATATATTCTTATCTTCACTCTGGTATTCCTATTATAGCTACAAATTTGCTTACTCATACTCAAGTTTTAAATAAGGAAGTTTCATTGCTCGCTGAACCTGAAAGTTTAGATTTTTCTGAAAAGCTTTCGAAACTTATGTCAGAGAAAAGTTTGAGAGAGAAAATTGGCAAATCTGCATTTCAATTAGCTGAAAAAAATCATACTGAAGAAGCTTTTGAGAGAGAACTTAATTTTGCTTATGATGGATTGTTTTAGTTTTCTTTATTGAAGACAATTCTATTGCATACACAAAAGTGCAACTTGCTCAGTTTTGTAAACTCTGGAGCCTAAAGACAGAATCTCAAATCCTCTATTCGCAAACTCATTTCTCTCATATTTATTCCAGCCTAATTCTGGGCCAATTGCATAAATTTTACTGCTATTGACTTTATGATTCAAAATATTTTCTTTTGTTGCAGTCAAACAAAATAAAATTTTAGATTCTTCTTCACTATCTTTAGAATCATAAAAATCTAAATAATCATGAAAACGTTTAAAAATTTTAATTTCTGGAGGGATTGTATCAACTGCTTGTTCTAAACCTTCTAGTATATTTTTGTTTACGTTATGAGAATTTAACATTTTAGATTGAAAATAACTTTTCTCTACATTTTCAGAACGTATAAAGTAAAGAGAGCTGATTCCAAAAGTTGCAGCAGCTTGAATTATTCTTTTTTGAGCTTGAGGTCTGGGTAAAGCAATGATTAATGAAGTTTTTTTTCTTATAGGTGGATTTAGGCTACAATGCAGTTCAATTTCAGCAGAATCTTTAGAAAAAGATTTAACTTTAACTTTTCCTAACTTACCATTAATTACTCCACCACTTATTTCTATCCCTTCTTTGATTTGGTGTCTTTCAACTAAGTACTCTAGTCTTTTACCTGAAATTACAGCAGTGTTATCTGACGTTAATTCTGATTCATATATAAGTAAGCAGTTCATTCTTAGTATAGTTACCGATTTTGAGTTATATTTCTACTTAAAGGCTAAATATAAGAAAATTATTTTGATTCAGCTAAGCTAGCCTTAATGTATTCTTCATAACTATCAATGTCTGGAAGTTTTCCCTCAAGAACTGAAGCTTTTCCTTGAGGAGCAATAGTTTGACTATTTTTGAAAATAGCTAATGCAGGGTACATCATTATTCTGTTTCTCTCTGATATCATTCTTCCATCTTTAGTGTTGGTGTCAACTGTATACAATTTCACTCCTAGTTTTGCAGCTGCTGCATTAAGATTTGGTAAGGACTCTAAACAGTGCATGCAATTTTCGTTCCAGAAATCAATTAAAATCGATCTCTCGTTTGATTCTGCTAAGACTTTCGCAAAGTGCTTCTCATCTGTAATAGGGTTAGCTTTGACAATTTCTTGCCAAGTTTTTAACTCTTTCTTTTTTTCGGTTTTACTTTCCAATGTAGGAGACTTACTTAAGATAGCTGATTTCATTTCTCTATTTAAAATAATCTTGTATTGAACATCATCAAAATCAAGTAAAATTTCACCTGAAAAGTTTTTAGATGTAACAAGAACTATCGTATTATCTTCTTTTTTATGTATTCTTATTCCCTCTTTAGGGTAATAATAACCTGTTGAATTGTTTTTTTTTAATGTTTTTAGTTCGCTCTCTGTGGAACCTCTGTACTGGTATTTTTGAACTTTTCCTAAAATGCGAAAGGCACTTGAAAAAGTGTTTCTTCTATTTTCAGTAATTTCTAGTTGTACAATATCTTTATTAAGCTCTTGAGGAGGTTCCTTAGATAATTGCTTTCTCGTTATTTCTCTTTGAGGCAGATTGGTATCTTGCTTTTGAGTTTTATTTCTTTGGACTGATTTTTTTTCTTCACTTAGAGCAGTTTGACCTTCTTGCGTAGCTTGTGGGCACATATTTTTAACCTAAAAAACCTATTTCTCTTATGTTATTAAGTAGTTTTGATTATTTGTGACTTAGGAAATTTAATGTCATTAAGTTGTGATAAATTCTTTTTTGGGAATAGTTACTTTTTATAAACTAAGCCACAAAGACTTCACTCCGCTAGAGTTCTTAGCTGAACTTACGCAACATATTCCTAAAAAATGGGAGCAAACTACTAGATTCTACGGTCAGTACTCCGCCAGAACTCGTGGTGTTAAAACTACTCAGTACGCTGAACCCATTATCATTCCAATAGCTCAAATTGAAGAATCAAATAAACCAACTTCTTTCTGGGCAGCCAACATTAAAAAAGTTTTCGAAATTGACCCTCTAACCATATATGATTTTGTACGGGGTAGGTTATGAAAGCTAAAATTTTAATCTACTACAAAGCTGCTGACCTTTAAGTGACTAATAAAACTATAAAAACTGACCTACCCCGTACGAATGCAAAACCTTGTTAGTAATTGGCCATGAAGATTTTGAAACCTATGTTAAAAAATACAAAGAGAATTTTAGCTTAGATGGCGAACTAGTGCTAAAAAAAAAGGAAATGCCATGGCTAATTGCTTTATCCTCTCGAAGCGAAAATGGTTTTAAAGAAGTATATGATAGATTTAAATTACTAAAGGCATATTTCAAGTCTAAAAAATAATTTTTAGATATTTTTCAGACTGGCGGAAATTTAAAAATCAGATGTCACTTTCAGGTAGTAAAAGTTAAAACCACTTCAAGTTTAATCTCCCTAGCTTTGATAACTATATTGTTAATGAGTATACACCCAGCGTCATTTGATTTTTCCAGTTTTTGACTAAAGACTAATCGTCTTTAGCCCTGTTTTGCTGGGTATATCTTGCTTTCCCTCTGGGAGACTTTCGGAAATTTTCAATTTCCTTCAGTATACTAAGGCAAATCTAAGCTCTCAACAAAATCTACATATGGTATTACTGTAATTCCATTTTTTTGAAACGACTCTGATCCAAGATGTACTTGATAGAACATAGGTATGTCTGTACGTTCTTTAAAATATTTTAGATGTGGTGAAATAGTAGTATCAAAGGATTTACACTCTACAGCAAAAAGTGGCTTTTGTTCTTTTAGAACTACAAAATCTATCTCACGCTTATCAGTATCTCTTAAGTAGCGAAGCTCCATACGATAACCTTCTGTATCTTCTAAGAAATGACAATACTTTAATAGCTGACAGGCAACTAGGTTCTCAAATTTAGCACCTTTGTTTTCACAAAGTGACCAGTCCCAAAGGTAGAGTTTTTGTTCTTTTTTTACTGCTCTAACTTTAGGAGCTCTATAAGGGGGGATAAGAAAGCAATAATACATATTTGCTAAAATTTGTATCCAATTTTTAGCAGTTTTATGAGCAATTTCTAAATCACTTGATAATGATTTTATAGATAATGGAGAGCCAATTTTGTTTTCTAGCATTTCTGCAAGAAGCTTTAATTGTGAAATTTCATTTACTCTTTCAAGGTTTAGTATGTCTTCCTGGATAACCCTAGCTATTCTTTCAGACTGCCATCTTCGCCAATTTTTTTTATTTCCTTGTAAGTAAGGCTCAGGAAAACCTCCATAGTTTAAAAGGTTGTCTAAACTATAACTTCCACCAAATTTTAATAACTCTCCTAAGGATAATGGATGAAGATGGTAATAATGATATCTTCCTTGAAGTGAATCTCCTCCTCTTCTATAGTAGTCAAGTCTTGCTGAGCCAGTAATTAAAAATTGATATTGACTTTTATTTTTATCATATAAGCCTTTTACTAAATTTCTCCAATTTTTATATTTATGAATTTCATCAAAAACTACTAAACCTGGCTTAGCTGGAAGTTTCTCATCAAGTATTAACTTTCTATCAAGTCTACTATCCCAATTATAATATCTGTTATCTTCACTAATTAAATCTAGTGCTAAAGTTGTTTTACCAACTTGTCTTGGGCCTCCTAGAAAAACCATTTTATTTTTTAAGTCAGACTGAATGTATTTAGTTAGGTATCTTTTGATATTAGTTTTTTCTCCTATATTCCATTTTACTCATGAGCAAAGTAAAGTCAAGTAGATTTTACTAATAATTATTAATATCAAATTATCAATAAATTTATATACTTATCATAATAATAGGCCTCATCAGTAAGCTGAACGCTTACCCTCGTCACCATAATTGCTAGGCAAAACTTAGCGTTGATACACTACAAACTGTTAATTATCAGAATTTTACAACAGTCTCAGTTAAACGCCTTCTGATACTCAGATCTACTACTCACTGATTCCAGCAATATTTTTTCCTTGTTCTTAATTTTAAATTAACAATCTGTGTATATCGACAAAAATTCAGAAAAGTTTATTAATTTTTGATTTTTTTGAGATTAATTTTGTATCAATGTTGGTGGTACTAGAATTGTTAAACTCACATCTATTAAATACTTAGATTCAATGGCTTTTTAAGTTTTACTACATGACATGAAAGTTATAAAATTAATTAATTTAATATGTCTAATAAAGAAACTAATCTAAAACTCGCAGATGTGGATAAATTTGAGCTTTCATATTTGCGATTCTCTGCCTAAGATTATTCTCAGAAGGATTATTTAAAATATAAACATCATCAATTGCTCTTTTATAGATTTGTCTCATAGCTTCACGCGACAACCCTGTCGCACTACATCTTTCATTTACTTCTGCTAATTCCTTATTATGCCAAGCAACATAATCACTAAAACGATTTAGATAAGCTCTTACTTCACGTGGCGTACGAGATAATTTAAGAACATTTAATTTCTTCAAATCTTGTGGACTATTTGGTACTTCCACCATCTCTCTAGATTGCTCTCTTCTACTATAAAGAGATAGCATATCAGCAAACATTTTGTGATCCTCTGCATTATATGAATCCGGATTGGACGGAATTGGATGAATCAAAAAATCGCCTATTTCATAATCTCTACGATCTACATATAGAGTTCTTTGAGCAATCGATTGCGGTTCCTCAGAATTAATAACAAAAATATAACCTCTACGATTTAGCTCATGACCAATACATTTGGCAATAGTTCTAATTAAAGTTTTGCTCCATTTATTAGAAAGAACTTTAATAAGTTCTGAATTCTCCTCAATGCCCTTTAACTGAGGTCCTAAAACATTGAATATTGCTGAATCTATATCAAAGATCACAACCCTATCTTCTGAAAATTCTCTAAGAATGCTTAATGCCAAAGATTTTCCTGAACCTGGAAGGCCTGTAATTTCTAAGAACGAACCATTTGCATTTACTTTTTTTTCAAATCCTTTCATCAAACTTTGTATAAATTCAAAAAAAGATTTTCCTGTTTTTAGTCTAAAAATAGCTATCGCCTTTAGTTCTTCAATATTCTTTATCTCAATTCCAAAATTAGATTTCAATCTGTCAGTATCAGATATAGCACCGAGAATGTGTTTACTCTTTTCATCAAAATGTGGAAGTTTGCCATAAATTGGAACATCTGAAGATTTCTTGTTTTCAAGATTTTCTGGTTTTTTTACAGTTAGTATCTCCCAGCTTTGATCAAATCCACTTTCTTCGATCGCTCTTTTTTCCCAATTTTGCGATTTTTGAATTTTTCGTGCACTCCTATAAACATCAAATTGAAGGCTTTTTAATTTTTCACTTTTTTGCATACCCTCAATTACACTTTTAAAAACAGGACCTCCTAGTACATGAAGAGAGGAGTTCCATTGACTTGGGAGAGTAAAATCTAAAGGCAACTCTCTTTCAACAACATCAAGCTTCCCATATCCGGCACTTAATCGCTTTAGAAGTCTATACTCTCCATTTTCACATGATAATTGGGTGTGAGCAGTTACAGGCGAACAGTGTCGTGGATTTTCTTTTCTAGCAATTTGATGAGCTCTTTCTCTAAGCATAAAAGTATATGGTTTTTCTACATCGTAGTGAACAACTGTTAAATCGGAAGAATCAATCCTTCCTTCAACAACTACATCTAGCTTTTCTCTCAATGGCTCTTCTGATACATAGCCAAGTAAATCTGCAACTCCATTTTGTGGGGCATCTCTATTTACATAAAACTTAAGGCGCCATAGCCCTTCTTCTTGAGTAGATAAGTAAAGTTTAATATCTACATAGTGTCCATATTCAGACTGATTTAACCGAACACTTTTAGCACGAGCCCATCGAGAGTGAATATTTGGAGTGGAATACTCTCTGCTAAGTAGATCATTTACAGCTGTGTCAATTTCGTTCCTAGTAACTTTTTCAGGCGACGGCATACAAAAAGTATGTGGAGCAAAATCCATATACAGTGCAAATCTACAATTATGAAAAATATGTATTGAACTAAGGATAGTATTAAGAATGGAAACAGATAGAGGAGAAAGATTCTTCGTTTGAATTTCCGAAGAACCCTCAAGTTGAAATTTATCTACATTATCCCACCATGTAGCAATTTCCCAAATCGAATACTTATAAACATCTCTTTTTAAATCCCAATTAAGATTAGCAAGTATAGTTGATGGTCCGGATTTTAAATAACTTTGAACCCATTGATCATACTCAGCAACAATAGCTTGAAGAAAAGACTTCTCGCTTGGCAAAGCAAACTCTAAACCAATAGAGTCAACTGAACGCTTTGTATCAAATTCCCAAATTCTTCTTAAAGTTCTCTCTAATTTTTGACTTAGCTCTATAGGGTCAGAAATTTCTAGTCCTTTTTCTATTAGATCGCCAAGCACTGCAATTTGATCCCAAGAAAGTGGAGTTCTCAATGGAAGAGCCTCAAACGATGTATTTCTAGCACTGGTTCTAGCGACACTTAATTGTTCATGCGACAACTGAAGTAGTTGATTTATGCTAGTATTTTTTGAAGAAGCAGGAGATGGCACAACAAATTCTCTTTTAAAACTAATTGAGTATATCACTGAAAAAAAAGCTAATCAAAATTGATGTAGGACACTAATTTGCATCATTTTACGTACAAATACGCAATTTTTTCAAAAAGAAAGCTTTAGGATGTAGGTAAATCAACTTTAATATGTTTTTTAATTTTAAATGTAAAAAATAATTGTACAATCAAAAATAAGCTGGCAATGCCTAGCATTCCGCCTTGCAGGCCAAAAGATTCGCTTAAGTTTCCTTGAATTAATATTGGTATCTTGCTTTTGAGTTTTATTTCTTTGGACTAATTTTTTTTCTTCACTAAGAGCAGTTTGACCTTCTTGCGTAACTTGTGGTCACATATTTTTAACCTAAAAAACCTATTTCTCTTATGTTATTAAGTAGTTTTGATTATTTGTGACTTAGGAAATTTAATGTCATTAAGTTGTAGATAAATTTTTTTTTGGGAATAGTTACTTTTTAGCAGAAATCATTATGAAAAAGGTCTATTAAAAAAACTATAATTTATTAGAATCATGTGAGTTATCTATATATTTAATAGCCTTTCTTCCCTGGCTCAAAAAAGTCGTATATTTAGTACTTAAAACCTTAACAATTCCATTTTCAACGAATACTTCTTCTTGTCCATACAGCTTGGGCTTTTCATCTACAATGCTTTCAGCAGTAAGAATTCCAATATCTTTTTTTAGGATATTAGAAGTTTTTAAGTTAAGGTTAGGGACAGTATTATTTAGATCTTTAACAGCATGTGTAACTTCTTCTTCGCTAAGAGTTAAATCCTCTAAGTTACCAGAAAAGTTTTTATAAAATGTACCAAAAACAGTCGCTCCATCTCTAGGAACTAAAAAATAAAGATTGCCATTTTTACTTTGAATGCCAATTGCGTAATCTTTCTCAATAGAAGTGTTGATTACTAAGTTAAAAGCCTTAACTAAATGTTTATTCTTCGAATTAAAGTCAAGCCAAGGTCCACGGGTATCAATAACTTTTTTTGCACAGACTTTAGATAGATCGTTTATATAAGAATTTTCCTTTATCGTAACTCCTCTCTCTTTTAATTCTTCAGTTAACTCTTGATGAAAAGAATCTATGTCTCTAATTACAGCGTCATACCAATGAAGAAAATATTGGTTTTTTAAAGTTTTAACAATTGGAATTTCTTGTGGGAGGTCAGATCTATGTAAAACAATAGGACTTGCTAAATTATTTGCACCACAAACTTTTTTTATCAATCGATATATAAAAGTTCCCATTCTAGCAGGTATTGGGCTTTTTAAGCCAAAATCATTAAGTGGCATTATGCATGGAAGTGGTTTAATTAGATGTGGATATTTTTCTAGTAAAAAATTCTGATCTTTTAGAGATTGAACAACTCTTGAAATAGAAAGATTTTGTAAATACCTAAAACCTCCATGAATAATTCTCAAGCTATTATTAGATGTTGCTTGAGCTAACTTATTTTTTTCATAAATAACAACTTTTAAGCCTCGGTCGATTGCCGCAAAAGCTACGCCAATTCCTGAAATTCCTCCACCAATTATAGCTACATCAAACTGGGACTCTGACATGGAAAGTCTCTCCTTCTTTAATTTCCACAAGGTAATTAGAGCATTTGTCTGATACTAAATATGCCTCTCCTTTATTCATTGAAATTTCTTTATTTATTATTGTAGTTCCAGATAAGCAAAAAAGTAATTCTAGACCTTCAAAATTCATTTTTTTACTTAATCCTTTAGATAATTTAGATACCTTAAACTCTTTAGCTGGAGTTTCGTATGTTAAGAAATTTTCTTCAGTCTCTTTTCTGATATCTAAAATTTGAGAGACATTATCAAAATTAAGCATATCCAATAAAACTAATTCATCACAAAACTTGTAAGTTAATCCAGCTCGAATTACGTTGTCAGAAGTTGCCATACATTCTGTTAAATCACCTCTTAAGTATGCATGTGGGATTGCAGGTTCAATAAATAAGGCTTCTCCTTTAGAAAGTTCATAGTACTTTAATATGAAGAAACTCAGAATACCTCTATCTCCATTTGGATATTTTTCTACTAATTCCTCGATCCATTTTTTAATTCCAGCTTCTGCGTCACCTACTCCTTGCTCTTTTAAAAGTTTTATTACCTTTTTTTGTTTAGTTTCTTCAGCTAGTATTATTTCTGAATATAAGTTTTTTAAAATTTCTGAATCTGCTTTTTCTCTGCTTTGAAGATCTTTTTTACTTTTTTCGCTAAGGATAAAATTAAGTGCTGGAATTTTTTTTACGAAGTTCGATATTTCTTCTAATTTCCTAAATCCATAAAGCAGTTCAAGACTGTCAGACAAGACAATAGCTAGTTCAGGTTTGTGGTTTTCATCAGGATAGTTTTTCGGATCCTTTGCATGTAACTTTTTTGCTAATTCAATGCTTGGATGAGCTTGTATTGAAAGTGAAGAATTGACTGATAAGATTTTAAACAAAAATGGGAGTGAATTTTTAAATTTAGAGCAAATTTTAGCACCCATGAAATTTGTAGCATGTTCTTTTAGAAATTGAATTAAATTAAGATTTGAGTTTGCAATTAATGCCGGAGCTTTAGGGTGAGCTCCAAGCCAAAGTTCAGCAAGATATTCATAAGAACTTGCATCTTCTATTAATTTAGCAATTAAAGAAGTATTAGCTGGTTTCCCCCATTTATAATCCTGCACTACAGGCACTAATTTTATAAAATGATTTGAATTATCTTTACTCACAAGTTACTTTTATCGCATCTAGTTATGAAAGCCAACTCACCTAAAATTGTAAGTACTCAGGAATCTACTCATCCTAAGTTATCTATTTTTGTTAAAAAGCATTTAGAAGAAGAATATAGTAGAGAGTTGCGAGAGAGAGCTCAAAATTTAGTAGAAAATGTAATTGAAGCTTCCCTCCCCTATAAGCAATTTATTCTCGATGCAGGATGCGGAACAGGGGAAAGCTCTATCTATCTTGCTAAGAATAATCCCGATGCATTAGTTTTAGGTATTGATAAATCTTTGTTAAGAATTGCTAAGGCAAAGTCTGAAATAGCACCTAAAAATGTTATTTTTTTTAGAGAAAATTTAATTGATTTTTGGTTAGCTGCAAATGATAAAAATCTTATTGCCGATAAGACTTATCTTTTATATCCCAATCCTTGGCCGAAAAAAAAGCATGTTAAAAGACGGTGGCATGGGCACCCAATTTTCCCCCATATACTAAGAACTTCAAAGAATATTATTTTAAGATCAAATTGGTTAATATATGTCCAAGAGTTTTCCAAAGCGTTTAATGAATTTTCAGAGTACAATTCAGTAATTTCAAATCTATCAATAGAAGGTTGCATATCTAACTTTGAGAAAAAATATTTTGATAGTAAACATGAATTATATGAGGCTATATTTAAAGTTTAAGAATTTGTGGTAGCTTCTTTATCTAAAATTAAGCTTAAAAATGAGATTTTTTGCTATAAAACAAAGCCTTAATTAGACCGGTTCTAGGGTTAGTTATTTTTTAAAAAAAGTGTTTTCAGTAACTTAGCATCAAATCTTAGAAGAAATAATTTCAAAAACTGTATTTTTTAACAGTTACTACTTATAAGCAGGATAATCCTATATAATTACTACAAATTACCCTTTCTAAAACTAAAGTATTGATTATTATATAGAAATGACAAAAGACGACGATAAATGGGAAAAAACATTAGAGAATATTCCAGATTTAGAGGATTTAAAAAACATCTCTTCCAAACGAATTAGAAACGAAACTATAGAGAATATTAAAGAAGTTGAAAATTTAGATGGGAGTGACACGAAAGTTAATATGAATCGTGATGAGCTTTTAGATAATATTTCAAGTTTTGAAGTAGTGGAGGAAGAGAGCGCAGAGGTTGTAAATTCTGACAATGAAAGCTTAAGAAGAAATACTCTTGAAAATCTTTCTGACTTAAAAGATTTAAATACGCTAGATCATGCTGAGGATAATGAAAAGGATAGAAAAGTAGATCTTAGAGAGACAGTACACGGTGCAGTTGCTAGTGATATTGAAGGTCCTTTCCTAGATGATGATTTTCTTGAAGATGAGGAGCCATCTGTTGAAGAGGATGCAAAGCAAGAAATTTATTATGCTGGCTTCTGGTTAAGATTTTTTGCTTTTACTATTGATATTAGCTTAATCACTATTTTTTTCTCCTTAGTTTTAAAATTTCTAACCCCAGGTCTTTTAAGATCTCTCCAACCAAACTTAATTAATTCAATCGAAAATTTTTTAGGAGTTTTATCGGGGAATCAAATATTTATTACAGACATTTTTTCTAATGTAATTTCTTATTCTCTATTATTATCTTTTTTAGCTCTAATTTCTAGTTTAACAGTTGGGATTGCTTATTTTTCTGTGTTAGAATCCTCTGATTTTAAAGGTACTTTAGGGAAATTAATTGTAGGCATACAAGTTGTTGGAGCAGAACAAAAAAAAATAAGTCTTCTTAGATCTTTAGCTAGATATATAAGTAAATTAATATCAATTACGGCTTTTGGCTTAGGGCTTGTCAGTATTGCCTTAGATTTCAAAAAAAGAGCTGCACACGATTTTATCAATGGTTCTTATGTTGTAAAGAGGCCTGGCTATTCATTCAGCCAAGGTTTTTTTGGATTCTCTTTAGCAGTTCTTTGTCTTTTACTTGCTCCGCTTCTTAATGGGAAAGTCCAATTTGATCATCCTAAGTTAGTAGTAAAAACAGATCCTAATGAAAGCAGGCAAATTAAGAAATTAGAAAAATCTCTAATTGATATTGAGAAAGAACTAAGCAAACAAAAAAAACAAACTATCGAAAAGGTTATTAAAGATTTTCCAGAAAAAACAAGACAACAAAATACATATGTTTCGATCGAAGATATTTCTAAAGGAGAAAAAAAGAATAGCTACAAGAAGGACCCTCTAGCTAAGATTAAAGAAAGAGCAAAACTTCCTAAGGCTCCTATATTCGATTATGTTTCAGGAGCTATTAATATAGCTGGACAAACTTTAAGTGCAAAAAGCCTTGTTGCTCGTTCATCATCAGACGAGGGTACTTTAAAATTGTATTTCTATGATCGTAAGCTTTCCAAATCACAAAAAAGAAGTATACAAGCTCCGACAGGTGCTATATTAAATATTAATTTTTTATTAAGAAAACCTCTTCCTAACTGTTCAAGATCGAATATCGTCGGTTATATTGGTAGAGTCTTAGTAAAAGGTGCTGGAATTTCTTCTGATTTTAGAAGTAGTTCTTCGATCAATTCTTATTCTTTAACTTGTGATAAGGAAGGTAGAATCTCTGGAAGGATTGCGAATGTAGCTACAATAAAGAATCGAGGAAAAAATTATCCTTTAAGTTTTGACTTTAATATTAATTCTTTAATTAAAAAGTAATGTATAGAAACTTAAAATCTAAAACTTTAATAGTAGCTGCGTCATTTATTTTTTGTAGTGCTAATTTGTTGTCAGAGCTAATTAAATATGAAGATTCTAGTGGAAAAGTTTATTATGTAGATAGCCTTGAGAAAGTGCCTCTTCAATACAGAGAAAGTATAAAAACAGAAAAATCCTTTCCAAAAGTGAGTAGTATTAGTCCTGGCAAGTATGTTACTCCTAAAACTAACAAGAAAAATTTAAAGTCGTGCTACAAAAAGCCTGAAGTTTTTTTAACCGACTTTTGTCCGCACTGTAGAGAGTTAGAAGTTGAACTTAAGGAGCGAAAAATAAGATATAAGAGGATAAATATAGATAAGGATAGCAAGGGTAAAAAAACATACAAAGCAATTGGAGGTAAAGGTGTTCCTCTAACAAGAGTTTGTGATAAAATTATTAGCGGTAACAACATTAATGGAATATTAAAAGCTCTTGGGAAGTAAATCAAATAATTTCAGTTCTACGGTTATTGCTTTTTTTTTAAGCCTTCCTTTTATAGTATATTTTGCAGAGAATAGGTTAATTGCAAAAGATGAGGGATTTTACAATTTAGCTGCAAAGTTAGTTTCTCAAGGAAATGAGCTTTACACTGATTTCTTTTTCCCACAAACACCCCTTACGGCATATATTTATGGTTTTTTTTATAAGATATTTGGAAATTCTTGGTATCAAGGAAGAATTTTAACAGGACTGTTTACAACGTTGCTTGCAGCTTTATTATTTAACTTTTTATTGAGAAGATTAAATATGAAGTATGCCATTTTTGGGCTTATTGCATTTTTATCGTCCAATTTTGTATTTCCTTGGTATGTAGTTATTCAAACTTATAGTTTGTCAGTTTTTTATGTATTTCTAGCCTTTTTTCTATTTTCGCTTGGAGAAGAGAAAGAAAACAAGGTATTTTATCTTTTTTCAGGTATATGTTTTGGGCTCTCTGTATCAAGTCGTCTATTTTTTCTAGGTTTAGCTCCGTTTGTATTGATGTATATTCTACTTAACAAAAAATATAAATCTATCTTTCCTTTGGTTTTAGGAGCTTTAGCTGGTCTTACTCCCCTCTTTTATTTTGCTATTAAGAATTGGGATATTTTTTATTTTAACAACTATGGATACCACGCAATAAGATCTACTACTTCGTTTGATACAAACCTCAAGCATAATTTACGAATATTAAAAGTGATTTTTGGTGTAGTTGAAAGTGTAAAATTTAAATGTTTACAGTTACCGATTCTTTTGTATCTTTCAATTATTTCATTCTTTTTTTCTTTATTTAAAAAACTTAAGATTGATTTATGTGTTTATATCGCTTTCGGTTTATTTGTTTTAAATTTTATTCCAACACCAAGCTATGTACAGTATTTTTCTACTCTAATTCCTTTTTTAATTATTATTGTACTTTTTTTTATTCATACACTTTACAATTCTAATCTTAGTAAGATGGTTATCAATGTCATAATCTTGCCTTGTTTAATTCTTTTTTTCTACAAACTACCCTCTGATTTTCTGCGTTACACTAAAACTGGAGAAGGAGTGATAGGAATAAGAGACCAAGATAATGCTAAGCATTGGAATATTAGTCATATTAAAGCTATTTCTAAAAAAATAAATGAAATCACTAAATCGGGAGAAGTAGTGTTTTCGTTATGGCCAGGATATTTGTTTGAGACAGATGCTGTTCCTATGAAAGGCTTGGAAAATCATTTTGGGCATAAAGTTTCAAATAGATTAAGTGCTGTAGAAAAAGATAAATATGTTATCTTAGGTGAAAAAGAAGCTTTAAAAAAAGCTTTTGAATTAAATGTTAGAACTTACGTAGCAAGTAAAGATGGACAAATAAAAAAAATCAAAGAAAAATATAGCGAAGAAAAGCTTGAAATATTTGATTTTAAAAAAGTTAAGGTTATTAAAGTTAATATTTAGAAAGCAGGAGATAAGATGTCCTTACCTAAAAAAGTTTTTATAAGAGAGCTTGGCCCTAGAGAAGGCTTTCAAACTCTTTCTAAGGTTTACGGCGTCCGAGAAAAACTTAAACTTATTGAAGCTTTATCTAAAACAGGGGTTTCTGAGATAGAGATTGCATCTTTTGTAAGACCTGATTTGGTGCCTCAAATGGCGGATGCTGAAAAGATTATTAAAGAGCTTAAGAGTCAAGATGCTACTTTCAGTGCTCTCTATTTAAACCAAAAAGGTTTTGAACGAGCCCTTAAATTTAAAAAATTAACTTTAGCGCCTTGGATCTATACTGCAGCAAGTAAAACTTTTTTAAAGAAAAATAATAATACCACTCAAGATGCTTTTTTAGAATCGATTCCAAATTGGCTTAAACTCTTTAATAAAAATAATTTAAAAAATCCTAAGCTTATGATTTCAACTGTTTTCGGTTGTAATTTTGAAGGAATAATTTCTGATGAAAGTGTGTTACAAATTGTTAAAAACTCATCTAAAGTAATAGAAAAACAAGGCGAAAAAATAGGAGAGATTTCACTTGCCGATACAATGGGTTGGGCAACTCCAAAACGTGTCAAAAGCCTAGTGACTAAACTGAAAGATTTGTATCCTGAGACTCGAATATCTCTTCATTTACATGATACTAGAGGCTTGGGGTTAGCTTCTGCATATGCGGCACTGGAACTTGGTATAAGTCATTTTGATACGTCAGTTGGAGGTTTAGGTGGTTGTCCGTTTGCAAAAGGTGCTGCTGGGAATATTTGTACAGAAGATTTTGTATATATGCTTCATGATTTGGGTATTGAAACTGGAATTGATTTAGATAGTTATGTAAAAGCAGCTCAAATTGCTTCAGAAATTGTAGGTGAGGAACTGACTGGGAAATACTACAAGGCACAGTCTGGGAGCTAATATACGCAACGACATTTGATTTTATCGCTTTCAAGTGGGAAAACCAAATGATTTTTTGCCGTAATAGGCACATATACTGCTCGAACAAATAAATCTGAATTTATGCTATGCATAAATTTCAAGAAAAAAAACGGTAAAACCTAATGTCGAGCAGTATATACTAAAACACATTAGGTTTTTCCGTTTTTTTGTCAAAGACTAAACGTCTTTGCCTAAATTTTGTGTTTTAGTATATGTGCTTATTACGGCAAAAAATGGCTTCGCCATTATTTTGCTCGCCCAACAAATCATTTGGTTTTCCCGCTTGAAAGCGG
>CALJRW010000066.1 GCA_937976335.1 uncultured bacterium | reverse complement strand
CTTCTTTATTTCTCATTATTAAAAACCAGCTTTTTTTATAATATTTTACTTTTCTGGTTTTTAAATTACTACTTTTTACCCACTTCTGCCATCTAGATTATTCTTTTCATTGCTCTTTTTTACTTTCTCAGGGCTGACTAGGTATTATCAAAGTCAACCATACAGTAGGATTCGTAAATATAGATCTATTCAATCAAGAAAACCATATAATCGTAATTACCATAGATTTAACTCTTTAAGGAGATCTAACAGGTATTACAATAATTATAATAGATACAATAACTTTTCTAGGTTTATTCAAAGAAATAATTGTAGGTACTAAAATATTTTAAGCTTACAAAAGTTAAGAAGGTTAGTGCCCTCTAACTCGAAACAAGATAAAACTCATCAGTGTTTAGTTAGGGGAGTAGTGTCCATCTAATCATTGAGGAGAAGTAGTGAAAGATTCATAAGACTAAAGTTAGTGTATTTTAAACATTTTTTTAGAAAAATTATTTGAAAAGCTTATTTCTTCAGATATTTCATCATTCCAATACTTTCCTACAATATCACCATCCCAGTTAGATTGTGTATATTTGCGTTTTGTAGGGAGTAGTAAGCCTTTGTGTTTTTCGTACTCAACTTTCATGAGTAGAGGGTCTTTTATGTTGAAGTCCATTACGGTGAAGAGGAAACTATCAACTAGCTTAGTCTCTTGATTAATATATAGTATGTAAGTATCAGCAACATCTCCGATGTTTTCTTCGTAAGTAATTTGAACTAGGTCATATTTGTTGCCTTCATGGATTTTCTCACCCATAAATTTATACTTAGTTCCAGAGTCTAAAAGTTTAAACATCATAGTAAACCAGTAGTAATTTGTTTTTCTAAGAAAATCTGCAGTTTTAATTTCTTTAGAATCATTAATCTTTTGATTTTTGAGCATGACAGAGGTTTTTTTGCCATCAAAGGCTTGTATTACATCTCCCCTTACATTTGGCATTACAAATTTTTCATGTTTTGTGTATTTAGCCCAAGAGAGTTCACCATCAAATATATATCTTTCAATAGATTTATCTTCTTTGTTATTCTCATTATCTCGATATGTATAGACATATTGAACATCTTTCAGATTTCTAAGTCTATCGACTCCTCCACATGTTTCAACCATTCTTTGAACTAAAGCTTTAGGATTTTTATTTTTATTTATCTTAGAGTTATTCGTGAATGTACATGAAGTAAAAAAAATACAAAGTGAGAATAAGCTAATAAAGATGTTTTTCATTTTATGCTCCAATATTTTATTTTGAGTAAAGGTTAAAATCTGTATATAGTCACCGATTTTGAGTTTTTCCTAAAAACTTAAAAATTTTTGGTGATGAGTGAGACTTTGGCTTTAGCCAAATCGAACCAATAAAACCGCATATACTAAAACACAAAATTTAGGCAAAGACGTTCAGTCTTTGACAAAAAAACGGTAAAACCAAATGTCGAGCAGTATCTCCTTCTTTTTCAAAAGAATACCATGTGTCTGGATTTGAATCTAGGTTTAACTTCCAGTCATTTGTAAATCTTTCAATGTCAGCTCGAGAGCGCGTGAGAGGCGCCATGGCAATTCTATTTTTAAGTTCTAAATCGCCTAGCTTTATCAGTTCTTTTTGTCTATCTTTGAAATACAAACAAAATTATTAGATATTGTACCCTTTGTTCAGGATATTAAATCACTTAAGCAGCTTGTAGTTTGTTTTTTGAATCTCTAAAAAACTGTCCATAATAAATAAGCTTGTTAATAAACGATATCATTCTATCTTCTTGAGTTTTTTCTATAAACTCTGTTTTATCATTATTAAAAGCATTCCAAATATTTGGGACACCAAGAAAAACTTCAGGCATTATCCAGCCATGAATTGAACGAACGGACATCGTCATTTGTGTTAAAGCACCTGAGTTTGCAAATGCACCACCGCCTCCCATTAATCCAAAAAGTTTAAATTTACTTTTTTTATCATTTGAAATTTCTGTGAGCCAATCCAGCGCATTTTTTAAAGCACCTGACATTCCATTATGATACTCAGGAGAAGAAAGGACAATTATATCTGCATTGATGTAGTTGGCTAAGAAATTTTGTATTTTTGGTGAATTAATAGTTGTTTTATTTTGATCATATAGCGGTAAGGGATCGTTTTGGTATAAAACTGAAACATCTAGTTCTTTTTTCATAAGCTCTTTAGAAACTATTTTGACAAGTATTCTCGTTTGACTTTCTTGTCTAACGGCTCCATCAATAATTAACACTTTGAGTCTGCTCATATTACTTGCTCCTTTGAAAGTATTTTAATAATTTCTCTTTTCCCTTATGCAGAATTGGTTCGTAGTGGAAAGGAAAAACTGAATTAAAATCAAAATTTTTACTTAAATTTTTTAAAGAATTTAATTGTTCTATAACATTGTCACTATGTGTATCTTTTTTTAAGAAATTAAAAATTTGATTATTTTTGTTAGAAAGTGAATCTCCTGAAAAAAGCATGTAGTGTTTTGTATCAATTAAAACTGAACTTCCTGGGGAATGGCCTGGGGTATGAAAAACTTTTAAAGTTTTAGAGAAATCAAAATTGTTTGAAAAATAGTTATCTATTTTATGATTTAGCCATTCGTTATCCTTGTCAGCGGCATGTAAATAAATTCTAGCATCAAATTTTTTTTGAAGTAGAGGAGTTTCTCCACCAGTTGGCCCGTGTGTTAAGAAAATTTTTATTGCTTTGTCAAAACTGAGAATAAAGTCTTCTATTTCTTCGTCTATCTTTTGTGGTCCATCTACTAGTAATATAAAGTCTTCTTCTTCAATTAGATAAGAGCCTACATTTGATGAATAGAACTTTTGATCTGGGAATTTGTATGCTCTATTTGAAATTCGATATTTTTCATTAATTTCTACTTTATTGCCAAATGTTTTCCATTCTTCAATTCCTCCGGAATATTCGAGCAAATTATTATAACCCATTGATTCAAGTATTTTATAAGCTTTAGTACTTGCAGTACAAAGAAAACTTTGGCAGTGAGTTATTATAAGGGTGTCTTTGTCGTAGCCTTGATGATGAAAGTTTTTCTCTAAATATTTCCATCTTAAATTTATTGCTCCAGGAATTTGTTCCCAGTTAAAGTAATGTTTAGAGCGTGTATCAAGAAGAATATGTTTTTTTTTACTTTCTCGTAGTTCTAGTAATTCTTCAGTATTAATTTCTTTCATCTTATTTTCCCTGATACCGAATTTGAGAAATTGTTGCTTTAAGAAAAATCTGTAATTCCAAAAGTCCTTTTTTGCTTGGTCTAGAATATAGAAATTTACCAACTTTTTTAGTTTCCACTAAGCCAACGCGCTCTAAATCTTTTATATATGTTGAAGCTGTAGATTGAGGTATTTCTAAGGATTCCATAATGCCTTTAACGCAATTACTTTCATCAAAATTAGTATCGTTAAAATTGCAATCACAGCCTCCTTGAACAATTGCAAGAAAAATCTGCATTCGAAGTGGATTTCCAAGCATTTCAAATGAAGCGCTAATTTTTTGTATTTTTTCTTTCATAATAAATTTGACTAAATATCGTAAATTTGTGATGTTTAATATATCATGAATTTATGATATGTCAAGTGTTGGTTAAAACCTTAATTTTTTGAACTTAGGAGTTAAACGTATGAGAATGTCTGAAATACATTTGTCAGTTAAAGATTTGAATAAATCTTTTCATCTTTATGAAAGATTAATAGAGCATGGAGCTGTACACTGGTGGGAAGATCGCTCAGCAGTAGCGTTAGTATTAAATGATGGTACTGCCTTTGGACTTTGGGAAGAAGGTAAGGTAGGCATGTTTAATGGAAAAGCTGCTAAGGAAGCTCATTTTGCTTTTGAAATCTTTCCTGAAGAATTACAAAAATATAGAAAATTAGTTATCGAAAGTGGCTTGAAGCCAATTGATCATGATTGGGGAGGCGGACGAAGAAGTATTTATTTTCATGATTTTGATAATCATCAAGGAGAGTTTATGACTGGCGATTGGTCTAAGTATCTTAGTGATTAGAAATTGATTTATGTTCTAATTAAGAATTGCAAAAAGATCGCAAATTTTAACTAACAAAGGATAAAATTATGAGTAAATCAATCTTTGTAATTGGTGGAAGTAAAGGCTTAGGGCGTAATTTAGTAGAAGAATTAGGGAGTTTTTCTAAACGCATAGCAGTATCTAGAAGTGTTCCTGAAGGTGAGATTAACTTTCAACATATAAAATGTGAAGCTAAAAATTTTAAAGACAAACTTACGACAATAGATAAAAAATCTATCTCTCTATTTATTTACGCTGCAAGTGCTTGGGGTGAAACTACAAAACTGGAGCTTCAAGAGTACGAAAGTTTTATGCAATCTGGGCCAGAGGGTTTAATTTCTTCATTTAATGCCTTAAAAGATAATTTTTTATTAGCAGATGATGCCCTAATAGTTAGTATAGGTTCTACTGCAAGCGAAAAAGCTTTATCCCTCACATCAGAGTTAAATGATCCTGTTTATTCTATAGCAAAAC
>CALJRW010000065.1 GCA_937976335.1 uncultured bacterium | reverse complement strand
CCTTAAGATACTTTCTAAGTGTTCAAACTCTTCTATAAATTGCATATTAAAAATATTAAGTGTAAAACTTAAGGTAACTTACTATTAATATTTACTAAATTAAAAAATAATGAAAAGCAGTTATAAGTTAGCATCTGAAATACTAATGATTATCCTTGTAACATTAGGTCTCATATACCTTAAAAACTATTCTTTCAGCTCAACTAGCCAAAAAATTAATTTAAAAAATACCCAAGTTCAAGATATTTCCAAAATTAACCATTCAAAAAAAAATAAAAAATCGGGATTAGAAATCAATCATGCTAAAGATTCTTATTCTGGGCTAACTCTAATTCCCTCTAGTGGGACTGAAAAAACCGAGCTAATAAACAATCAAGGAAAGGTAGTTCATTTTTGGAATGTTGATGCGGAGAGAGCTAGACTTTTAGATAATTGTAACTTGTTAGTTATTCACGGAAGCAAATGGGGAATTAGCCAGCCGAAATGGCAAGCTCTAAGAAAAACTATAAGAGAATATGATTGGGATGGAAAAGTTGTTTGGGAACATAAGTCTCCATCTAAAATTCATCATGACATTCAAAGACTTAAGAATGGAAATACTTTGTTTCTTAGGAGGTCTCCGGTAGCTCAGAAGTTTAGAAACAATATTCCTACCCCGATAAAAAAATATGCAAGAATTACTAGTGATATTATTACAGAAGTAGATCCTCGTGGAAAAACTGTTTGGGAATGGGCTCTTCATGAGCATATTGATCCAAGCTCTTGTGGTGAGAAACCATGTTATTGGTTTAGAAAAAATAACGTCCCAAAAAATCTAAAATATGATTGGTCGCATACAAACACTATTAGACCTTTACCTGAAAACAAATGGTTTGATAAGGGAGATGTAAGGTTTCGTCCTGGAAATATAATGATAATTGTCAGAAACTGGTCCACAATTATGATTATCGATAAAAAAAGCAAAAAAATAGTCTGGAAATATAATAAAGGCATTAGCTTTGGTCATGATGCTCATATGATACCAAAAGGCCTTCCAGGTGCTGGAAATATTCTTTTTTTTAATAATGGAGTAGTTAAACAAATTGGTAAGAAAAGATATGGTGCTTCAAAAATTGAAGAAATAAATCCAGTTAAAAAATCTGAAGTTTGGCATTATAAAGATGAAAAAAACTTCTTTAGTCACTCAGCAGGTTCAATTCAAAGATTGCAAAATGGGAATACCTTAATTTCGGAAGACATTAGAGGGAGAGTTTTTGAAGTAACCCCAAGCGGAGAAACAGTTTGGCAATACGGAAGCGCTCACAGAATTTCCAGAGCCCACAAATACCCACTCAAATGCCTTAAAAGCTAACTCTCAGAGAGTTCGTGTTATTGAAGTGCAATTAAGAGAGAGGAAATTTATAGTATATTAAGTTATTTATATACAGTCAGAAAAAAGAGGAGAGTTTATTTTTTCGATATCTCAGAGAATTCGTGAATCAATAGAGTAACAATTTGTATAAATTGTCGAATATAGTATTGAGGAGAAGAAAGATGGGATATCACCCTAGAATAGAGACAGAAGAGTACGTAAATTTAATCACAACACGTAGCAGGAATTCAGAGTTGTGGTTTATCAATAATAAGAAGCTAGAGGAAGCTATATTAGGCTATATAGCCAAATACAGTCAGATATATGAAGTAGAGCTCTATGCCTTAGCCATTCAAGGTAATCATATCCACTTAGAAGCAGGCTTTCCTAAGCTCAATAGAGCAGCTTTTATGAGAGACCTAAATTCAACAATAGCAAGAGCAGTGAATAGGTTTTGTGAAGAGTATGAAGGAGGGAGGTTTTGGGGAAGACGATACTCTAATGAGTTTATTGGCTTACGTGAGGATGTAGAGGATAAGTTTTTCTATTGCGTCCTTCAGTCAGTACAAGATGGATTATCTAGAACAATTAACGGGAATGGATACAACTGTTTTTTTGATGCAATTCAAGATGTTAGAAAGATTTACAAAGTAATAAACTGGACTGCATACAATGAAGCTAAAAGGTATGGTAGAGATGTTGATATTAAAGATTATGAAGAGGAGTATCCCTTAATCTTTAAAAGACTTCCTGCTTATGAGGACTTTTCACAAGATGAGTATATTCAACATATGAAGAAAAGCTTACACGAGAGAAGAGCTCAAGTCATTGAAAAACGAACTAGCCAAGGACTAGGATTTTCAAAAAGAGAATCTCTTAAAAGAACTAGACCTGGAAGTAAGCCAAGAAAAACTAAAACTAGTCATAGAACTTCTCATCGTCCTAGAGTTCTTACTAAATGTAATAAAACTAGAAGTATAATGAAAACTTGGTACTTTCATATGTATTTTGAATTCAAGGAGGTTTCTAGATCTTATTTAGAGGGCGAAATTGATGTTGACTTCCCTCCTGGTATGTACAAACCTCCCACTATTATTCATTAAATTTAACTTGATTTTCAAAACAAAATAAGGATTGTGTATCCAAGTAGGCTCAACGCTGCATTTTCTATATATCTTGAATAAATGTCATTAATTTAATCAATTTTAATATTCTTGATACATTAATAGCTTTTGTCGAATGGGAAAATTTCAATTAATGTGTTTAACCTCGAACAAAACCACAAAGCCTCTGAGAAAGAAAAGTTAGAAATTACTTAACTTAAATGTACAACAACGGACTCTCTGAGAAAATTTTTTTGGAGAAAATTTTTTTGGGAGAAGAAATTTTTTTTGGAGAAAATTTTTTTGGGCTCTTAAACGTTAACTAAACGTCCTAAATCGCGGCCTAGTTGGATCAGTTTTTTTGGATTAATGCTTTTACCATTGATATGCACTTCGTAATGTAAGTGAGGGCCTGTAGATCTTCCCGATGAGCCAACCTTGGCAATTATTTGGCCAGATTCAACAGTTTGACCTACATTAACTAGAGATTTTGAAAGATGGGCATATCTAGTTCTAATCCCTCCAGTGTGTTCAACATCTACCATTAAACCATATATACTATGTCTTTTTACTGAGACGATTCTTCCACCAGCAGTACTAAAAACTTCAGATCCATAAGGCAGAGCAAAATCTAATCCATGATGCATTCTTGGAGAACCAGAAAAAGGAGATTTTCTCACCCCATAGTAAGAACTAATTCTTCCGTAAACAGGAAGTAAGAAAGGTAAAATTTCAAGCTGAGATAACAAATCGTCAAATTGCTCTAAAACTTGAATGCTTTCTGCATTATAACTTACAGTTGAGAGATCTTTCTTTTCATCATATGCACAATCAGAACCAAGCATTCTTAAAGCCTCTCTTGCACTATCAGAACACTCAAATTCAGGACCACCAACTCCCAATAGCTGCTTATTTTGTAACACACTCGCAGATTTATCAGGATCTTTTTTAATACCTGAAATTAGCCCCATATTGCTGGCTTTTTTAATAATTTTTTGCAATGTATCAAACTTTTTATCAAGACTTGCTTGATAATTTTTTTCTTGCAGTAAAACATTCTCTAAGGATTTTAACTTTTTCGCTATCTGATTCCGATTCTTTTCAAGAGAATATCTCTCGTAATCAGACTTACTAAGTACAAACGAATTGTAAGCATCTGACAATTGTAAGCGTGTATAATCTGTAATTATGATGCCACAAGCAATAAATACGACAGTTCCTATACCTAAAATAAATAGAAACAAAGATACAGAAAATCTAAACTTCCAAACCTTTTTAGGCATTCCAGAAGATTCAGGCCAAAGGTAAATACAAAACTTCTTACCTTCTTTATCTTTTTCTTTATCCTTAGACATTAAATAATCTTTAACTATATTAACTTTTAAACTCAGCTATCTTTTCCTAGAGATATAACTAAGAGAAGCAAGAAAGACTACAAAACGAACACTTTGTGGTCAACTGTGCTTCTATTTTAATGAAAACCTTAGATTAGTCCAATTTATTTTATATATCTGAAATTACTATAAAATTATACGTTTAGAACAACGTTTAAAACCAGTTCTTGGCACTTCTCTTGAACTAAACTAATTATGCAAAAAAAATTTCACTCTCACCAGCCCAAAAGTTCCTTAGCAGATTCTTTAGAAGCTTTAGTGACTTTATGACCAGAAATCATTCTTGCTATTTCTCCAAGTTGGTCATCTCCAACTATTTCTCTAATTATTGTTTGAGTTCTCTTACCAGATTTTTTCTCGATTAGAAGATGCCTATCCCCTAAAGAAGCAACTTGAGCAAGATGCGTTATACACACTACCTGACATCCTAAAGAAATAGACTTTAGCTTTTCCCCTATTGCCCTTGCAACACTACCACTAACTCCTGTATCAATTTCATCAAATATTAAAACATTTACTCCTGAAGTATCCCTTAAGGCTTTCTTTAAAACTAACATTATTCTCGATAACTCTCCCCCAGAAGCAATGACTCCAAGACTTTTCTTAGCCTCACCTTTATTAGTAGAGATATGAAATTCAAAATCATCTTGTCCATTCGTAGAAAGTTCTTTTTCTTTAAAAACTAAACCTAATTCAGCGTCTTTCATATTAAGCTCTTTTAATTCTTTTTCGACTTCTTTTTTAAGAGCAGCACTTGAATCTTTACGTTTAAGAGAAAGAACTTGTGCTTTATTTTTACAAACTTCAAAATGCTTATCTAAATCTTTTTTAAGTGCAGTTAATGTTTCACTACCTTCTAGCGTTTCAAGCTCATTTGTGGCATCGCTCAGTAACCTAGAGAGACCTGAATCATCTGTTCTAAACTTCCTTTCTAAACGTGCAAGTTCAGATAAGGCAACTTTAGCCTCCTCTAATTCTCTTGGATTGAAATTACTAGTAGTAGATAGCTTTTTTATTTCTTTTTCAAAATCCTGTAAAGCATTATCCGCAGTATCTAAAAAATTATTTAGAAATTCATATCTATTATCCAGTTTTGAAATTTTAGTTAATTCTTTTTGAATATTTAAAATTAAACTAAAAATACCAGAAGAGTTATTTAAACTATCTTCAATCTTTGAAACATTTTTGACTGTTTCATATACTACATTACTTTTTGTTATAAATTCATCGTATTCAGCTCTCAATCCAGGTTTAATATTTTTTTCAGAAAGCTCTTCAATAATAAACTGAAGCTCAGCAACTCTTCTTTCTTTATCTTCTTGAGCTTTTAAAAGTCCTTCATACTTATTTTTAATACTAGAATATATGGCAAAACTATCTGAGTAATTCGAAAAGATATCTCGAACTTCGGCATACTCATCTAAAAGCTCTAAGTGATGCTTCTCATCTAGCAGTTTATTATTATACCCCTGTCCGCATATATTAATTAATTTTTCTGATATCTCTTTTAACAGACTTAGAGAACCGGTTCGCCCATTTATAAAAATCTTTCCTCTTGTATTTTTACCTTGAGTTCGAATAAGAACTAAATCTTTATCCTGTGCAATTTCAGGCAAAGACTCAAAACTTTCTTTTGAAATTTCACTTAAATCAAAATGAGCCTCAATTTCCCAACTATCAGCTCCTTTTCTTAAAACGTCAGTTTTTGGTTTTTTCCCGAGTAGTATCTCTAAAGCTTGAAGAACTAATGATTTTCCACTTCCAGTTTCACCAGAAATAATGTTTAAACCTTCAGAAAAATTTATTTCTTGATGTTCTATTATGGCAAAATTTTTGATTGTAAGAGAAATTAACATTATTTTCGTAAACTCAACGTCTATAGACAATCAGTATAGTTAAGCTTTCAGAATTGTTCAAGGTCGAGGCTTTTTACTCTTTATAAGATGCTGACTTGCTTGTAATACATCTAACATTAAAAAAACAAAAGAATATGGGCAGAAAAAATTAGAGAATTACTGATGCTTAATCAAAATTAGGGATTGTTCCCCAATTAAGTTTGGTCCTTAAAATGTCAAAATATGATTTACTAGGAGATCTTACAAAATGAACAGAGTTTTTTGATTCCGTAATCATAATTTCATCTCCTGAAATAAGATTCTGTGAAACTTGACCATCAATTAGAGCGTGAATTTTAAACTTAAAGTCAGGTATTCTTACAAAAAGCTTAGAACTTGATGGAAGAACTAAAGGCCTATTTGTTAGAGCATGCGGACAAATAGGGGTTACTAAAAAACAATTTAATTCAGGATGAACAATCGAGCCCCCTGCAGCTAAGGAATACGCAGTAGAGCCAGTAGGAGTTGCAAAAATTAAACCATCTCCCCTGAGACGCATGACAGATTGAGATTCAGAAAACATATCAATATCAAATAGCGGAGAAGCCGATTCTTTCTGAATAACCACATCATTTACAGCTTGAGAAGAAAAAACTATTTCTCCTCCTCTTTTTACTTCAACATACAAAATGCTTCTCTTAGCAAAACTAGCTTTGCCTTCAAGTGTTTCTTCAAGTGCAGGTAGCAATTCTTCTGGAGTTATTTCCGTAAGAAAACCTAAAGTTCCAAACTTTACACCTAGGAGCTTAGGAGGATTTTTGCCTGTATAACGAGCAACTCCTATCATGCTTCCATCACCACCAAGAACAACAATGGCATCACAAGTCGATACAAGCTCCTCCATACCTAAAGAGTTCATCTCTCGCCCAATTAATTTTTCAGACTTTTCATCAAGACAAATTTTATGTTTTTTAGATTTAGCCCAAGAACAAACCTTTTCCGCTAAAGGCAATGCTTTTTTAACTCCTGGCTTTATGACTAGACCGATTGTGCTCATATAGCTGAGAGTATAGATAGTTTTATGATTTAATTCAAAGTTAATTGAATATTATTAACTTGAACGATTTAATACTCAACTCAAAGCCTCTACAAGCTTTTCCTTAGCTATTTTCCGATCCCTATAATCCTCATCAGCAATCATGGCTCCAATTCGTCCAGGACCCGAAACGAAATCACTATAATGACTCTGCCACTTTTCTTTAGCATCATTATTTAAAAGAGTTGAAACACCAAGGGGTTCATAACCAGATGCAGAAATCGCTACATTGCCTAGAAGAAATAAAGCATAAGGAGGAAATAAGACAGCAGTTCCAACATTTAAAGCCATAGAGCCTAAACCCTCACCGTATAGCCAATTCTTACCAGCTTCTTTAAGTGCTGCCGATCTTTTCTCTTGAGTCATTGGTTGAGTTGCTAATTGAACAATATTTGAATGAAGAGTCTCTTTTTTTGTTAATACTCCACAAGAACTAGCGCTTATCAAAGAAAAGACAAGAGGAAAAATTAAAATAAAACGCGACTTTAAAACCATAACTGCTTAAAATCATACTACATACTAGGAATTCTTAAAAGACACTAATCGATTCAAATTTCTTTATTTTAAGAACCTCCGTTTCAATACTAGAAATAAGTATTTCCATTCATAGCATCATAAAGTAAGCTCTTTAATTATGAAAAAGATATTATTACTAACTATCCTCCCCCTATTTTTTAGCTCATTTTTGTCGGCACAAGTAACGGTTACTGTCCGAGGCATTGAAGGAAATGCAGATAAACGAAAAAGAGATCCAGAAACACAACTGACTCGAACTGTAGATAATTCTGGAGTAACACTTCTTGCGAGCTCTCACATACCTAATCCTGACTTTAGAGATAAGTGGCCAATTAAGTATGAGTTCTTTGTAAATGGGAAACTGATTGAAACACAAGTTACATCAAATGAACTCTCCCGCCCGATCGGCTTAACAATAACTCCTAACATTGCTCCACTTCCTTTTAACTATACAGTGGTTGCAACACTTCTTCATCCAAATAGTTCTTATAAGACAGTAATAAATGGCGCAGCTTTTGAAGAAGAAGGATCTTCAACTAGCCTAACTTGCACAGTTGATAATGCTGAAGGGCTTACACACACAGCTTCAGATGTTCAAACCGTTCAAACTGCAAACAATACAATCGATCTAAGTTTTACTGCCGAAAACTCTGATTCAAATATTTCTTTTGTAAGCTCACTTACACTATCTGGAGATAATCTAAGCGGAGTGGCTGAAATTACAGAGAATGACATCTTAACTCAAGAAGATGTTACTGGTAGTATCTCAAGAGCTGAAGATGGTACTATTTCTAACATTACAATTCAGGGAACATTTGAATTTAACTGTGATTAGCTAAAAAAACACTTACAGTTTGAATACATTCTAGATTGATGCTAGCATTGCTAGATAAATGGCTACCCAAAACTTACTAAAAACACTAGATAAAATCCCAGAGCTAAAAGTAATAGTTCTAGGGGATGTAATGCTTGATATATATGACTTCTGCTACTCAAAACACAGTAGACCTTCTCCTGAAAAACCTGATAAAAAAGTCTACACAGCCAGTAAATCTTTAGTCACCCTAGGTGGAGCTGGAAATGTTGCTTCTAATCTTTCGGATATGGGAGTTTCAACTGTTTTAATTTCTGTTTGTGGCAAGGATGGACATTACTTTAAGCTACAAGAGCTTGCAGAAGATAAAAACATTCATCATTTTTTCTTAAGAGACAAAGAAAGAGTTACCACTCAGAAAACTAGATTTTACATTGATGATGAGTATATCTTAAGAAAGGATGAAGAGAATAAGGAAGACTTGCGCTCTGAAATTGCAGCTACTGCTTATACTGAATTCTTAAGAGAATTAAAAGGAGCTGATGCAGTAATTATCAGCGATTATGCAAAAGGTTTTTTTACTGCTCAAAATGGTCCAAATTATATTAAAGCTTGCAAAGAAAGAAACATTCCCGTCATTGTCGATTTTAAACCGAAAAATATTGACCTTTTTCAAGGAGCAACTGCAATTGGACCAAACTTAGTTGAGTCAAAACAGCTTGAACCTAGTTTCGTTGATGAATTTAACCCTATTGATCCTCTCTCAACAAAAGCTCCAATTCTTAAATTATATGAGAGATTAAACAGTGACAATCTTTTTGTAACTCTAGGCTCTCACGGAACCTGTGCATATGATGGAAAAGATCTGATTCATAAATTCGGCTATGATGTAAATGTAGTTGATACCGTTGGTGCTGGAGATACTGTTAGAGCAGGTCTAGCTTTAGGTTTAGCTTGCGGATTAAATATTTCAGATGCCTTAGAACTCGGTAATATTGCTGCTGCAGTTGCTATCCAGAAATTAGGTACAGCTACAGCTAGTTGCGATGAGATTAAAGATTTTATTAATAGCAATTCTTCTGAAACTTTACTTGCAGCAAATTAAAACTCAAGAAACTCTAAATCTCTAGACCTCTGCGTTACTATAAAAAATATCACTATGAAAAATCATTGACTCTTTTTAGCGAAAGATATTTTACTTGTTAAACTGAATTCGGGATAAGAAGCGTTACGAAAAAGTTAAGATGCTAAAATATTTGAACGAAAAAATAAAAATGAGATTGCAGGCGTGCTAAAGCACGTCAAAATCAAATTTTTACCAGAGCTTTGCTCTGGCTTGTTTTTTCTTTCAAAGATTTCAGTAGATTAACTTTTGCAGTAGCTCTCTTATCCCGAATTCAGGTTGTTAGTAGGCAAAACAATCATAAACTCACTTCCCTTCCCTGGTTCACTAAGAACCTGCGCTTTACCACCATGAAGTTGAGCTATGTGTTTAACAATTGCCAAACCAAGACCAGTACCTCCTACCTCTCTAGATCTTCCTTTATCAATTCTATAAAATCTTTCAAAAATTCTATTTTGATGCTTCTTTTCAATTCCAGGACCATTGTCAATAACTGAGATATAAATTTCTTTTTCTCTATTTGAAAGTTTTACCGTAACCATACTCTCAATAGGACTATATTTAATTGCATTTTCTATATAACTCGTGATGGCTCGTTCAAGAAGTTCAGCATCCATATTAGCGCTTAAAGCTTTATCTAACTGTGACTCTATTTTAATTTGTTTTTTTTCAGCTAAAACTGCAACATTTTTTATTGAATTTTCAATACATTTAGACAAACTTTCTTCTTTTGCATCTAGTTCTTGATACTCTTCTAACTCTTCTATTTTCGCTAAACTTAGTACATTCTCAATTAAATCAACCAACCTCTTTGATTGCCTATTAATAATAGCTAAAAATTTGTTTAAAGTTTCTTCATCTTTTAAATCTCCAGCATCAATTGTTTCAATCGCTCCTTGAATACTTGTAAGAGGAGTTCTTAATTCATGAGAAACATTAGCAACGAAATTACTTCTAAATTTTTCTAATTTTTGAGAATTAGTTATATCTTCAAAGACCATTAAAACCACAGGCGAACTCTCTTTACTTGTTTTCACTCTAAAAGATTTAACTCTAAGCGTTTTTTTACTTGGATTTGTAACATCAATTGTATGATCAACTTCTTTTTTTGTTTGAAGAGCTTCTTTATAAATTTCATAAAGCTGCTTACTTTTAACAAACTCAGTAAATAATATTCCAAGAGGATTAGCCTCAATGCTAAAAAAACTTTTTGCATAAGCATTAATACTTAAGATTTTTTCATCTGCACCTATAGTAATCATACCTTCATTAACAGTATCTAAAACTCTCTCAAGCTTAATTTTTTCATTCTCTAACTCTCTTATTCTAGACATGCATTGATTCTCTATACTTGATGGCGATTTAGGATCAAAGCAAAAAAGTTGCTCTTTTGGTTTTTCTAATACATCTCTATCTGACATTTTATCTATCCCACTATTTCTTTAAATCTATACCCAACACCACGAATAGTTTCTACATAATCTCCATACCCCTCAAGTTTCTTTCGAAGCGCAGTGATTTGAACATCAATAGAGCGTTTTGTTACAGGATAGTCAGTCCCATGGATTGAATGAATTATTTGGTCTCTTGTATATACAGATCCAGGATTAGAAGCTAAAAAATATAGTAGCTTAAACTCAGTTGCAGTTAAATCAAGTTCCTGCTCTGCAAGAGTAACTTTGTGTTTTACAGTATCAATCTCTAGAGATTTAATCGTGATTTTTTTAAGATTTTCACTAGCAAAACCTTCTTTAGATCTTCTAAGAACACTTTTAATTCTCGCAAGAAGAATTTTCATACTAAAAGGCTTTGTAATATAATCATCAGCTCCAAGTTCAAGACCTGCAATTATGTTAGATTCATCTCCTTTTGCAGTTAGCATGATAACCTTAGGACTAACATCTGATGCTTTCACTACCTTACAAATATCAAAACCACTCATATCAGGAAGCATTAAATCAAGTAAAATAAGATCAGGTTTTTCGCTATTTACAAGCTGTAGAGCAGTCACTCCGTTATATGCTTTAAGTACTTCAAAGCCTTCCCTCGCTAAATTAAAAGCGATTACTTCTGAGATATCTATTTCATCTTCGACTACAAGGATTTTTTTCATTAAGATTCTTACATTAGAAAAGTCTAAAAAAAATTAGTAAGCATTTTTAATTATTAACGAGATAATAAACTTAGTAAACTAACTAACAAAATACTAATCAATAATTCATAAAAATTTAACCAATATGCTTAGCCTTTCCATTTATAATTCGATAAATATCAACCAATTTGGCAGAACCTGCAAAATCACCTGATTCTTTAAATTTGATATAACCCGAAACTCCATTATATTCAATATTTTTTAAGCAAGTTATGACTTCCTGAGCTTTAAATCCACACTCTTCAATAGCTTTCTTTAGTAGAAACACACTATCATAAGATTTACCAGTTCCTACTTGTGAATCAACTTTATAACGTGCTTTATATTTTTCTCTAAAACTTTTTTTAGAAGGATCTGTATAGTCAAAATAATTCACTCCTTCCGCAATCGATAAATCTTTAAGTATTATTTCATCATAAGCAACTGCCGGGCCTGCATATATTTTTTCAATTGGAAATCCAAGTTCTTTTGCTTGTTTTAAAAAACTAGCAGTAACTCCTCCTTCTGCTAGAAAAAGAACTAAAGCATCTACATTTTCGCTTTTTAATTTAGTAATTATAGTTCGATAATCATATTCTTCAGGATCAAAAGAAAATTTCTTCCACACTTTTTGATCTTTAAAAGAAAAATACTCTTCTATACCCTCGGTAATTGAGTCATAGAATGTATTATTAGTATGGATTATTGCCAATTTTTTAGGCTCTGCATTCAGAATGAATTCAGCATAAATTGAAATTGCTTCAAAATGAGAAGGAAGCATTGTAAAAACATATTGTTTTCCTTTTGTGAGAGCTTTCGTCCAACCAGTAGCAGTAATCATAGGAACTTTCTCTCGATTTGCTACTGGCGCTAAAATTTCAGCAAATTCAGCCCAGTTTGGTCCAATTAAATAGTTAATCTTATCTAAAGAAGTTAGTTTTTTAAAAGCAGTTAAAGTTTTATTTGATTTGGACTGATTATCTTCAAAAACAAATTCAATTCTCCGACCTCCAATTCCACCAGCATTATTAATCTCTTCAATCGCTATCAGAGCCCCATTTACTTCGCTTTGGCCTCCTACTGAACCAAAACCAGATAGACTATATATGCCACCAAGCCTAATTGGCTCTAGATCATGGTTTTGAGCTACTAAATTTGATAATGTTAAAAAAATTAATAATATGTATTTCATAAGATAAATTATGACCAAAGGTTCACTATATTTAATACCAAGTCCGATATCAGATAACAAATTCAATGCTTTTCCTGCAATAAGTGAAGCCTTATCAAATATTCAACACTTTGTTATAGAAAAACCCAAGATTGCCAGAGCCAATTTAAAAGCACTTGGCTACAAAAAGCCAATACAAGAGGCTGTATTTTACGAATTAAATAAACACTCAGATAAATCTAAAACTGAAAGCTACTTAAACATATGCCTAGAAGGTAAAAATCTTGCCCTTTTAAGTGATGCAGGTTGTCCTGGAGTTGCCGACCCTGGAGCTGAATTAGTAGCTCTCGCTCATAAATTAGATATTAGGACCATACCTTTAGTTGGCCCTTCTTCTATTTTACTTGCCCTTATGGCTTCTGGACTAAATGGACAAAACTTTGCATTTGTTGGTTATTTACCTAAAGACTCTAGCGAAAGAAAACGAGCAATTAACAAATTAGAAGATGACATGTTGAAAACAGGTCAGACTAAGATTTTCATTGAAACTCCTCATAGAAATTCTGCTCTTTTTAATGACTTGCTTCAAAATTTAAGTAACAAAACTAAGTTAACTATTGCTCGAGATTTACAGAGTGAGGATGAGCTTGTTCTAACTTTTAATGTTTTGGAATGGAATAATAGGAATGAGGAGCTTAGTCTTGGTAAGAGGCCGAGTGTTTTTTTGATTGGTAAGTAACAACTATACTTGGCTAATATATCATATGGTAGGCTAACTATACTTAAATATAAACTAAATCAAAACCAAATTTAGCGAGTATGCCAAACTGCCAATTGGTAACAACTAAAAATGTTAAAGCCATAATATTTGATGAGTTATAAATCAATTCTTCTACTCTTTAATCCATAGTTATTGTAAGAACTTTCACCTGTAAGGATTGGCACAAATCCCTTTTGATGGTCTACAAAGTTTATATATTCTCCCTCTTCTTCAATCACATCAAATACTTCATAAAGTTCAATTTCATTTTTTTCGCCTGAATAAAGTGTTTTAACTACATTTTGCGTTATATGAAAAGATTCTTCATCTTCATGTGTACCTACCTCAATAGAAATTCCTGGACATGAGCTAATTAAAGATCCTCCTTTTTTGATATCATGATTCATGTAGACAACTTTTTTTATTCCAGTTCTTTTAGTTAGTTCTATTTTTTTTAAATCAACTAAAACACAAAAAGTAGGAGAAGGACTTGTAAAAGTATGAAAATCCACAATTTCAGGCCCTTTTGGAATCATTGAAAGTAATTTTCTAGCTCTTTGCTCTTCATATGATTGACCAAAAGAACCGAATGATGCATTTAAATCTTTTTCAAAAAATCTCTTTTTAAATTGAGCAGCTCTTGGATTTCCTAAAATCACACGCATGTCCATATCTTTTAATGCAAAATATGGAGCTAATTCGTTCCCATGAATTCCAGCAACAAAAGTAAATTCTTGTAACATTTATAAAGCTTTCCTAACAAAACCTGCAAAAAATCTAGCATCGCCCCTCTCAATATTTATGTCAGTGATAGCAATACTAGCTAAGCCTTTAGAATTTCCATAAAGAGGCTTTCCATCGTATCGCCCTACGTCTATTAAATCATCTAATTTTTTATGTCTAAAATATTTGGCAATTTCTCTTGCACACTCATCAAAAATTAATGCGCATCTCATACCTAATTTTAACATTCTTTTAGATTGAGTATGAAAGGCTAAAACATTAGCTCCTGAATCTAAAAGTTCCATATTTAACATATGATATCCCACACTCTGCCCTTGAAAATTATTATCTACTATTATCCCACCAAGTCCAAAACTAGGACCAAAATTAGTCAGTATCTGTTGAGAGCATATAAATGCTATCATTTTCCCATTTTTACTTAAAGTCGTAATATAATCTGCTGCTCGTAAATGATTAAGCAAATCTTCAAAAAACTCTTGTTGATTTTCATGACATATTTCTTCATGCATAAAACCAGATACATAAAGAGGCAGTAATTCCCTAGCTAACTCTATTAGCTGTTTAGCATTCAATGAAGAGACTGATAACTTAGCTACGTCAAAATTATCTATAAGTATTTGTTTGGATTTATTTGTCGAACTGTTAGGAGTATTAGTAATTTGAGTATTCATAGTAATAAAATTAGCGATAAAACTTGAAGGAATTATAGGAGGTTAGGATTATCAGGAAAGCCAAAAAGAATCGGCTAATTCTATAAATATCTTTCTATTTTGACTAAAATGCTTCATTTGTACTAGCATACTAGTACAAAATATTTTCTATGTAAAGGCCTATGAAAAAAAAATTGCTAAAAAATTTAGTTGATGAACTTGTCTCAATAAACAATAACAATCAAATGAAGAAGATTTTAACAGCTATACTTACTCCAAAAGAGCTTGAGGATATTCCTATTCGTTTAGAAATATTAAAATTGCTAAAAAAAGGAGTTAGTCAAAGAGAAATAGCTGAAAAGCTTGGGGTTGGAATTGCTACTATTACTCGAGGATCTCGTGAGATTAAGACTGGGAACTATTGATTTGATATAATTGGCTCTTTAATGAGTATTGGGGCATTGGGGCGAGGCCTTAGATTGATGTGAATATGGCTGAACTTAAAGGACAGGCCCTTCGGCGAGCTCAGGGCGGTATTTTTTAAATCTTGAGGATTTAAAAAATACCGGGGGCGGGACTTGAACCCGCACGAGCGCAAGCGCTCTCAGGATTTTAAGTCCTGTGTGTCTACCAATTCCACCACCCCGGCGTGTGAATATTATAGAAAAATAGCTAAATTGCTTGTTTCTTGCAAGTGGTCAGGAAATTGTGAAAGGAATTGAAAGTTTTTGGAAGTATCTACCGCTCTACATTTGGTTTTACCGTACGATTTTAGCTATATACTGAAGGAAATTGAAAATTTACGGAAGGTCTCCCGAGACAATAAGATATACCCAAAGACATTTGATTTTATAGCTTTCAAGCGGGAAAACCAAATGACGACGGGTATATTTAACTTAATCTACTTCTCTTTAGGCAAATCAAGCCTAATATGAACTTCCTTTAGCTGCTCTGTGGAAATATCAGAAGGAGCTGACATCATAAGGTCTTCACAACTTTGAGCCAAAGGAAAAGCTATAACATCTCTAATTGCTGATTCTTCGGCTAAAAGCATAACAATTCTATCAAGTCCTGGCGCAGAACCACCATGAGGAGGAGCACCATACTGAAAAGCTTTTAACATTCCACCAAATTTTTCCTCTACAACTTCTTTTCCGTAACCTGCGATTTCAAAAGCTTTATACATAATTTCAGGTCTGTGGTTTCTTATTGCCCCACTTGAAAGTTCTATTCCATTACAAACTATATCATACTGATACGCTTTAATTTCTAAAGGATCTTTAGTCTCTAAAGCTTCCATCCCACCCTGCGGCATAGAGAATGGATTATGGCTAAACTCTATCTTTCCAGTCGTGTCATCAAACTCATACATTGGATAATCTATTATCCAACAAAATGCCCAGGAGTTTAAATTCACTTTGTTAAAATCAGTTCCTAAGTTATCTCTAAGCTTAGCTAGTCCTTGATACGTATCTCTAGTAACACCTGCAACGAAAAATAAAATATTAATATCAGCCGTATCATCGGTAAGTTTAAGCAATTCAGATTTCTCAGCTTCGCTCATAAATTTAAGTATTGGCCCCTTAACATCAGCCCCCTCGTACACTAAATATGCTAAGCCTAGTCCAAACTCTTTTTTAATATTAGAAATCAAGTCATCAAAATATTTTCTTGAAGGAACTTTGTCCGTAGCTACATTAATGGCTTTAACAGAACCACCTGCGGCAACAACTTCACGAAAAATCTTAAATTCTGAATTCTCAAAAACATTAGAGCAATTAACAATTTCAAGTGAATTTCTTAAATCTGGCTTATCACAGGCATATTTATCCATTGATTCCTTATATGGAATTCTCGGAAATGGATTATTTGGAATATTAAATTCAGAAAACTTAGAAAATACATCAACTAGCAAGTTTTCTAACACTAAAAACACATCATCTTGCTCAACAAAAGACATTTCTAAATCTATTTGATAGAATTCTCCAGGCGACCTATCTGCCCTAGCATCTTCATCTCTAAAGCATGGTGCAATTTGGAAATATCTATCAAATCCTGAAACCATCAATAATTGTTTAAACTGTTGAGGTGCTTGAGGAAGTGCAAAAAATTTTCCGGGGTGTATGCGAGACGGAACAATAAAATCCCTAGCCCCCTCAGGAGAACTACTTGTAAGAATTGGTGTGTGAAATTCAGTAAAGCCTTGTTTTGTTAAATTCTCTCTTACCGCTTGCGTAACTTGTGATCTAAGCAAAACATTTTTATGTAATTTCTCTTTTCTTAATTCAAGAAATCTATGCTTAAGTCTTATTGCTTCTGGAGCATTATCCTCTTCAGCAATTTGAAAGGGTAATACTTTTGACTCAGATAAGACTTCAAAATCACTAATTTGCACTTCAATTTCACCAGTCTCAACTTTATTATTAATTAATTCATCTAATCTTTTAATAACTTTTCCATGCACACAAATTACTGACTCAACTTTCAATTTCTGAAGAGCTTCTAAATGAGTATCAGAAGCAACTAGTTGTGTAACACCATAATGATCTCTTAAATCGATAAATAGAAGTCCCCCATGATCTCTTTTCCGCATTACCCAACCAGAAAGGATGACTTGCTTATCTGCATCCACTGCCCTTAACTCAGAGCATTTGTGTGTTCTATATTTACTTTTAACTAAAGACATAAATTTTAATACGTTGGAGTTTTTAAATATTCTTTTCTACTACGAGAGTTAATCTTTTGAAAATACTTTAAAATTATCAAAACCTTAACTCTCTCGTTGCGAAACAAATATGAGAAAGCTCATTTACAAAATTAAAAAAACTATAACATTCAAGACCTTAGCTGTAAAATCAGCAACAACCAAGAGTCCTATAATTTCATATTAGTATTGTATTGTATAGATATTAGTTATTTCTTAACTTTAATGTATGAAATTTATTATAATTGGAGCTGGAGAGGTTGGGATAAGTCTGGCAGAAAGACTTCAGGATGGCGATCATGATGTTAGTATTATTGAAAAAGTAGAAACAAAACTTGTTAACTTCCCCGCTCATTTAGATGTCCAAACAGTTGTTGGAGATGGCTGTAATCCTAGTATTTTAAAAAATGCTGGAATAGATTCAGCTGACTACATTGTTTCAGTAACGGACAATGATGCAGTAAATATAGCAACCTGCCAAATAGCTAAATTTCTAAACCCTAAAGCTAAAAGGATTTCTCGATTAAGAACAATTGACTTAAAAAATTCTGACATAGCTGATTCTGACATTAGAAATTTATTTGATTTAGTAATTAACCCTGACCAAGCAGGCGCTAGTCATATAGCAAAACTCTACAAAGCAAGAGGTGCAAAGAATTTAATTTATTGTGCCGATAAAAGATTAGCAATTATAGGACTCACAATAAAAGAAGATTCTGCAGTTGCTGGGAAAAAACTTAGCACTATTAGAGAAGAAAATACTAAAACCCCTCTCATTCTTTTATCTCTTATTAGAGATGGAAAAGTAATTATTCCTAGAGGAACTGACAAAGTTAAAGAGGGAGATTTAGCTTATGTTATTTCTTATCCTCAAAACAAAAAAGATATTTTCACTCTTGCTGGCCATACTTTAGAAAAAAGCAAAACAGCAATTGTCTGGGGAGGAACTTCTATTGGGGATAGCATAGCCAAAGAAATAGCTAAAACTGGCTCAAACGTGAAATTAATTTTGCCTGAAGAACTGGCAACTCATGAAAAACTTGACGAACTAAATAATATTTTAGTCCTAGTAGGGGCTGGAACTGATAAAAACCTTTTAATTGAAGAAAATATAGGAGAAATAGATGCATTTGTTGCAGCAACTACTTACGAAGAAGACAATATTTTAGCCTCACTGCTTGCTAAAAACTTAGGTGCCAAACAAACCTTCGCACTTGTTCATAAAAGATCGTACTTACCTATAATTAAAGACATTGGAGTGGACATAACTTTTAGCGCTCAAGAAGCCGCGGCAAGTGAGATTTTTCAATTTATACATTCTGATACAGTCAATGCTGAATTTTCACTTAAAGATTGCGATGCAAATTGTTATGAAGTGCCTGTAGAAAAAAATGAAAAGTTAGTTGATAAAAAAATTAAAGACTTAAACTTACCAAGTGGCATAATTATTGCTGGTATTATTAATGACACAGAGATAAAACTACCTACAGGAGACGATATCTTAAATACTGATGATAGAATACTAATTTTTGTTAGTAAAAAATCTGCCATTAAGTTAAAAACCACACTAAATATTGATTTAGAATTCTTAGAACATTAAATGAACTTTAAAGTACTGACAAAATCACTTGGTGGCCTTCTTACAATCTTTAGTATAGTTTTTTTAATCCCCGCCCTACATGCGATATATAGCAGTTCTAACACGCTATACAATTTCTTAATTCCATTTATGATAACAATTATATCTGGAACCGCCCTGCTTATTTTATCAAAAAATGTAAAACAGGAAATGAATCACAGAACAGGTTTTGCCGTAGTTAGTGCTTCTTGGATACTTGTGAGTTTTTTAGGGGCCCTGCCTTATTACTACTCAGCTATTTTTCCAACTTTTACTGATTGCTTTTTTGAATCAATTTCTGGATTTAGTGGCACTGGAGCTTCTGTTTTAACTGACATAGAAGCTCAAGATAAAAGCTTGCTCCTTTGGCGTTCTATGACTCAATGGCTTGGCGGCTTGGGGATTGTAGTCTTTTTTATTGCCATTCTTCCTATTCTTGGAGCTGGAGGTGTTCAGTTATTTAGGGCCGAAGCAACTGGACCAAACAAGGATAAAATCACACCTCGCCTTAAAGATACGGCAAGAACTTTATGGAAACTCTACGTTGGCCTTACAATTTTCTTAAGCTTCCTTTTGTATTTTTTAGGAATGAATTTATTTGACGCTATTAACCACGCAATGACAACTATTTCCACTGGTGGATTCTCTACTAGAAATACAGGAATTAACTACTTTGAAAGCTCTCAAATTGAATACATCATCGCATTCTTTATGATAATTAGCTCAATAAGTTTCTCCCTCTATTATAGACTTATAGATAGAAAAAACAAAAACGATCTTTATGACACAGAGCTTAAAGCCTATATAGGCATTGTTCTCTTTAGCGTTCTAATTTTAACTTTTATAAACTTTGGCAATGTTTATGAAAATCTTGAAGTTTCGTTTAGAAAAACTCTATTCACTATTGCTGCCACAGCAAGCTCTACTGGCTTTACAAATGCAGACTACCTTCCGTGGCCAATATTTTCTCATTTTATCATAATTTTGCTTATGACTATGGGTGGCATGTCCGGCTCAACTGCTGGCGGAATGAAATGTGTTAGAACCATTGCTGCATTTAAATTACTTAAAAAAGAGCTTCACCAAGCAATACATCCACACGGAGCTCTCAATGTTTCTTTAAATCAAAAGGCAATTAGACCTCAAATTGCAAGTGCAATCTGGGGGTTTTTGTTTATATATTTACTAACATTTTCAATTATTGCTGCAATTTTAACCTTAGAAGGAGTAGATCTCGTAACTGCTGGAACTGCTGCAATATCCGCTCTCTCAAACATTGGCCCTGCATTTGGAAGCTTAGGCCCTTTTGATAACTACGCCGCACTTAGTGAGCTTTCTAAGATAAGTTTATCTCTAGGAATGATTGTTGGAAGATTGGAATTTTTTACTATTATTGTTTTATTTACGCGAGAGTTTTGGAGAAAGTAAAGTATGGACTTAACAAATAAATCTACTGGCATTGTAATTATCCCAGATAAAGAAACTGTTGAAAAAGCCATAACTCTTGCAAATAATATTTCAAACTGTCAAAAAATTTTGTAGTAAAATTTGTAGTAAAACATGCGCATATACCCAACGACATTTGGTTTTACCGCTTTCAAGCGGAAAAACTAAATGACGTCAACTATACCTGACGATGAAAGGTTTGTTATAGACAAAATTCTATCAATATATATAATAACAAAGCAACTATGAGTGAATTATAATATGAGTACTAATAAATATGGTCATTTAAATAGCATTGGACATTATGTTAATTCTTGTAGTCGAAAAATGACAGCTTACGTAGACGGTAAACTAGCAAATACTGGCGTTACCTGGAAGCAGCTATCTGTACTTATGACTTGTTTACATTTTGATGGAAAAGTTCAAAAAAAAAAATTAATAGAAATTTCATCCTTAAATCCTTCTACCGTAACAAGATTATTGGATAGATTAGAAAAAAAATCATATATTACAAGAGCTTTTAGAGAAAATGATAAACGCTCCATAACTATAAAGATTACTAAAAAAGGTAAAAAATTAGTTGAACGCGCAACTCCTATAAGAGCCCAAGCCTTAGATAAAATAAACTCACTAATGTCTGATTCTAACTCAAAGTTGCTAATTAACACACTTGAAAAAATTATTACCGGTTTAAAGTAGGTTTAAAAAGAGCAATGCTATACTCTCAAAAGAAGCGATTTCAAATACCCTCCCTACTATTCATAAACATAACTGCTACATGAAAATAAAGAATATCTTAGCATTACCTATAGAAACGACAGAAAGTGATTAAGTGGCTTAAGAAAATCTGTAGGTTCTCAGAAAAACTTTTTTTTACAATAACTCATATAGCTTAGAATAAATAATTACATCATAAATCACCATATTTGATAGTATTTCATAACAAATTAAGATTTGTCAGTTAAAATAGTTGCATAAGCAAGTATTTTAATGTAACTTAGGCTAATAAAATCTGATGAAGGGTATATTAATTTTGGAGTGTCCTAATGTATAAAAAATTTTTTTTTGTTTTATCATGTATTCTATTAACTCACTCTCTCTACGCAATCGATTATCAAACTAAGGAAATCTTAGGAAAAGAAGGAGAGAAACTTTCTACTGCTACGCAAGTAACTGCTGACATAAATGGGGATGGTGTTAGTGATATACTTATTGCCGCCAATTCCAGCAAATCAAATCAAAAAACTGGATATATAACAGCATTATCTGGTGCAAATAGAAAAGTTTTATATACATCCTTTGGTTCAATAACAGCTCCAAACCCTGGTTGGGAATGGATTGAAATCATACTTCCTGGAGATTTAAATAATGATGCTGTTGATGATTTCATCGCCGTTTATCAAAATCGATTTGAATTTCCCAAAAGTTATCTCCATGCCACTTCAGGACTAGATGGAAGCTCTTTATACAGTATAACAGGAAATACAAATGATGAACCTTTTGCATCTGGTGATTTTTATACAAAATGTGACAAGCAAGCAAGCAAAAGTGTTTGCGTTTTTGGTGATGTTAATCGTGATGGAGCGAAGGATTTATTGGTTAAAATCAACCAAAGAAGCTCAAGACTATATTCAGGATCTAATGGAACTTTTTTATATGAAATTCCTGTTGCAGATCTCTATTTTCCTGGAGATATGAATGGAGATGGGATAGATGATATTTTTTCTTACCTTCCTGAGGTTCAAAATTTTGATGGATTTTCCAACGAACTTACAATAAATGAAATGAAATTGTACTCAGGTTCTAATGGGAGAGAGTTGTTTTCTTCGAACATCAGCGATTTAAATATTACTTACTATGACGATTTCAGTAGTAGTTATACTGCTTTTAACATACTATATGAAGAAGATTTAAATAATGATGGAATAAAAGATTTTTTAGTTCTGAATCACTTTCATAGCTCTTCTTTAATTGCAATCTCTGGTAGTAATGGAAGTAGAATTTTCAGAAAAGATCCTCCTGATATTTACTCTAATAGGTTTAATAATTTCTTAAGTTATATAAATGATGTTAACAATGATGGAATAGCTGATATTTTAACAACCTCAGAATTTAACTTATTTGTATTTTCTGGGAATTCTGGGAATGAAATCTATACGCTAGGAGAAGATGTAGGTAGTTTTGGCAACATTCACATAATTGAAGACAGAAATAATGATAACCTTCAAGATTTTCTTGTTAGCTCTCCTTTCTCAAACCCAGCTCGTTTAGATATTCTCTCTTCAAAAGATGGTTCATTTATTAATTCTTTTTCAGGTGAACAACTTAATGGAGAGCTTGTTAAGTTCAAAGATCTTAATTCAGATCTTAATTCAGACGGAATAAATGATTTTTTCTTTTTAGCTACACACTTAACTGAGATTGAAAACGAAGAAGAAATAACAGCTGTTTCAGGTGCTAATGGCAACCTATTATATACTGTAAAAAATCCAGATTATAGCCTTAACTCTCGTGATTCTTTTAAAGGTATAACAAACTTAGGTGATATTAATAATGATGGAGTTGATGACTTTAGTGCTGCTGCTGCTTTTGTTAATAATCCAAATTCTGACATCATTGAACCTGGATTGCTAAGAGTTTTTTCAGGTAACGATGGAACTATTCTTTTAGATCTCTTTGGAAGTAGCAATTATGAACAATTTGGTTTTTTTAATAGAGGACATAATTCATTATCAAAAGATCTAAATCAAGACGGCAATACTGATATTATAGTACCTTCCCCTTCTTTCTTTGAGGATGGGTTTGAAAATAAAGGTAAAGCTGTTTTTCTGTACTTAAACTGCAATAAAACTACTTGTAATACTGAATTTGAGGCAAACTTTTGCCAAAACGATCCGAGTAGAACAGAACTTCCTTGTGAAGGAGCTTGTTCAAGCTTTAACTTTGCTTCAGAAAAAAGCTTTTTAAGAAAAATGTTTAAAAAACAAAATGCTTTTGTCAAAAAACTTGCTAAAATTGCAAAATCTGTTAGCGGAAGTAAAAAAATTAATAAAAATAAGAAAAATGCTAAAAAAAGGCTAACCACTCTTAATTCTCTTACTGAAGCTCTACCTGAAATCATTTGGGAATGTAGTAATGTATCATGCACTGCTATTTCTTTAGAAGAGAATCTGGCGGAACTTAAAAAAGGCAGTAAAATCATGCGTAATGTAGCAAAATCTCTTAATAAAATTACGAAAAAAGCTACAAGAGATAAAACTAAATTAAAGGCAAGTAAAAAACAGTTGAAAAAAGCTAATAAGAGTTATAAAAATGCTCTAATATCTTTAAATTTAACTCCAAGTTTTACAAGTAGTTGTTTTTAAAATTTAAATAATGCAAAAAATGGCTTCGCCATTGTTTTGCTCGCCCGACGACATTTAGTTTTACCGCTTGAAAGCCGAAAAACTAAATGTCGTCGGGAATATATATTAAAACTCTAGAATTTCTAGTTAGGAAAAAATTTTAATTTACCTTCTACCCAACAAACCAGATCGAGATAAATAATATACCAAAGTCATAATAGAGCCTAATGTTGCTGCAACATAAGTCCAGGCAGCGGCATCCAAAACTTTCTTAACCCCCTTCTGTTCCTCAGCACTAACATAACCAGAATTAGCAAGGATTTCTTTAGCTCTATTACTTGCGTCAAACTCTACAGGTAAGTTAACAAGCTGAAAAAGCACAGTCGCTGACAAAAGTGCAATACCTAAAATAACAACTGGCATTATGCTCATAGCTACTCCACCTGCCAGAACAAAAAAACCAAGTCGCCCACCAATACTTGCTGCAGGAACTGCAAAATTTCTAATAGTCAGTGGTGCATATTTTTTAAAATCTTGTAGAGCATGTCCTGCTTCATGAGCAGCAATTCCAATAGCCGCAACAGAACTACTTCCATACACTCCCTCACTAAGTCTTAGTATATTATTTTTAGGGTCGTAATGGTCGCTTAACTCTCCAGCCACTCGCTCAACTGGCACTTCCTCAAGCCCATTTGCATCTAAAATATTTCTAGCTACTTCTGCTCCAGTTAATCCAGAAGAAGACTTAACCTGACTCATTTGAGCATATGTTGATTTTACTTTTCTCTGAGCCCAACCTGAGATTAGAATTACTGGTAAAATAAATAAATAATATGACATAAGTTAGTCTCCTTTTCCTTTAAATGCTCTCACATTTAGAGCATTATAAAAAATCTTATTTTTTACTATCTCTTAATTTCAGTTAAGATATTAAATTAATTACCTTTTTACGGTTCATTTAACTAAATCACTTTTTCTTGGCAACTAGAATAACCATTTATATGATAGAACTACATATGGTAGATACTAAGACTTGTTTCGTAATTATTTCGTTACGAGAGTGATAATTACGAAACAATCCTACTTATATTAAGGAGAATTAATCATGCTTGCTGATAGTTTACAGATGCAAATAGAAAGAAAAAATGCAGAACTTCAATCTAACCTTAGTAAAGGACCAAATTTAAAAGAAGGTTTAAAGAATTTATTTATGGCCGGTCCAGAAAGATTTTCAGCGTGCTCTCAAAGTGACCCAGATGGACTGCCTCTTGAAGCGAAAAATGGAGAAAAATTATATAGGTTTTTAAGACAAGAAAACTTTGAGTATACGGATGGTTCGCATTATAGTAATGGCGTAGAAGGATTTTTAAAACGAAGTGGTAATACTGCAGCTCCAAATAGAGTGGTTAATGCTCATCTATATTCTGTTACTAAAGATAATAATGCCTCTGACATCATAAGTGTTCGTAAGTTTGTAGAAAGTAAAGAGCGAGGTAAGTTTAACAAATTTTGGAATAATCCCTTTGTTCTTCAAGGCGTGACATATTTATCTTTAGATTCTGATGATACTAAGATTGGAAGTATTCAAGAAGAGAATTATAGAAGCGGAATACGTTATGTAGGCGCATTTTTGCCAACTGAAGCTAGCTTAGATTCAGAAGATAATCCAGCAATAGCCTGGGCGAAGGAGTACTTAAAGTTATATGACCGATCGATTGATTTAGATAATCTTAATCGACTAGAAAAACAATTACGAGGACCACAGTTTGCATCTTCTTTAAGACAAATTGTTAATAGTTCACATGATGATGCTCAAATAAGAGAAGAACTTAAGGAACTCTTTAAAGAATACAGATATAAAGCAGATGAGATTTAATTAGACATTTTTCATACTATTTTTTTGTAACTTTCTTAATCTCTGCAATCAACTTCAAAATATTTTCAGAAATTATTTCAGCAGGTGATTCTTCCTCACTTTCTAAATTATTTGAATTTCGACAAATAGAATAAAAATTATAAGATTTGTCATTTAATGCATCTTTAATATTTTTTTCTATCTCTTTAACTAAATCTAAATCTTCAGTAAGCACCACTCCTTTTCCAGTTTTTTTTATCTGATTTGCATTCTCTAATTGTTCATTCCCCATAGATGGCAAAGGAATAAGAATTGCTGGTAAGTTAATGTAAAGTAATTCTCTAACAATTCCAGCACCAGAACGCGCAATAATTAAATCAGCCCAAGAGTAAACTTCGAGCATATCATGAAAAAAAGTTTTCACACTTGCATTCACTTCTTGCTCTTCATATACAGCTTTAAGTTCTTCTAAATTCTCTTCTCTACATTGATGAAAGATAGATAAATTATTTTCTTGAAAGAAGGGAGCAAGTTCTATCATACTTTTATCTATTGCTTTAGCACCAAGGGAACCTCCTAGTATTAGTATATTTTTAGGTTTTTTAGGTAACTCTCTTTTAACGACCTTTGATAAGCCTTTTCTTAGCGGGTGACCTGTGTAAATTGCTCTATTTCCAAAATATTTACTAGTTTCTTCAAAAGCGCATGAAACTTTTGCGTCAAAAAAGTATAAAAACTTATTTGCTAAGCCAGGTACTAATTCTGCTTCATGAAGCCAGATAGGAATTCTTCTAAAATAAGCACATATTACAGGGAAGAAAGTTACATATCCTCCAGTTCCTAATAGGCCAGTAGGTTTGTATTCTTTAAAAATCTTATAAGTCTTATAAAGCCCAGCAGGTATTAAAAAAATTAGTTTTAAAAGAGCAAAAAGACCTCCTCCTCGTAAGGGGAA
>CALJRW010000064.1 GCA_937976335.1 uncultured bacterium | reverse complement strand
GATATTAGTAGCTCTTCATGTGTCGCTACTTCTGGGTTTATTTTGAGAATCTTAGGCACACATATTATATGCACTATTTTCTAACTCTTAGATACTCCTAATTTCATTATTATCGGAAATTTCTTTCTGTCTTTACTATATGACCTACAATTTAGGAATCAGTGGAGATACGGCTGAAGGAATACTCGCTAGGTTTGAACAAGAATCACTTTTAAGAATGTTTCCAGGTGAAGAAGAAATTACATTTATTTTTGCTATAGGTGTTAACGATTCAGTTTTTCTAATTGATGAAAATAGAAGAAGATATTCACTAGAAGCTTTTAGTAGTAATATAGGAAATATTATAAAGTTAGCAAAAAAATACTCAAATCAAATTCTCTTTTTAAGTTTATTCCCAGTTAATCAAGAAATTCTAGATCCCATTCCCTGGGCTCCCGAGAAAGCTTATAGAAACGCTTTAATCAAAGAGTTTAATGATGAAATTGTTAAATTATGTATTTCAGAAAAACTAGAGCTAGTAGATCTATGGAGCTCGTGGACTAGTGAGGATTCAGTTAAACTTCTTCCTGATGGAATACATCCTGACTCATTAGGACATGAGAAAATATATTATGAGGTTCAGAATAAATTAGTTGAATTAGGATATTTATAGCATATTGCTAGTACTTTTATATATTCATACCCCTAACTAAAAAGAATTTTTATGAAGAATATTCGCTACTTCCTAACTTACTATGCTAGGAATTAGCATGAATTTTTCAATAGCCCTCTAATTGTTGACAGGCCCATTTATCTACATTAAATTACTGAAATGCTTAGCAAATTAGACACTATATTAAGTGAAGCCAAAGAATTAATTAATTCAGCAAATGACAGTTCTACAATTGAATCTGTTGAGGTTAAGTATCTTAGTAAGAAAGGAGCTCTTACAGAGGTGCTTAAATCTTTAGGTAAAATTCCAGGCGAGCAAAGAAAAGAAGTTGGACAAAAGGCTAATTTAATTAAAAAAGAAATTACTGAGCTACTTGATGCTAAAAAATCTTCATTAAATATTTCTTCTGATTCAAGTAAATGCAATTTCGATCTTACCTTGCCCGGTAAATCCCCAAGACGTGGCGGAATTCATCCAATAATAAAAGAAATGTATGCTCTAAATGATGCCTTTCACTCTCTTGGTTTTGAAGTTTATGATGGGCCAGAAATTTCATCTGAATCTTTTGCATTTGATAGTTTAAACTTTCCTGAAGATCATCCAGCGCGCGAGAGTATGGATACTTATTGGTTAGATGGTTATGAAAATAATAGTGGTGCAAATAGGCTTTGCCTTAGGCCTCATTTAACTGGCGGAAGTGTTCGGTATATGCTTCAAAACAAACCGCCATTTAGATTTGTTTATCCAGGAAGAGTTTTTAGAAACGAATCAACTGACGCAAGTCATGAGCGTGCGTTTTTTCAGTATGAAGCTTTGATTGTTGATAAAGAAGTTCCTTTTAGTTCAGTAAGAGTTTTAGTTAATACAATTCTAGAAAAGGTATTTGGACGGACAGTTGAAACCAGAATGCGTTCTGGGTTTTTTCCTTTTGTTGAGCCTGGATTTGAAATTGATATGCAGTGTTTAGTTTGTGAAGGAAAAGGTTGTAGCGTTTGTAGTCACGTTGGCTGGATTGAACTTATGCCAGGCGGACCACCTCATCCAAATGTGTTAAAAGCTGGAGGAATTGATCCAGAAATTTGGCAAGGCGCTTACATTAACATTGGCTTAGATAGGTTAGTAATGATGAAGTATGGAATAGATGATGTTAGGCTTTTTCACTCAACAGATCTTCGTTTTTTATCACAATTTAATTAATAGAAGTTATGAAATTATCACTTAATTGGATTAAAGAATATGTAGAACTTCCGAGCAGTATTACACCGGAAGATATCTCATATAATCTCACTATGTCGACCGTAGAAGTTGAATCAGTTACTGATTTATCCGAAACTTTAAATAAAATTGTTGTTGGTGAAATTAAAGAATTAAAAATCCATCCTGACGCAGATAGATTGCAAATTGCAGTTACTGATATTGGTGGTGAAATTAAAGATATTGTATGTGGTGGAAGTAATTTAGCGGTTGGAATGAAAGTAGCTGTTTCTTTACCCGGCGCAAAAGTCAGATGGCATGGGGAAGGGGATTTAGTTGAAGTAAAGGTTACAAAAGTTCGAGGTGTTGAAAGCTATGGAATGATTTGTGCATCTACTGAAATTGGTTTATCAACACTTTTTCCGCTTAGCTCTGAAAAAGAAATACTTGATTTAAAAGACATAAAATGTAGCGTAGGTCAGTCTATCTCTGAAGTTATTAACTATAACGATTTTATTTTTGAAATAGATAATAAATCTTTAACAAATAGACCTGATTTATGGGGGCACTACGGAATTGCGAGAGAGCTAGCAGCAATTTTTTCTTGTCCACTTAAAGCTCCAGTTTTAATGGGTTTTGAGTTTGAAGAAAATTCTGAAAATTTAAAAGTAGAAATAAAAAATACAGAAAAGTGTTTAAGATATTCTGGATTAGTTTTTGAAAACGTAACTAACGGAGAAGCACCTTTTTGGATGAAAACAAGGCTTTCGAGAGTTGGACAAAAGCCAATTAATCTTTTAGTTGATATTACAAATTACATTTTAAACGGAGTAGGTCAGCCTACACATGTTTTTAGTTACAATGATATCAGTGATGCTAGCATTATTGTTAGAAATGCTGCTTCAGGAGAAATGTTAAAAGTTTTAGATGGAACTGAGGTTGAGCTATCTGAAGATGATTTAGTGATAGCTGACAGCAAAAAACCAGAATCTTTAGCTGGCGTTATGGGAGGGTTTAACTCTGGTGTTAATGAAGATACAAAAAAAATAATATTTGAATCTGCAAATTTTGCTCCAAAGTTTGTAAGAAAATTGTCAGGAAAATTTGGCATTCGTACCGATTCTTCTACACGTTATGAAAAAGGATTAGATCCCTATCAAACTGAGTTTGCAGCTAGAATGTTTGCTCATATGATGTCTGAACTTATTCCTGATTCAAAAATGAGCGGAGCAGTTGATATTTTTCCTAATAAACCAGAAAAAAAAGTCATAGAAGTTCCTCACGTTTTTATAGAATCAAGAATTGGTCAATATATCTCACCTGAAGATATTCAATCAAAGCTCACTTCTTTAGGGTTTAAAGTTAATTTTGTGGAAGGCCTTTATGTTGTAGAAGTACCTTCTTGGAGAGCAACTGGAGATATCTCGATTAAAGAAGATATTGTTGAAGAAGTTGCTCGTTTAATTGGTTATGACAATTTAGATTATAGTCCAATTCCCGTTACAATATCAAAAAGTGTAAATCAAAGCTCTTATGATTTAGAAAAAAGTATTAGAACTTTTTTGACTTCTTACGGAAATTTACAAGAAATTATGACTTATCCTTGGGTTAGTGATAAATTTATAAAAGCAATTAAACAGAATAAAGAAAATGCGTATACTTTAAGCGATCCTCCTGATCCGAAAAACTCTAGTCTTAAAACATCTTTAATTCCTAATATGCTTGAGGCAGCCTCAAAAAATTTACGTTATTTTGATTCCTTTGGCATTTTTGAAATTTCTAGAGTATTTTTAAATACTAAAAAGGATGAGTCTTCAAGAAATGATGAGAAACTCCCTTTTCAGCCTAAATCTTTAATTTGTGCATTAGTTGGCGCTAATGCAAAAGATTTATATCTTGAATTAAAGGGTATAGTAACAAATTTATTTTCTTCGCTTAGCTTTGATTTTTCTTTTTCTACTGAAAATGTGAGTTGGATTGCAAACGAAGGTGCAATTAATTTACTTGTTAATAACGTTTCAGTTGGGACAATTGGCATTCCTTCTAAACAAACCTTAAAAAAAGCTGGTATAGATAAAGCTTCTGTATGTCTATTCGAGCTTAATTTGTCTAAAATACTACCTCTAAAACAAGGAGTTACAAAATACAAAGCAACTCCAAAGTTTCCTGAAGTTAATTATGATTTAGCTTTGCTTTTTGATACTCAAACTCCTTGGGAAGAAATTAAAAAATTGGTTCTAAAAACTGATGACTTAATAAAAACTGTGGAATTTCAGGATGAATACAAAGGACAGCAAATTCCTAATAATAAAAAATCAATTGCCTTTAGAATGACGATGGGTAGTTCAAAAGAAACTTTAACTAGTGAGCAAGTTGATGTAGCGGCTGGTAAGGTTTTGAAGGCTGTTGAAGATAAGCTGGGTGGGGTTTTGAGGCAGAGTTAAGAGTAGTATTTATTTTTGAAGCTCCTGATATTGTGCCAATATTCCGAGGTGAATTATTTAAGCATATGTAAGCGTTCAGGTCGCCCAATCTCTTCGTTTTTAAGTATTTGAAAATACTCAACGTGCAGTAGCACGCCTCCGTTTTTCAAATACTTAAAAGCCTCGACCTTGAACAACCTGAACGCTTACAAGCATATTTGATTTATGCTTAACTACTTAATAATAAACACTATTTTTCGTCTTTTTAATATAAAAGTTATCCATTATTCAGATTTTAAGAAACTTTTAAAATTTTCTGTCGATTATCCTAACGAAAGGCTTTTTCCTTTCATTAAATCACAGGAGAAACACATGTCTAGTTTTAAAACAAGATTGCTATCAGGAACATCCCGCAACTCGCAGTTTGGGAGTTATACAAAGTTTAGGCCACAACCAAAGAACTCAAGTTCAGGAATATTTTCAAAGCTTGTAAATTTTGTAAGAGGTGGTTTAAACACAGCTACAGATGTTGCAACATCTGGAATAGTAAATCCTGAGTATCAACAATTAATTGAAAGGCAAATGGAGCTACAACAGCAGATGATGCTTGTTAGCATGCATTCTAACTTAGAGAAATCTAAACATGATACTAGAATGGCTCCAGTTAGAAATATTAGAGTTTCGTAGATTTTAATCTTTGAACTTGGTCTCTCTCTAATTGTCAGTAGTGAGAGACCAAGGCTTATTTTTGGTCAAGAAAAATGAAAGAGATTATAGTTCCAATAGCAATACTTGGCGTTTTACTAAGCCTTGTAATTCCATTTCCTCCAGATTTGGTTGACTTCTTACTAGTTGGAAATTTATCTTTATCATTAATAATTCTCATAAGCACACTTTACTTAACAAATCCTTTAAAATTTTCAGCACTTCCAAGTTTGTTACTTCTTGCAACTATTTATAGGCTTTCTTTAAATATTTCTACGACAAGAATGATTCTTGGTTCTGGTCAAACTGGTCATTTATTAGAGGTTTTTGGAAATTTAGTAATTCAAGGTGATCTAATTGTTGGGGCAGTTATCTTTCTTGTTATTACTTTAATTCAGTTTATTGTTATTGCTAAAGGTTCTGAAAGAGTAGCTGAAGTTGCTGCTAGATTTACTTTAGATGCTCTTCCAGGAAAGCAAATGTCAATTGATGCAGACATGCGTTCAGGAATTATTGATGTTCAAACTGCAAAAAAAATGCGTGAAGAATTGCAATCAGAATCAAGGTTTTACGGTGCACTTGATGGGGCAATGAAATTCATTAAAGGAGATGCAATTGCTGGGATTGTAATAACAATTGTAAACGCAATTGGTGGATTTGCAGTTGGGATGGGAATGAAGGGGCTTGATCTAAGTTCAGCACTTAGTAGATATACACTGCTTACTGTAGGAGATGGACTGCTCTCTCAAATTCCAGCGCTACTTACTTCTCTTGCTGCAGGAATGGTAGTTACAAGAGTTGCAAAAGAAGGTGGTGGAACTTTAGCTGCAGATTTAATAAAACAAATTGGCCAAATTAAGAAAGTTAAAATTATTATAGGTATTGTTAGCTTACTTTTAGCATTTTTTCTACAAAGCTATTTACCTTTTTGCTCTATTGCTTTAGTACTTTTTATAAGTGCAGCCTTATCTCCACCAGATGAAGCTAATGTGGTGATAGAAGAAGAAGGTGCAAAAATTTTTAATCCAAAAAGTCCTGCATTGTTAAAAATTGACTTTGGAACTGGTTTAATAAAATCTGCAAGTGATGCGGAAACTCTAACTTTACAAATTAAATATTTTCAATCAGAAATTTACAAAAAAACAGGACTGATTTTACTTCCGCCAGAAGTGAAGTTTTTAGAAGAGCTTGAAAAAAATTATAAAATATATTTTAGAGGAATGCTTATAAGTGAAAGTGCAGTTGATGAGAATACTGAAAATATATTTGAAAAAATCATCAATGAATTAAAAGAGTTAGTATATTCATTAATTGCTGAAATCATTGATGACGGCCAAACAAGGAGATTGGTTGATACTTTAGATAAAGAAATGCCTGAGCTTGTGTCAGTAGTAATTCCAGAAATTATTTCCATAACACAGTTAACTACAATACTTAGAAAATTAATTGATGAAGAGATATCAATTAGTAATTTAGATTTAATTCTACAAGCTGCATCAGAATTTGGTACAAAGGTCGAGAGTGAAAGAGATCTTTATGCACAGGTAAGAAGGAATTTAGGGAGATTTATTTGTAATAAATTTGCTAATGAAGAAAAAGTAATAAAAGCATATGAACTAAATCCAATTATTGATATGGCTTTTAGTTCTTTTGAGCATGAAGGAACGCCAGTTGATAGTAAAATCTTAAAAGTAATTAAAGAATTTGCAGAGTCTAAAAACCAAGAAGAAAACTTAATTATTATTTGTACAAAAACAGCTAGAAATTTAGTTAAAGAAACTTTTAGTATGTGTGCATCCTCTGCAAATGTGATCGCATTTGAAGAAATTGTGCAGGGTTATGAAATTGAAAAAATTGGCAGTATAGATCCAAATGATGAAAATTTATTAGATGAGGTAATGGAAAATGCGATATAAATTGTTATTTGTTTTTTTAATATTATGTACATCTTGTGCAATAATTCCTGAAAAACCAATTACACCAGGAGCTCGATTTGAAGCTCAAGAGTATGTTGAAAAGGGAGCTGTTTTACTTCAGCTAGAAGACCTAGATGGCGCAAAAGCTGCATTTGAAATTGCATATGATATTGCTCCTATTGCTGCTGCTGTTGATGGGATAGGGTGTGTTGCATTTCTTAAAGACGAAAAGAATGAAGCCAGAAAGCTTTTTTTAGAGGCTATAAGAATAAACCCTGAGTACGCTGAAAGCTATGGAAATTTGGCTTTATTGTATGAATCACAAGGCAAGCTAAGGCAGGCTCTATCAACATACAGAGAAGCAATTGAAAAAAATCCAAAAAATTACAAGATTCGAAACAACTTTGCGACCTTTATTGCCGAATATAATATTGAAGGTAAAGATAAGGCACTATATGAGCTTAAAAAGGCAGAAAGTATTGCAAGTCATGCTTTTATAAGTGAAAATATTAAAATATTGGAGTAATTTAGTCATGAGTAAGGACAATTTAAAGAAAAAACGAGAATTAGATAAATCTAGTAGAGAAAAAAAGACTAATGCTAGTGATATCTTTACATCTGGAGAAAAGACTTCTCAATCACTAGACGAACAAACAAAAGTCTTTTGGTCAGAAATAGTTAGTTCTTTACAGAAAGAAGAATTTCAAACAGTAGAAGCTGCAACGTCTGCAATTATTGAAAAAGTTATTGCTAAACTTCCTGAAAAAAGTAATGAAGAAGAGTTAAGAAATTTTTTAACTAGCCTAGTTGAAACAGATATCGGTTTAAAAGAAAAAATTGAGAGCTTGTTGGTTACTAAGTGAGAATGTTTTTTGCTTATAGTTATCTCAAAAAGTAATTTCCGATAAGAAATTACTTTTTGTATTAACTATATTTGCTAATTTTTTAAAATTACAATAGCAATAACAGCGATAAAAATTGCACTTAACCTTCTAAAACTAATTTTTTCTCTATAAACTAAGCTTGTTAAGGCTATAGAAACAATAAAAGAAATACCAGTTATCGTAGAAATAATATTAAGTGGCCCAGTTTGAAGTGCAAAGATAATAGCAAACCAGGCTACTAAGTTTACTACTGCTAGAACTATTGAAAGTAGTAATTCTTGTATTTTTGGTTTTACTTCTGTCAGTTTATTTGAAATCCGCATTTCAATGACTGAGATAAACACAATAAGAGTATTTGTTAGAGCCATGTAATCAATTATTTTAGTGAAATCAGCCGCAAATTTTGAGCAAACGAAAGCTCCAGCACTTCCAATTGCAGCTAAAAAGGCAAGTAAAATACCAAGTTTATAGTTCTTTGAAATTAGTTTGTCATTGTTTTTCTCAGAGTATACAAGAAAACAAACAAGCGCCATTAGAACTAATCCTATAAGTAAACTTTTTGTGAAATTTTCTTGAAGAAAAAGGGTAGAGAATAAAACAACCATTATAATATTTGTTCTAAGCACTAAGTAAACTAAATTAGCAGGCATATGTTTAAAAGCTTCTAATCTAAGAAGAGTTGAAGAGAAGTATGCTAAAGCATCAAGTACTACTAAACTAATTAAACTAGAAGTAAAATTAATTTTAAAGCCTTTAATCCAAATATAAAACCAAATAATTAAAGCACCTGAAACGATGTACCAGAGCGTTATAGTTCTTGAACTATAGTTTTTGTGAGCTGAGAATTTATATAAAAAATTTTGAGTTCCAAATAGAACAAAAGCAATTATAGAATAATAAAACCAGCTTAGTTCCATTTTTCCTTTATAAAGGAAAGAACAGCTTTCGGAACTGGTAAATTTTCAAAATTAGATTTTTTAATATTTTCTCGAATTTGAGAGGCTGAAATCTTTAAAGGGGAAATGTTTATATAGCTACTAATAATCTTTTTCTTTTGAGTATCATTAAAATGAGAAATTAAGACTTCATCTAAATTTTCACTGCTTCTTGAACAAACTAAAAAAGTTATATTTTCAAACAAGTCTTCAACATTTTTCCAGTTACTAAGCCCTTTTTCTCCAACTAAGTTGTCATCTCCAATGATCCAAAATAAATTTGCATTAGGAGCTAATTCTTTTATTTCAAGAATTGTTTGATAAGTGTATGATGGAGTTTCCCTTTTAAGTTCTATATTTGAAACTTTCATGTTATCAAAATCTTTTAACGAATTCTCCAACATCATAAATCTTTCTGATTCTGAAAATAAGCAGCTTTTGGTTTTTAATGGATTTTGTTTTGCTGGAATAAAAACAATTAAATCAAGGCTGGCTCTTTCTAAACAGTGTTTAGCAATATAAATATGTCCATTATGTAATGGGTCAAAGCTTCCGCCTAATAGTCCTATCTTTTTACCATTAAGTTCTTTAAAGTTCATATAGTCCATTAATTATTGAGTTTCATTATTTAGGTATAAAAAAGAATACCATGGATTAAAAAATATTCAATCCATGGTATTTTGATGTTATACTGAAGGAAATTGAAAATTTCCGGAAGACTCCCGGAGGGAAGATAAGATATACCCAACGACATTTGGTTTTCCGCTTTCAAGCGGGAAAATTAATGTCATTGGGTATATCAACTTTGTTTAAATCTGTGTAGAAAATAGTTCTACTTTTTACTGATTCCCAGCTTTAAGTGCTACAGGGCTTTGTCTCATCATTGGCACTAAACCAGTATAATCATTCCAGAATCTGTTAAGCTTTTTTCTCAACATAATTCTTGATCTATGTAGTCTTGATTTAACAGCAGGAACTGTGAGTTTTAAGATATTAGATACTTCTTCATTTGAAAGACCATCAACATCTCTTAATATAAAAACTCTCTTGTACTGTTCAGGCAATTCTGTAATTGCTTGATTCATAGCTGTTTTAATTTCTCTTGATAAAGTCATAGAGTCCGATTTATTAGCATATGAGCTTTCTCTATTAGTATACACTTGTCTTACTGAACGAGATAAATCTTCTAAATGAATTGCAGACTGTTGATTATTCTTTCTAAGCTTCATAAAAGATGCGTTCACGCAAATTCTATACATCCAACTAGTAAAAGCAGATTCACCTTTAAAGCTTTCTATTTTTCTAAAAATTGTTGACCAAACATCTTGAAGAACTTCCTCCGCATCTTCTTGGTTTTTTGTAAACTTAATTGCTAAGTTATAAACTTTAGACTCATGTCTTGATACAAGTTCTTCAAAAGCTTCGATACTTCCTTTTTTAAACATATCTACTAACTGAGTATCGTGAGTTTCTTCAGTAATACCTACAGTCTTTTTAATTCTACTTTTACCTTTGACCTTAGTCTTTGCCTTAGTTTGTTTTTTGATTTTAGAATTCTTTGCAGAGTTCTTTTTAATTGATACAACCTTTGATTTTTTTGTTTCTTTTTTAACCATTTTTTTATCCTTTTAAAAAACCAACGTGAGATTCAAAACTTAAAATCAACCTCGTTGTTGAAATTACTATTGCACAGCAGATCCCCTATTCTGTGTTGTCTTGGTCATGGTTTTGTAACAGGTTTGTAAAAAGAAGGGGTGTTTTATAGAAGAGAAAAAACAAGTAAAATTAGATAGTTAGCTTGAATTTTATTGATTTTAGAATTTTAAAGGCAGTTTTAATTGCTAAAAAAACTCATGTTCCTCTGAATTGACCTGGAAGATGGGGCTTAAATTCAGGGTTGATCAATTTTCATGTGAGTACTTTTCTTAAATAGATTTGGGTAGGTTAAATATGATATAGTTAATTTACTAGATGGGTACATGAGTTAGTGTGCCGACTGTATAATAAATATATTATAAAACCTTCACATAGTTACAAGATATATGTCAGAAAAAAAATCGTCCAATACTAATTCTCCTCCAAAAGAGTTGTTTGTTTTGGCAACAATTTTTGGCTATGCGCCACTAGTTCCAGTGGCCGCAATGGAAGCCCAGTTAAAAATAGTGGAGTAGCGGTAGTGGTTCTAGTCACGTCATTTTTATTGTTTTTAGCTATTTGGCATTTTGATTTATTCGCAGCCTTGGGATAACTTTATGTCTTTCATATACGTAACAGGTGCTCCAGGTGCAGGTAAATCAACTATTCAAAATGAATTGCAAAAATTAGGCTATGAAGCACATGATATCGATAATCCAACTTTTGGGGGTCCTTATAATATCGCAACTGGCCAATTGGTAGTAATACCAAGTGCAGAAGAGAGACCGTCAGATTGGTTTTCGCTACATGAATGGAGAATTAATCATGATGCTATTTTAAGTCTTAAAGAAGATGCATTAGAGAAAAACAAATTAATATTTGTATGCGGAGTAGCCGGTGGTGATGAAAAAATACTATCATATTTTAATAAAGTCTTCTATTTAGAGCTTGAGAATGAGGTTTTAAAAGATAGAATTTTAGGGCGTGTCCATAACGACTATGGTCATAATGAATCTGAGCTTAATTCAATAATGAAAGAGAAAATAGCCTTAGATGAAAGATATGCTGATTTAGATGTTATTCATATTAATGCAAATCATTCATTAGAAAAAGTTATCGGTGATATTCTTAAAGAAGCTAATAGAGTTATAGAAAATGATTCAGATTCTAAGTAAAAAATTTTAATTTTACTTACCAATCAATTTCTACTAACCCAGCTTTCTTTAAAATACGATTAGCCTCAGAAAAATGCTTGCACCCAAAAAAACCTCTATGTGCCGACAAAGGAGAAGGGTGAGGAGCAGTTAAGATATGATGCTTACTTCCATCAATAACTGAACCTTTCTTCTTTGCATGCGCTCCCCAAAGAAGAAAAATTGTACCATTTGTGTATTCATTAACAATACTAATTATTTTATCAGTGAAATTTTGCCAGCCAATTTTTGCGTGAGAATGTGCGTTATGAGCTTGAACGCTTAGAACATCATTTAAAAGTAAAACCCCTTGTTTTCCCCAGTTAACTAGTGAGCCATCTTTAGAAATTGGAATGCCTAAATCTTGATTTAACTCTTTATAAATATTTCTAAGAGAAGGAGGTAAAGGGATTCCGGATTGAACTGAGAAACAAAGCCCATGAGCTTGATTTGGTCCATGATATGGGTCTTGTCCAATAATTACTATTTTTACCTTATCTAATGGAGTAAATTTCAAGGCATTAAAAATATCTTTATTTGCAGGATAAATAATTTTTCCTTTTGCTCTTTCTTGCTCAATAAATTTTAAGATTTTTTTAAAATACGCTTTTTCTTTTTCTGTTCTTAGAAGATTTTGCCATGTTGTAAGTTTCGGTTTTTCAAAAAGATTACTTTGAGTGTTTCCCATTTTTTAGTACTCCTTAAAACTTTCTATTTCTGCAATTATTCCAAGATAAGATTCGTAACGAGAAGTTGCAATTTTTCCTTCAGTTAAAGCATTTTTCACACCACAATTTGGTTCTTCAAGGTGATAACAATCTGCGTATTCACAATTTACTCTCTCTTTTTCAAAATCAATAAATCCAAACATTACATCCCTTTTTTCTAAATGAGAAATTCCAAAGTTCTGAATGCCAGGTAGGTCAATTAGTAAGCATTTGTGCTTGTTATCTAACTCATAAGGATAGCCAAATGATTGACTTGTAGTTTGCCTTCCTTGACCAGTTTTTTCACTCACTTCTTGGGTTCTAATATCTTCACCAACTAATCTTTTTAAAATTGTGCTTTTACCAACTCCTGAAATTCCAGTTAAGGTAATGATGTTTGGCTTACTTTGATTCAAAAAATTAAGAAAATTATCTAAGTTTACTTTTTCCTCTTTTGCAGAAGTAAAAATTACCTCATATCCGAGATTTTTATATATTTCTATCAACTTCTCAGTATCTTTTAAGTCTAAATCTGTTTTATTTACAATAATACTTGCAGGGATTTCTTGAAGTTTACAAACTGTAAGAACTCTATCAATAAAATTTGTATTAAAAAGAGGCACAACACTTGTAACAATAAAAAGGTGGTCTAAATTAGCGGCAATGTTTTTTCTTCTCTTTCCTAAAGTTCTATAAAGTTCTGATTTTCTAGGCAGTACTTCTTCTATAAAACAGTGTTCAGAGTCTTCTTTAATTTTTACATAATCACCAACTGTAACTATATTAATTTTACTTCTAAGTTTAACTTTTTTTATTTCACCATTTGGGAGTAAAACTCGTGCAAGTCTTCTAGTGGATGTTATTACTAGAGCTTTATTCAACTTTTGTTTTGCCAATTTTATCCCCGAGTTCAGATTCCATAAAGAATTGTTTTAGATGAGAAAATAAATTACTGGTATATTCCCAAACTGCAGGCCAATCAATTTGATCGTGATATTTATCTATCAATAATGACCAGCCAGTAAAAATCAAAGGTGCAAGAAAAGCCGCCCTAAAACCACTAATTTCTATTCCCGGAAGAATTTTTACTAGTATGTAAAAAATTGCACCATTAGCCAGGAGTAAGAGTATTGCATGATACGAAAAAGAATCAGGAAGATGTAAAAAAAGAGCAGCATCCCATAGTTTTGAATTTACAAATGCCAGTGCAACGACAGTCGTAAGTGCACCAGTCATACTTTTAATTTTTAAATTAGGTAAAATGAAGGCAGTAAGTAACATTGCTAACGTTTGAAGTCCCCAGTATCCAAAGTCCATGGAGAATAATTTTGGTAGTGTTTTAAGGAGTAAAGCTGTTTCCATAACTAAAAATAATCAATTAATTAAGCTGAGTAATCAAGAATGATGCTAAGTTATTGAAAATAAATAAGTTATTAATCCAAAGAAACTTTATAAATTTTCTGTCGAGTATACAATAGAAGGGTCATGAACATAAGGAGAAAATCAAAAGGCATTGTATCACTGTTGATGCTCGCAGTTTTTCTGCCAGTTTTTCTATTATTCCTAGCTCTAACATCAGATGTTGGAAAGGTGTATTACTCAAGAGAGCGTTATCAAAATATTTTAGATGAAGCTGTAATGCTTGGTTTAAGATATCTTCCAAATTCTTCGGTAATAGAAAATCGAGTTAGAAATTTTATAAATACTAAAGATTCTGAGTTAGCGAATTTAGTTAACACTGAACTACTTGATTCAGGAATTCTAAATTTAACTGCAAAAGTTACTCCTAACTCTTTATTAGGAAATTTTTTTGGCTTACAAAATGTTTTTACCTTTTGGGTTCAGTCAAAAGCACAAGTTGTGCCTAGAGATGTGGCTGTGTTTTTGGATACAAGTGATATTCTTGCTCCACTTACTTTAGAAAATGGAACTGATGCCTGGGGAGGAGTTGATTGGCCAATTGCTAGGTATTTAAATAATAAATTAATTTCTGAAGATGAAAAAAAACTAGCAACTCAGCGATGTTTTAATCCAGTACTTTCTGCATTTAAAGAAGCTAGTATTAGAGTTGTCGATTATTTCTCTTCTTTTCCTCAAAATAATGTTGGAGTCTTAGTAGCTCCTGGATATAAGAGTAACGTTTATGAAATTTCAGTTCTTAAAAATTTAGATAACAGTCCAGTAACGAATACTGCAAATTTTGGTTTTTATCGAGATGAACCAATGTCAGATGAACTTTGTTTAGCTATTATAGATGACGAGCGAAATGTTTCAGGTTATAAAGTGCCAAAACCAATTGATGAATTTGGTATTGGTTCCGAGTATACTTGGGTTGGGAAAATTACTAGAGAAGTTGAAGGGGTTCCAAAAATAAAAAGAAATAAAGTTCATGAGTTGAATGTAAGAGATGTAATTTGGTCTCGATCTGTTAGAAAACAAGATGATAAATCATTTCCCCTAGATTTAGTTCTTAAAGAAACGAGCAATATGCTTTTTTCTGGTACATATCGTCAAGGTCAAGGAGATGTTAATAATCTTCTTAACTCACTTGGAATTATATTTATGTCTGACTACCCATGGCATGAAACTCAAACTAACGTTCGCATAAATTTAATCAAAAGAAGAATTAGAAGAGCACTTCGGAATATAGATCTGGAGGCTCAAAACTATAATAAAAATCTTCAAATTTATTTCATTGGAACAAAACATATTGGTTCTTACGGTTCAAGTTGTATTAATAATTTAGATTGGGGAGTTTTGAATCCTTGTGAAAACTTTATCAGAGATAGTCTTAGCTTTAGAGATTTTTTAAGCGATTTAGAAAGTGAATTAGAAAACACTAAATTAATACATTTTCGCGCTCCTGATACTGCTACTATTGGTCAAGAACTGTTAGCAATTTTACCTCTTATTGGTCAGAGATATGCTAAGATTAATTAGAAGTAGAAAGGCTTATGCACTTGTTGAAACAAGTTTAATACTTGTCATTCTTTTCCCTTTATTTTTAGCAAGTTTTGGTATGTTAGGGGCCTTTAGAACTCAAGGTCAAGTAAGAGAGATGTTGAGTAATGCCTTAACTCAATTTAGTAAATCTCCGTACAAGATGCATGGTGGTGATCAAGATTATTGGATTAGAACAATGACGAGTCCCACCAATTCTCCGAGTGTAGGTGAGAAAGTAGCAATAGAAGAATTTATGACTGCAATAAAAGAGGAAATTCTTTTAAAGGTTGAGAAAAAAATCAATGAAGAAATTCTTAATTGCGATCCATATTGTACTAACAAGTATGCAATTAAGTTAATGTTTGCACTTGTTAAAATTGATCAAAATAGTGGAAATGCTATACAAATTAAACCTATCACTAATAATCAATTTAATGATTTTAATCTTGGCAACATGTCTTCTAATATTAAATTAGAAGAAAAATTATTATCTTATCCTAGAGATCTAACTCCTTTTCCTTATGCAGTTCCAACTGCAATGAATGGGGCGGAGCAAAATCAGAATTATGGGAACAATTATTCAAATAATCAACATAATACAGATCCTAATTATGGATTTAATTATTTAAGACACAGTATGTTAATTGGACTAAGTGTTGAAGCTGATTTAAGTTCGCTTATGTCAGGAAGACTGCTTAAATTATTAGAAGATATGAAAATTTATAAGCAAGGTTCTAAGATTGGTACTTATAAAATTAGTAGTCCTAGGTTAGTGTTTTAGCTTGAATTTAAAGGTTTTCGACTACAAAACTATAGAGAAATTATTTTTTGGGATAACTATAGTATGTTTGAATCGCAGATTTCATCTACTTATCAATACCAACAGCCCCAATATAAGAATTAGGTTTTTCACTATGAAAACTTGATTCAAGAGTTTTAGAAAAAGTGCTTTTTATGTTTAAAAATTTTTTCTTATTCAACAATCCAAGAAAATATGTTGGTGCTTGATGCATAATAGTAACCTCGATTTTTGGTTTGCTATCACTTCCTTCTTCTAGCACTATTGCATGGTCGATATTTGTACAATTAGGATTGTCAGTGCAATTAAATTTAGCCGAAGGAAGTCCGGCTAAGAGTTCTGGTTTTCCATAATCCATTACTATTTCTTCAAGGTTAGGAGCATAATTAATTTCTTGTTCAAGACCAGAACTGCTTAAAAAAACTTTTTCACATGATTCGTCATATCTCAGGTTTAAGCAGTTCGAAGGAACTATGCCTTCGAGATATGTGCCAGAAATACGTCGACGAATTCTGTTAGTTTTTGTTGCGTTCACCCAAGTGTTTTTATACCAAATGTAGTTCCTTGTGACTGGAGTACTATCTACTGATTCATTTTCTTCATTTAACTTAGAAGCTTTTTCAGCAATAAATCTAGCAGTGGATCTAACAATTGTGTAACTATAAAGTCCTCTGTATGTATCAATTATTGAGATGGAAAATACGAGTAATATAGGCAAACTAAGGCAAAACTCTATAAATGATATCCCTCTAGATGATTTTCTAAACATTTTAAAAGCTTAGCATAATTTGTCACTTTTATCATATTTTGATACTTATTGATGAGATAAGTTTGTAAAGACCTAATTAAAAAGGTAAAATAGACACATATGAGACAAATCAAAAGAATTAATAAAAAAACTGCCAAAAAGAAAGTTTCTTCAACTAAGAAAGGAGCTAGGAAAGGAGCGAAGAAAAAAAAGCTTACTTTTAAAAGATTTAAAAGAATTTTTTTCCCTTTAAATGCTATTCAGAATATTTTTCTAGTTCCTGCAATAAGTTTAATTCTTTTAGGACTTATGCTTTTTGTATTTCCTGAATTATTGAAGTACGCAATTGCAGTATTATTTGTATATACAGGAGTAGTTTTAGCCTATATCTCAGTCATTGCAGTTAACATAAAAAGAAATACTGATAGAATGGTAAAAAAATTCAAAGGTGGTTTAGTTGTTCAAGGTTCCCCTCTTGTACTGAGCGAAGATGAGTTTCAAGAAGTTTTGAGTGAAGGTTTTAAGTCTAAGAAGACTATTTATCATTAAACCAAAAACTATCTAAGTTTATTTTAAATTTTCATTTTATAGTAGAAACTTGTAATGTCTAACTTGTTACTACAGAAGAATTAAGAGAATTTTTTATTAATGAGTTTTCTCAAGCGTCGATAACAATTGAAGATAGTGCTTCAGGGTATTGTCGTGTGAAACAAGATATTAATTATGAGCATCTTAGGCCAGGAAATACGGTTTCTGGGCCGGTGATGATGTGGATAGTTGATTGTGCTACTTATGGTGCTTTAATGACTGAAATAGGAATTGTTCCTCTTGCCGTTACTACAAATGTTTCAATAAATTTTCTAAGCAAACCAGACGCTACCTCAGCTTTGATTTCATGAGTTATCAAAAGTCCAAGAAGCTGCAACAATTTTCACTTGCCAGCACCCCCATATCAGGCTAAAACCAAAGATATGAGTAGTTCCAAAGAAAAAACTGAAAATATCTCCCGTTTTTGGGTAAGCACTTTCCCTTTGTTTTCAGCTACTTTGTTTATATCTCCAACAAAACCTTCTAAAGAAGATTCTGAAGCTATACATCAAATTACTATTTTTAGCTCAACGGGGAAGAAAATTAACGAAGCTACAATTTCTTGTGCTGTTAATCGTCCTGCGGTTATAGAATTAGACTATCTTCTCGGAAATTGTGAACTTAATTATGGTTTAAAGCATTGCCAATTAGAAGTTAGATCTCCTGAAAATTTCAAACACTCTTGTAGATTAAATTCTGAGAATGGAGCTTGCATGATTTCTTCAGTTGTTAGTTTAGATGTTCAGAAAAGCACTTTCTTTCCACTCAGATTTTCGTCAAAAAATTTATCAGTCTTAGTTGTTTCAAATTTTAGTGATGAGCATTCTGTTTGCGAATGTAAGTTTTATTGTGGTGAGTTATGTGAGTCTCTTGAAATAGATGTGGCGCCAAGATGTACTAGATTAATTCCAATTGAAGTAGAGTTTGCGCAATCTCTCGATAAGGCAGGTTTTAGTCAAGGATATTTAAAGCTAGTTTCAAAAAGTGGTAATAGCTTAGGAGTTCAAACTTTTGAAAGATTAAAACTTGCTGATGAAAAAGAAATTTACTTTACAGTTAATAGGTAAATAGAAGTATGAAAAAAGTAAAATGGTTATTTTTTGGCTTAGTTGGCACAGTTACTGACACGCTTGTTCATTTTTATCCACAAGATCATTTAACCGGAGCGCCTTACGATCTAACAGCTAAATTTACTATCTTTGGTGAAGGTTTTGATAGCATAAGTGTTATTCTTGATGGTGCTAAAATTAATCAACCAAATGGAATAAAACTAAGGGATGCTTTTTCAACACTTAATACCAATAACGTGGGTGGATTTTTTGGGGTTGAGGTTATCTTAGAAAGTACGAAGTACAACGCAAGTTTAGAAAACTCAGAATGTGTGGTTGAGTTGCTAACGTCAGGCAGCATTATAAAGTATAGACCTGCTTCCACTTTTGATGATTCTCTAGAATCTGATCAGGAACATTCAAGTTTATTCTTTGACGATCGTTTTAATTCTACTTCTTTAGTTTTTGTTAATAAAAGTAAAAAGAAAGTCAATTTTAATCTTGCATCGATTGGAAATGACTCTAAAGAAATGTCAGTTAATTTAGATTCTAACTCTGTTAGAGAATATGCCTTAGAGAGAAAGGATTTTTCTCCCGGATTTCAACAAATGACAAGTTGGGGAGAGCTGTATCTTAGCCCTTTTTGTCTAAGTGAAATGCCAGAAGATGTGACTTGTTATAATCTTTATAGAGATAAAGCTAGTAATCAGCCAATTTCAATTTCTTCACTTACAACATGAGTTTTTTAACCTTTAGACCATATTCATCAGAAATCTCTGAATCAGGAGCAATAGCAATTTTCAGCTTTTTTTTAAAACATCATGGTTTTGATGTTGATGATTTACAGTGTGACGGAACACTTTCTGTTTGTACTCGAGACAAGTTCAAGTCTTGGAAGCGAAGCCTAGACTCGTGTATTTTTTGTGCAGCTGAGAATGATGTTTGGTCTAGTTGGGTAGGTAGTGGTTCAAAGAAGTTGTCTACTTTTATGTCAGTTAGTATTAATAAAGAAACTAAAAATTGGGTTGATACACTGGAATTTAATTCGGAAAGCGATGTTATTTTTAGAGAAAAAGATTTTTCTAAAATAGTTTCTGAAACTTTTAAAATGCGCTATTCACAAAATTTTCCAAATATAAACAATCAAGCACAAATGCTTTTTTATAAACGTTTGCTTCTTTCGGCGGCTCGAGTTTATTTAGCTGGATTAGAGCTGATTGAAAAAGAAAATCCTAAAATGTTTTTTCTGGGTGATAATAAAGATTTTGTTAGTAATGCTATGTCTTTAGCTTGTAGGGATAAAGGAACTAATTATATTAACTTTGAAGCAAGAGAGGACTTAGGACAGTTAATAGTTAGCTATAGTGAAAAGAAAGATGTCTTAACTTGTGATTTCTCATTTGATAACCTCTTAACTCAGTCAAGAGAAATTTCTTCCTGGTCGCCTAAATTTATTGATTCTATTAGAAAGATCTCTGCTTTTCTTGACATTAATCCTGAGCAGATTAGTTTGCCTCTGTAGTAGTTTTCTTATCCTAAATTAAGGTTTCAAATAAAAACTAACCTTCTCGAAACTCGCAATCTTCCCGAACAATACACTTCTTACATTTATTTTTATGAGGGGTAGCTTTAACATCCACGCTCTCGTTAACAAAGCTCTTCATTTCTCCCAATAATCCACTAAGCCAAGCTTGCTTGTCATCATTGTTATAAATTTTTACAAGCCTATTTTTTTTTCCTAAGACAAGGTAGCCATAAGGTGGTTTTTTGCCTTCAAACTCTTCAACTAATCTCATGTATACAAGGAGTTGGGCAATGTACCTATCTCGTACTTTTTTAGAAAAAGCTTTTCTTTCTATGGGAATAATAAATCCATTCTCTGAAATTAATCCATCCGGTCTACCTGATAATCCTTGCATATCAGAGACATAAGTTTTTACAGGTAAAGGTTTTGATCCAAAAGCAGTTTCAAAAATCCCACTTTCTTTAAGTCCAGTTTTAAGTCGCTTTTTTTTAGCGACAGATGTAATTGCATCTAGGACTATAACTAGTGCAATTAAAACAATAATTAAAAGAGCAAAAGATTTGGGAGTATCTACCAAATCAATGATTAACTTCTTATAAAAGTTATTCATCTGATTGATACCTCAATCATATAAAAAACTATTAAAAGTCCAATTAGGATCCAAATTAAATATTTTGCTCTCGTGAGATATACTGCATCATCAAAATTTTTAGTCCATATATCATGGTCTTTTTCGCCGGCTTTTGCCTTGTCTTTTAAAGCATCGGTCGAGACTTTTTCAATATAGGTAAGACGCCAAGCTTCAGGACATAGCGCATAAGTTGCAACTTCACTTGCTGTAAAAATATTTTTTCCAAACTGGTTTTTTCTAGGCACTGTTTAACATGCAGCTGCAAGAGCTTTTTCATAATTAGGTTCTTCTGCTATTTCTCCAACATATTCAATATGTTTTATACTGCCTTCAGAACCAATAACAAATATTGCTCTACAATGAATACCTAGGTCATTAATCCAAGTTCCGTAAGCTTCACCAAATGTTCTATGTTTGTAATCTGAGGCAGTTTTGATATTATCAACTGCTTCAGCTCCACACCATCTACTTTGTGCAAATGGTAAGTCCATACTTACTGTTAGAACTTCAATATTAGGGTTTTTCGAAACTTCTTCACTAAACTTTTTTGTTTGAATTGAGCAAACTGGTGTATCTAAACTAGGTACTACAGAAATAATTAAATTCTTGCCAGCAAAGTTTGAAAGCTTCACATCAGACATGTCGTTAGCCGTTAGCGTAAAATCAGGAGCAGGGCTACCAACAGATGGGCAATTCCCTGTGACTTTAATAGGCTCGCCTTTAAAAGTGATTGATTTGTTGTCTTGAGTCATTTTGTATCTCCCTTAATCTTATACAAATATAGTCTTTTCTAAATTGCTTATAATGGGATAATAATCTTAATACACTTATTTAACAAGTATTATGGCTAGATTATTAGTTTCTAAAAGAGCAAGTAAAACACCATCTTCTCCAATCAGAAGTCTTGCGCCTTTAGCTGTTAAGGCTAAATCTGAGGGTAAGAAAGTTTTTCATTTGAATATTGGCCAACCTGATATTGAAAGCCCTAAAGAGTTTTTAGATGCAGTTCAAAATTTTGATAAAAAAATTATTGGCTATGAAGCAAGTCCAGGTAATCTGGATTTAAGAAAAGCTTGGGCTAATTATTTAAAAACTAATTCTGGATATGATGTAAGTTTTGAAAATATATTAATTACAACAGGAGCAAGTGAAGCCTTAATTTTTACTTTTATGTGTTGTGCCGATCCAGGTGATGAAATAATTGTAATGGAACCAACTTATGCAAATTACCTTGGATTTTCTGCAATTTCAGGTGTTAATTTAGTTCCTGTTCTAACTAGAAAAAGAGATAATTTTAGATTGCCTTCAAGAGAATTTATTGAGAAAAGTATTACCAATAGAACACGTGCAATCTTATTGTGTAACCCAAACAATCCTACTGGTACAGTTTATTCAAAAGAAGAAATAGAAACATTGTTAGAACTTTGTGAAGACTATAATATTTTCTTTGTGCTTGATGAGACCTATAGGGAGTTTGTATATGATGGTCAAAAGCCTGTATCTATTCTTGAAAATCATAAAAATAACGAAAGAGTTATTGTAATAGATAGTTTATCAAAAAGATTTAGTCTTTGTGGGGCAAGAGTTGGATGTTTAATTACAGCCAATGAAGAAGTTTTAGCTAGATCTCTAAGCATTGCTTCAGCTAGATTAGCAGTGCCTAGTATTGCTCAAGTTGCTGCAACTCACATGTTAAAAACTATTTCTCCAAACTATTTAACTGATACAATTCAAGAATACGAAACTAGAAGAAATACTCTTATAAAGTTTGCTAATACAACTCCTGGAGTTAATATACTTCCCCCGAATGGCGCATTTTATGCAATCGCTGATATTTCAGTTGAAAATTCTACAGAATTTTGTAAATGGATGTTAGAAGAATTTTCTGATAACAATGAAACGCTCTTTCTTGCCCCAGCTCAAGGATTTTATATTGAAAGTAAATTAGGCTTAAAGAGAGTTAGAATAGCCAGTGTTCTAGATAGTTCAAAGATAGAACGTTCTATGGAAATTTTAGGTAAAGCTCTAAGTGTTTATCCCAAGAAAATATGAATAAAAAAAATTTTTATCAGTTATTATACTGAATCCAAAACTAAAATAATCAATTAATACAAGGTCTTATAATCTATATGTATATTTATTATGCTCTTTATGACATTTTTATTTGTAAATTAGTACTTTATTCTTACAAACTTCATTAACGGAGATGATATTATGTCAGTAGATTTAATTAAATTAGCAACAGATGCAATAGGTGGAAATTTTTTCAAACTCTTAGGTCCAATTGTTGGCACTTCAGAGTCAAGTTTATCTTCTGGTTTTCCAGCGATAGCTTCAACGATTTTTAATGGAATGATGAACAAAAGTTCTAGTTCCAATGGTGCTTCAGCAATATTTGATTTCATTAAGGATCGTGGTCTTGATGGTGATTCTATGTTGGATATTGAAGGTTTGCTAGGAAATAAGGATAGCTTATCAAAATTAGGCGGACTCGGTGAAGAAGCAACTGAGTTGCTTTTTGGAAAAGGTCAAGCGCAAGATTCTGTTCTTTCAGGATTAGCGTCTCACTTAGGTTTAGGAAAAGGTTTAACAGGAAGTATTTTAAAAATGGTGGCTCCTTTTATATTGAGTGCAATTGGCAGATACGTTAAATCAAAAGCTTTAAATGCTGTTGGACTAGGTTCACTCTTGAGCTCTAATAAAGGTAGTTTTGCTCAATTTATGCCAGCTGCAAGCGCCTCAACTGGGTTTGCTGCTAATGCTCCGCATACTCCAAACAATAATTCTTCAAAAGGTGGTTTTGGATGGGCACTTCCGCTTTTACTTTTACTAGGATTAGCTTGGTTTGTTTTTTCTAAATTAGGCGGAACGAATCTTGAAGATTATGAAGTCACAAAAAATGTTACAAAAGCTGTGACAAATAAAGCTGCTGAAGCTAACAAAATGGTTCAGGAGAAAGCAGCTTCTGTAATTGAAGAATCTGCAAATACTGCGAAAGCAGCAATTGCTAAGACTAAAGAAACTGCTGCGAATGCTGTCAAAGATGTAGTTACTAAAACAAAAGAAGAAGCGACAAATGCTATTGAAAAAGTTAAAGCAGTTACTATTAAACTTAGTGATGGCTCAGTTTTAGAAACAGCTAATAACTCTTTAGCTTCAAAGTTCTATGGCTATCTTAAAGGTGCAGGAACTGCTGGTACTTATGCAAGCAAAAGCTTTGTATTTGAGAGCTTAAACTTTAAGTCCGGATCGGATGTTATCGAGAGCAGTTTATACAACGAACTTAATGAAGTTGGAACAATTCTCAAGTCTTTTCCTGAGACTAAAATTGTTCTTGAGGGACACACTGATAGCTCTGGTGATTCAGATGCTAATAAAGTCTTATCTCAAAATAGAGCAAAATCAGTTATGGAATATTTGGCTTCTAAAGGAGTACCAACGCAAAGAGTTCGTTTTGCAGGTTATGGATCTGAAAAGCCAATTGCTGATAATTCTACTCCGGAAGGAATGAGAAAAAATAGAAGAGTAACTATTGCTGTTGATAAATAATTATCAATACTTCAATAAATACGAAGCACTTTCTTGTTAGTGCTTCGTACTTTTATTATCTTATTTAGAATTTAATGAAAAATTCTCTTAGATATCTTATAATTGCTCTTTTACTTTTTTTTACGTCCTGTTCTTCCAAAAATCTTTCTCCAAATCTTTCAGAAATTTATGACAAAAATGCTAAAAGTCATGGCGTAGAAAGAAACCCAATAATTCTAATTCCAGGTATTTTAGGATCGAAATTAGTTGATACGAAAAACGATGAATTGATTTGGGGAGTTTACGGTAAGAAGTATATAGATCCTGAAGTTTTAGAAGATTTCAAGCTAATTTCGTTGCCAATTGGAAAAGATAAAGAACTAGTAGAACTAAAAGACACAATAGTTCAAAAAGGCTCTTTAGATAGAATTGATGTTGATATTCTCGGTTTACCTCTATATTTCACAGCTTATGCGCAAATTATTAACACTCTTGGAATAGGTGGATATAGAGATGAAGCTGTTCTTCTAAATAACCCTATTGATTATGGTGATGAACATTTTTCATGTTTTCAATTTGCCTATGATTGGAGAAGAGATAATGTAGAAAATGCGAAACTTCTAGGTGAATTTATTGAAGAGAAGAAAGAGTATTTAAATAAAGAATACAAAAAGAGATATGGGGATAAAGAGTATGATATTAAATTTGATATAGTGGCACACTCCATGGGGGGTCTTATTGCAAGATATTACTTAAGATATGGTAAAAAAGATTTAGAAAAAATAGATTTTACAAAAGCACCAAATTGGTCAGGTGCAAAAAATATTGCAAGCACTACATTAATTGGGACTCCGAACTCTGGTTCAATTAAATCTTTACTTGAGTTAACGTATGGTTTTAAATTATCTTCATTATTACCTAATTTTAATCCAGCAGTGCTGGGTACAATGCCATCGATATACCAACTCCTTCCAAGATCTAGACATCAATTTGCAATTAATAAGGTAACGAAAAAAAGTTATGATATCTTAGATCCAGAGCTCTGGAATGTTTATAATATGGGTATTTTGAATAAAAAATATGATAAGTATTTATCTTGGCTTTTACCAAACGTTAAAAGTCAAGAAGAAAGAAGATCTATTGCCTACGATCATGTTAAAAAATCACTTCGAAGAGCTAAACTTTTTCATAAAGCTCTTGATATTGAGTCAGAGCCTCCTGAAAATTTAGATCTTAACTTATTTTTAGGTGATGCAATTGATACACCTTCAAAAGCAATTATTCATAATACTGGAGATGTAGAAATTATTGAATACAAACCTGGTGATGGGGTAGTTCTTAGATCTAGTGCCCTTATGGATGAAAGATTAGGAAGTTTTTGGCAGCCAAAATTAAAATCCCCAATTAATTGGACAAATGTAATTTTTATTTTTGAAGATCACCTTGGGATTACAAAATCCTCGGAATTTGCTGATAATCTTTTGTTTTATTTATTAGAGAAGGAGAGGTGAAATGGTAGATGTAATTGCACATAGAGGATTAAGGGATGAGTTTCCTGAAAATACACTTGCTTCAATAGATGAAGCAATTAAACTTCCTAAGTTGAAAGGAGTAGAGTTTGATATTGAATTATCTCTAGATGAAATTTCAGTTGTGCTACATCAAGAAACTATGATTCCTGATAGTAATTTTAGAACTCTTCAAACTGCAACTCGTGACTTTGAGGATAGAGATTGGGTAGGAGAAAATAAAGCTTCTAAAATAGTTCAATTAGACGCAGGGAGTTGGAAGGGTAGTGAATTTTCTAATTTAAGAGTTCCTTTATTGTCAGATGTTTTAAATTTAAATTGGCAAGATAAGGAAATGTGTATAGAATTAAAAGATCCAACATATTGGAGTAGTAAAAATGAAAACCATCCTCCTGCCATTGTTAATTCAGTAATTCCTTTTTTAGAAAAAATAGGTAGAAATTTTTCAATCATTTCTTTTAATCCTAAAATTCTTGAGGAATTTAAAAATAGGCCAGTAAAACCTACATTAGTATTTGCTCTTTGGTATGAATGGCAAGATAGAATTTCTGAAGTGATAGAAGTGGCTAAAGAAGCTAGTGTTGATGTAATAAGCTTAGCTGATCAAATGCTTTTAGCTAAACCGAATTGGATAGAAGAAATTCATAAAGCTGGAATGAAAATCCATGTTTACCCAGTGTCTCCAGCGTTTGATGAACCTGAATATAAAAATTGGAATGCTCAAGTTAGGGAGCCTGTGTGGAGAGAATTGATAGATCTAAATGTTGATGCTATTGTTAGCGATTTTCCTAGAGAATTGTTGGCTTTTATAGAATGAAAGTTAATCTACTGAAATCTTTAAAAAAAAAGAAATCCAGGGCTGAAGCTATGGTAAAAATTGCTTTTCAATGTGTCTGAGTACATCTTTAAAACAATTTTTATTTTTTCTTTTAAATATTGCAGTAGTTTATCTTTCTAGCTACGCTTTTTGAACAAAACTCAGTTTATTAATATGAATAAAAAACTATATTATTTTCTTATCCATATTTTTTTATATTCTTTTTTCTATTCTATTGGAACACTAGGCTGGGCTTACCTATACATTCAAGGTCTTTCTATTAGTAAAATTGTTTTAGCTTGGTTAATAATTAGACTGTTAGCTGCTTTTATTGGTATGCCTCTCAGTTGGAAATTCTTACAAAAAAAACCTCCAATGTCATTAGTCTTTTTAGGGGTATTAAGTTTATCTTGTTTTTTGTATGTTCTTCCTTCAGCTCTTGAAAGTAAGTTATATTTCGCTCTTGTAATATTTTTTAAATTTATTAATGAATCAACTTATTGGCCTGTTCATCATCATATCAATAGAATTATTGTTGGTAAAGATAATATTTCAAAAGGATTTGGCTATATTGATTCTACTAAAATTTTTTCTTCTCTAATTGGATTTCTTTTATCAGGCATTGGTCTTCAATATGCGCCTAAGCTTTCATTTTTTATTGCAACTGCTGGGATGTTTTCTGCCTGTATTCCTTTATTTTTTATTAGTGAATTGAATAAGAAAGTATTGAATTACAAGCCTTTCTATCAGGCAATTTTTCGTCAACAAAAAATTACATCACTACTCATATATATACCTTTTATAGTGTTCGGATTAACCTGCATTATAGAAGAGTCTCTTTTTCTCTTTCCATCTCTTATAATGGCTCAATTAAATATATCGCTTGTTAGTTTAGGTGTTTTATTGGCAATATATTATTTAGTTCCTTTTGTTACAAATATTGTTCTTGGGCATTTTGAAGATTCTGGAAATTCAAAATTATTTTTTATTCTTGGCACAGGATCTGTTTTAGTTTCAGCTTTTTTCTTTTTTATGCCAAGAAGTTCAATTATTCTATTTATATTTTTTCTAAGCCTTGTAAATAGAAGCTGGAATACAGGATTAGTAGGGAGGAATCTTAAATATGTTGATTCTATGCATGATGAAATTAGTGGAGGTTTTTTCTATAGTTTTTGTTTTCATATTATAACAAGCATTTCTTATATAATATATTTATGTTTTCTTGCTTTTTATAGAGAA
>CALJRW010000063.1 GCA_937976335.1 uncultured bacterium | reverse complement strand
CTGATAACTTATCCATCAATCACATTCTAAAACTAAAAAAACCCTAGAAACTCCAGATACCCCAGAAACCCTGCGCTCTAAGAATAAAAATCAAAATTTCCCATCAGGAACCCTCAACTCCCCCTTAGAATTAATATACCTACCAACATCCAAAAGCCCCTCAAACAAAACTTCACCATCAACAGTTTCAACTATCCAAGTAGGCGATTTAGATACTTGGTATTTTTCTGGCACTTCTTCCACAAGTTCGAAATTTCCTCCAAGTACATAAAAAGTAATTAAATCATCACTACTCATTACATCATCTTGAAAAGTACTTAAATAATACATATCTCCAGCTGGTAAATTATGTTCCTTTACTAAGGAAAGAAGTTTAGAAAAATTCTCCCGTCCATGTTCTTTATTCATCCCATTTGCAATTAAACCAATAGAAAGTATTTTTTTAGGTTTTTGAAAAGCCTCATCCTGAGTTGTCAGGTCAACTTCTGTTTCAGGTAACATAGGGCTTCTAAAGCTTTCTTCTACTTTTTCTGCTTTTTTATTTTCTTCTTTAACTATTTTTGTATCTTTTTTATCAAAAATATCTTTTCTTTTTTTATTAGTGAGTGGATTTTTTACAAAATCATCAGAAAAGAAATCTTCTTGCGCATACAAAGCGCTTGAGAAAAATAATAAACTAAATACTAATTTACCTAAGTTTTCTTTTTTCATAACCTGATTTAAATACTATTGGAATATAACCTGCGGGACAACAGCTTACGTTAGTGTAATGAGCAAAGATAAATAAATCATGATTTTTATCTTCTGTATTTTCATTATCATACTGACTTGCTTTAATGTAGTCAGTTGGCATATCAAGTTTCGGAACAGCATAATGACTTTGAGGCCCGCTTCCCTCTTTTACTTTAGTATCTCTACAACCTCCAGCCCAAGCTTCTCCGCGTTTATTCTTATCTGGCTTTGGCCAAATAATTTGTAAGTGATGAGCTCTTCCTTTTTCTTCACTTTGATCGTGCCTTACTTTTAGATGATGTCTTTTATTCTGATTTGCTTTATCTAAATACCAAGCTTTGTATAGGATAGCTGCTGATTTTAAAAGTGAAGTAAAAGCTCTATATAAACTGTTTGTGTACATAGTAAAACCAAAGGGGCCAGCATTTCCATCTCCTGGGCATTTTTCATCATCAGTTTCGTAGTTAATTAAATTAATTTTTTCTTTTATTTCAAAAATTTCTTCCGGAACTTTCCCTGTCTTTCTTCTTTCTCCATCACAGTTTTGTATTTCGTTTGGGCCTAAAACCATTTTTTTGAAATCTTGATTTGCGTAAGTCATCATTCTAAAATAGGTATAAAGTAAGGCTTTTGGACCAAGGTCAGAAAACATAGGTAGGAGCGGCTTCATCCCTCTTTTTTTATTATGAGCATTTGCTGTGTTTTCATGGCACCATGCAAAAGGGGAAATTTTATTATCGTAAATTTGTTTTAAACCAGGAGCTACTCTTACAAAGTTATTAAAACCAGAATCAAACAAGCTTGAATACATTGGAGTTTGCGCCTTACCCTCAACTCCTAAATCCCCAAAATCTATATCTTTATCATGATTTTTATCTAATGTCTCTTTTGCTCCATCATCTTTTTCACCTATACCTAATAAATCTTTTCCTTGTACACTCTCAAGTAAATCTGAGTTAGCTTTCGAAAGTTCTCCTCCAGTAGCTTGAAGTGTTTCGCTAGCAGTACTTAAAATTGCTTTTACAACAGGCTTTGTAGCTAATCTTGAAGCACCTGGCCTATTAGAGTGTTCAGTTAGATCAAAAGGAACGTAATAAGAAAACATTAAACGAAAATCAAAAAGTGGGCGGTAACATAAACCAATTAATTCATACTTAGCGCAAGAATTTCTTCCAAAAGGCGTATAGTATTTAGTAATTTCAGGCCAAACTTCTTTTAGTAAAAACTCAGCTGGCTTTCCTATATCTGCTCCTCTTCTATAAGGGTTTTTATCTTTATTAATACTTGATGACGGAATAGCAAAACAAACTGTTGCTGAAAAAATTAAAAATATAAAAAATATCTTAAAAATTAATTGAGATTTCATATAGTCTTCCTATTTAATCATTCTCAACACTTGAGCCTCTAACTTCCCTTCTCCAAGTAAGTCAGCATCATAATTTTTTAAAGCATCTATTCCGGTATGAATAAATAGAATACCTCCTGCATCTCTAACTCTTGCAGGCAAACAATTTATTTCAAAATTACTTAAAGTGTAAACATGAGAAGCTTTTTTGGAATTATAAACGCTAACTTCTGTAGTTTTTCCGAAAAAACTAGGGTCAATACTTTTAAATTTTTCTTTGGCTATGAAAAGCATATCCATATTAATCTTTTTACTATTTTGCTTGCCAACAATTGCTTTCTTAGTATTTCGAGATGAACATTGAGGAAGTTTTTTCTCAACATTAAACTCTTTTAAAGCTTCTAACTCAGATTCACGACTTATCTGAAGAGCTAATTCATAGGCTTCCTTTGTTGGCTTAATATTGAGTCTTCTTTTTTCAAAATCTGCTTTTTTTGGAAAAGCAATTCCTTCTTTAAATCTAAAATGATTTACAATACGAAGATTTTCTTTATTCGTTGAATAATGTTTACCTGAAAATGTTTTACTTATTTCTGGATGATCATTTAACTTTAATTTTTGAGCTAGTAAATTAGCTACTTCGTCCTTATCAATATTTTCTGAATAAGCAGGAATAGAAAGTAAAATAGAAAGCAAGCATAAGCGTATTATCATATAAGCCTTATTAATAACCTAATTTGTATTAAAAATTAATACCCATCTATAGTTATACTGTAAATTTTACTTAAGTGATATAAAAAATACTTATCATTTAAGTAATTTAGAAAAGCTTTTATGTCCTTAATTCATTATTCATTAAGTTCTTCTATACTTTGTCTAAGCAAAAAGTTCTTTCATCCCATCTAACCAATACAAAGCTCTAACTTTAGCAAAATTTTGTTCCAATGGATCTCTTGATAAAATCCACTTTTCAGCATCAGAGTTAATATCTTCTCCTAATGTTAGAAGTGATTTTGCATCATTTTTTGTAACTCTATCACTAGATTTAATCTCTATCATAAGCGGTAATCCTCCAGGACGAGTAATAATTAGATCAATTTCAACATCATCTTTTGTTCGAGCGTATGACAAATTCCAATCTAAACGTTTATATGAAATGTTTTTTACAATCTCTAAAACTACCCAATGCTCAAATGCATTTCCAAAAGCTGATGTTTGTGGCAGTAATGGCACACTGAGCGTTTGATTAAGAGCCCTAGAAATTCCAGTATCAATATAGTAAAATTTAGATGAAAGTCTTTGAGATTTTCTAACTGAACGATGATACGCTGGTAAAAAGAATCCAAGGAGAGTATCTTCAAGTATTTCAAAATAATTTGCAACGGTTACATCATCTACTCCTACTTCACTTGCAATCTTTGACTTATTTATTATCTTGCCATTCATCTGAGCTGAGATAGCAAGAAATTTACGAAAAGGTTCAAGCTTTCTAACCCATTGCTCTTGCTGTATCTCCTTTTGCAAATAAGTTCCTACATAAGCAGTAAGAAATTCTTTAGCAGAGAAATCGTCTTCTGCTAGGTATGCATCTGGCAAACCTCCTCTTTCTAGAGCTTTAATAAGATCGAAATCTTTTTTTAGCTCAAGAGAAGAAAAAGGATATAGCGAAAACACCCATGCACGACCAGCTAAAAGGTTAGTGCCTTGCTGCTTTAAACGCCTACTACTAGAACCAGTAAGCACAAATTGTCTTTTCTTTTTTTGAATTTGCGAATGAACAACATCTAAAAGCTTTGGAAGTTTTTGAATCTCATCAACCACTACTCTCTTTTCAGAATTTTTAGAACTGTCTATTAAACTCAAAAACCTTGTAGGATCTAATGTGAGTTCATCAAAAACTTTTAAATCCAGTAAATCAATAAAAATAGTGTCTTTCTTACTGTAAAATGACTCTAACAATGAGGTTTTTCCAGTTCCACGAGAGCCAAAAAGAAAAAAACTATTATTTTTCGGTAAGTTAATCGATCTCTTAATCATAATCAGAATTTTAACGCTTTTTTCTGACTATTAACAAGAGTAAGTTTAACTAATTGATTTTTTTACCTAAAATTTAGTTTAATAGTTGAGAAACTATATCAGACCACTCTTCAACTAAGCTTTTTTTAGAGAGCGTTTTACCGGCGCGAGAATACCAATAATTAGCATTACTGATATCCCCTTCCTTTCTATGCAAATACGCATGAACCCAAGCTTCCTCCTTACTTCTACCAGAATCAACTTGATCGTGAGCTTTATCCCAATCCTCATTTGCATCATACCAAAGAGCTTTTAAAGATGCTGATAACTCAGCAGGTGGATTTTTTAGAGATAATGATTTTTTAAATTCTTCTAAGGATTCCATAGTATTAATTTAAACAAATTTAATAACTTCTTCCAAGCCATCTATGAAATTTAAAATTTTATTGAATAAGTTCAGGGAAAAGCTTTTCTAAACGCTCCTTTGTTTCAGGATAGAAAGAATCAGTACCAATATTATCGACTATTTTACTTAATTCTGTTTTAACATTGATACTGGAATCTGCATTTGAATTAGATTCATAAATATCAATTCCCCAATTAGCCATAGCTCTATCAAAATCTGTATCTATTCTCATCATAGAGCGACGGTAAGAAGTTGTAAATATCGGTCTTGGCATGTCTAAGTCTAAGTTTTGATCTTTACTCCATTTATATAAAAGTGTGTTTACAATATAATTTAGAACTCTTTCATATTGTGCTTTTTCAACAACTGGCTTTTCATCAGTATAAGAAAACACATCATTTGTTAATTTTAGTAATGTATCTACTTGCTGCGGTAAAACTGAACATGTATCTCCAAACCTTTGTTTTGATGATTTTAATATTTCAATTATATGATTTGATTCTGCTTGACTATACTTCGCTAAAGATTTTTCTAAATTTTCCCATTCATAATAAAGCTTTATAGTAAATTCTTTTTTTGCTTCTGTTCTTTTATATTCTGAATAAATTGCAGATAAGACAGCAACTATAGCTGTAGATGAAAAGATTGTTGCTAGCGAGCATCTAAAAAAAGACCTTCTATTAAAATTACCTGTTATTTCTGATGATTGACTAACATCTGAAAGATCTTGGCTACGATGTGGGTTCATTAAGAGTATTTTACAAGTTTTTATCTGTCTAATCAAAGAAAGTTATAAATAATTTTATACATAGTAGTTAAAGCAAATTAGAGCTATTAAATTTTTATTCTTTGGTCGTAGGTAAAACCTAAAACCCTACTCACAAATTACTTAGTTTTTTTTAACAGTTACTATTTTCTTATCTTAACCCTTTTAATAAATAAATATAGTAAGATTTTAATTTTGTTCAAGACTAGGCAAAATTGAAATCTTACTTTATCAATCCTTATGATTTTTTCGAAGGTCGAGGCTTTTTTGTTTTAGGAAAGCGGAGCTGTGCTATAAGCACAGTGAGCATTTACTAAAACAAAAAAACGAAGAGATTCGAAAAAATCTTAAGGATTTACGAGAAGTCGGAGACGCTTGGGCATGTACAGATAAAATTCTTATCCCCATAAGCGTTATCAATCTTAGAAACTGCAGGCCAAAATTTATGATTCTTAACAAAGTCGCTAGGAAAAACTGCAACTTCTCTTGAGTAGGGAAAATTCCAATCGTCGGTTGCAATCATTGAACTAGTATGTGGAGCGTTAATTACAGGGTTGTTATCTTTAGGCCATTCACCATTTTCAACTTTTAGAATTTCTTCTCTAATTGCTATCATTGCATTACAAAATCTATCTAATTCATCTTTAGATTCAGATTCGGTAGGTTCTATCATAATAGTTCCGGGAACTGGCCAAGATACTGTTGGTGCATGAAAACCATAATCCATTAAACGTTTTGCAATGTCACCTACATCTATTCCAGTTTTAGTTTTTAAATCTCTGCAATCAATAATACATTCATGAGCAACAAAACCATTTTTAGCTTTGTAAAGAACTGGAAAATGTTTTTCTAATTTTTTGGCAATATAATTAGCATTTAAAATTGCAACTTGAGTTGCTTTTTTAAGTCCAGCAGCTCCCATCATAGCAATATACATCCAACTAATTGGAAGTATACTAGCGCTTCCCCAAGGAGCCGCGGAAACAGCTCCCATTCCATTTTTAATTTTAAGGTCAATAACTGGATTATCTGGCAAGAAATCAGCTAAATGTTTAACTACTCCAATTGGTCCCATTCCTGGTCCCCCACCACCATGCGGAATACAAAAAGTTTTATGTAAATTAATATGACAAACATCCGCTCCAAGTTCAGCAACTTTAGAAAGTCCGACAAGAGCATTCATATTTGCACCGTCAAGATACACTTGACCGCCTGCATTATGAATTAGTTCACATATCTCTTTAATACTTTCTTCAAATACCCCATGAGTTGAAGGATATGTTACCATTAAGGCTGCAAGTTTTTCTTTATTTTTTTCTATTTGAACTTTAAGATCTTCAACATCAACGTTTCCATCTTTATCACAAGCAACTGGAACAACTTTCATCCCGGCCATTACTGCACTAGCAGGGTTAGTCCCATGTGCAGAAACTGGAATTAAACAAATATTTCTTCCGCTTTCGCCTTTTGCTTCATAAAAGGCTTTAATCACCATAAGCCCAGCAAACTCTCCTTGTGAGCCAGCGTTTGGTTGAAGAGAGATAGAATGAAAACCTGTTATTTCAGCAAGACTAACTTCTAAATCATTAAAAAGCTCCAGGTACCCTTTCGATTGCTCACTTGGAACATAAGGATGGATTGAAGAAAACTCCGGCCACGTAACTGGTAACATTTCTGAAGTTGCATTTAACTTCATTGTGCAAGAACCAAGTGGAATCATTGAATAACCAAGTGATAGATCGCGACTTTCTAATTTTCTTACATATCTCAAAAAATTAGTCTCTGATGTATACTTATTAAATACGTCTTGCTCTAATATCGAATCAGTTCTTAAAAACTCCTTTTCAATACAACTAGACATAATTGTAACTTTTGCATCAGATTTTTTAAATTTAGAAAGTAATTCAATAAGTTTTTCAACGTCCTCTTTGGTAGAAGCTTCATCAAAAGTAAAACTTAAATGTTCATTATTTAACTTTCTAGCATTAATTTTATTTTTCACTAACTCATTTAAAATTTCGTCAGCTTTATTAACTTTTAACAAAACCGTATCAAAAAAATTATCTGTTGATATTTCAAAACCTAAATTGACAACTCTAGTTTTAAATTCACATGCAAGAGAATTAACTTTTTTAGCTATAGCTTTAAGTCCTCTTGGTCCATGATAGACTGCATACATTGCAGACATTACTGCTAACAAAACTTGGGCTGTACAAATATTACTTGTAGCTTTCTCTCTTCTTATATGCTGCTCCCTAGTTTGAAGAGCTAGACGAAGGGCAGGTTTTCCTTCCTTGTCTACAGAAACACCTATAATTCTTCCGGGAGTTAACCTCTTATACTCATCCTTAGTTGCATAAAAAGCAGCATGCGGACCACCATAACCATATGGAACACCAAACCTCTGCATATTTCCAACTGCAATATCGGCTCCTAATTCAGCAGGAGATTTTAACAAGACTAGAGACAGTGGGTCACAAGAAAAAATACTCAAAGCCTCATTCTCTTTAGCCTTTTGGCTTATAGAAGAAAAATCTTCCACACTTCCTTCAGTATCAGGATATTGAAGTAAAACACCAAAAACTTTCTCATCAATTTCAATATCATTATAAGAAAAAGTTTTTACTTCGATTCCAAAACCTTTAGCTCTTGTTTTTACAACAGCTATACTTTGTGGGTGACATTTTTCAGAAACTAGAAAAACATTTGCGTTTGGTTTTTTTCTACTGGCTACATTATATGCTACAGTCATTGCTTCAGCAGCAGCTGTACCTTCGTCAAGAAGTGAAGCATTTGCAACTGGAAGTCCAGTTAATTCAGAAACTAAAGTTTGGTAATGGAGTAAAGCTTCAAGTCTTCCTTGAGAAATTTCGGGTTGATAAGGCGTGTATTGTGTATACCATCCAGGATTTTCTAAAATATTTCTTTGAATTACAGCAGGCACTAAACAATCAGCGTACCCCATGCCAATGTAACTTTTAAAAACTTGATTTTTTTTAGCTATCGAGCTTATTAATTTTATAGCTTCTTTTTCTGAAAGCCCTTTTGAAAATTTACTTAAGCCAAAAGCTTCTAAACATTTAATACTTTCTGGTAGTGCTGAATTTGAAAACTCTTCTAAATTATTAAAACCAAAAACTGAAAGCATTTCAGAAATCTCAACCGCATTTGGGCCAATATGTCTTCCAACAAATTCTGAGTACTCCTCAGTTTTACTTGAAATACTATCTATAACATCCTCGCTTTTATTTACTGCACTGCTTTCATTATACATAACACCACTTTTTATGAATTATTGATAAACTTTCCATATTCTTCAGCCGACATTAAAGAATTTAAGTCTTCAGATTTAAAATTAGTAACTTTAACCATCCAGCCATTTTCATAAGGACTTTCGTTAATTAATTCTGGCTTATCATTTAGAGTTTCATTACAAGAAGAAACAGTTCCAGAAATTGGAGAATAAACATCAGACGCTGCTTTTGTTGACTCTACAACACAAATTGTTTCACCTTGATTTAAAGTTTTTCCCGCTTCTGGCAACTCAACAAAAACTAACTCACCTAATTCAGATTGAGCAAAGTCAGTAATACCCATTGTAGCAGTATCACCATCAACTTTTACCCATTCATGTTCTTTTGTGTATTTTAGTTCTTCTGGAAAGCTCATTAAATAAACTCCTTATTGTTAGCTACACCATTGTTAGCTACACAGAAAGGGATAGCAATTTATGGTTTCTTATAAAATGGGGAAGAAACCACTTCCGCCTTTATCTTCTTACCGCGAACTTCGATTTCAATCAAATTTTTTACCTTAGAAAACTCTTTTTTTATTCTGGCAAGGCCAATGGATTTTCCGATTGTTGGAGTCTTAGTCCCACTTGTAACTTTTCCTATCAAATTATCAGTATTTGCTGCATAAACTAGGGTTTCTTCTCGAGCAATTCCAGTTCCATTAAGTTCAAAAGCTATTAGCTTATTAGAAATCCCACTTTCTTTTTGGGCTTTTAGAGCATCTTTACCAATAAATTCTTCTTTATCTAATTTTACTATCCAAGCTAAGCCTGATTCTAGTGCCGATTCAGTTTCAGATAATTCATGACCATGAAGAGGATAACAAGCTTCAAGTCTAAGCGTATCTCTAGCACCTAGACCGACTGGCATAAGGCCTTCTGCTTCTCCTAATTCCAGTAACTTAGTCCAAATTTCTTGAGTGACTTCAGCTGGGCAAAAAATTTCAAATCCGTCTTCTCCTGTATATCCAGTTCTAGCTACAATAACGTTAAAACCTTCTAAGCTGTCTTCTTTAAAGCCAAAATATTTAAGTTCTGTAAAGGAAGTTCCCCCATCAAGCTTTGCAAGTATTTTTTCAGCATTTGGACCTTGTAAGGCAATTTGACCAAATTGGGAGCTTAAATTTGTAATTTTAGAGTCATACTTATCGTTTTGACATAGCCACTTAAAATCTTTTTCCGCATTAGAAGCATTCACACAAATTAAAAACTTTTCATTTGAGTATTTATAAACAATAATATCATCCACTACACCACCATCATGATTTAAAATTGCTGAATATTGGGCGCGACCTGGCGTTATTTTAGAGATATCATTACAGCATAAGTAATTTATTGATTTTTCAGCATTTTCTCCTTCAACCATAACTTCACCCATATGACTAACGTCAAATAAGCCTGCTAATTGTCTGGTTTGATTATGTTCTTCTTTAATACCCACAAACCTTACAGGTAGATACCAACCAGCAAAGTCTACTACTTTACCGCCATTATTTGTGTGCCAATCATAGAGGGGAGTTTTTTTAGCTGTCATGATTGTTTTTTAAACTTCCTGGGAGAATAAGGCAAATTAAGAGATAAACTATCATTCTAGCCATGTTACACAAATCTTGTATCAAACAATAACTATTTAAGAGCGAGTTCTAAAAATTATAGAGCGGAGGTTATTTTAAAAAAGGTTTTACTATGACTACAACATTTCAAGATCAATCAAGCAGAGCAGACATAAATACAGATAAAGCAGATTCCCTGAGGCAAAACGAGGAAAGAGGAGAAACACTCGCTGACAAAAAAATGGCTACTAGCCGTATGGGAGAAGTAATCGAACATGTTCTTAGAAATCAAACTGACTTATCTGCTTTTGACAATCCTGATGTAGAAGAACCTCTCTTCTTAGCGCAAGTTCCAACAACTCCTGCTACTCCAAGACCTGTAGGCCCTCCTTCTCTTGCTCCAACAAGTTTAAGTCAAGTTTTAGGTTTAACACCTGAACAAATTGCAATAGCGCTCCATCCTGATACCATTAAATCAATTGCTAAAATGGAGATTCCTTTAGCTAGACTTGATTCGATTGATGATAGACTAACTGCATACTTAAAGACTACGTGTCATCTAGTGGACGATCTCGATCCTAAAACACAACAAAGTCCATATATTTTAAAAAGAAGAAATGTATTAAAAGCAATACAAGACGCAATTCGTAACAAAACTTCTGTAGATGATAAATTAAAAGATTTAATAACTAGTGATTTTCAAACTCTTAAACCTAATCAAGATGGATCTTATGTTTTAGATAAAAAAAATGATAGAAACTATGGAATTTTAAATTCAAGAGATGCTGAGATCATGTATGAGTTATTAGATAAACATACCAAAGGACTAACAAAAGGATTAAGCATTACTCAAGTTCTTCAGGTGTGGGCACATGCTGAACCTGAAATACTTATGAGTACGGAAAGTAATTTAAAGCATCAAGTAAGAATAAAGGAGAATCCAACAAGAAAAGGAGAAGCAATGCCTCAAAATGAAGTTGACCACGTCTTAAGTCGTTTAAGAGATTTAGATAATTACCATTTTAGAGCGCCTGCATCACCAAAAATATCAGATGATACTCTAAAACTATTAACTCCTGAAATGAAGAAAATGATTAAAGATATAAGATCGAAATAAAAGATTTAATAAAGTAAAACTATCTGCTTATTTAAGCTAATTTTATAGAGACACGTTTCTAGAGAAAACTACCTTTGTAACACTCTAAAGTATTTTTCATAAGCATTGCAACAGTCATTGGGCCAACACCACGAGGTACTGGAGTAATTGCAGCGCATTTTGAAGCTACTGATTCATAATCAACATCACCTGTTAAACTACCATCTTCTATTCTGTTAATTCCAACATCAATTACTATAGCCCCGTCCTTTACCCAATCAGCTTTTACAAGATGCGGAATTCCAACAGCTGCTATAATGATATCTGCACTTTTACATAAATCTTTAACATTCTCAGTCCTTGAGTGAGCTTGAATAACTGTTGCATTTCTTTCTAAAAGCATTGAGGCTACTGGTTTTCCAACGAGTATTGAGCGACCAATTACAGCAGCTAATTTCCCTGATAAATCTTTTTCTGGAATTTCTCTAGCTAATTCAGAACCAATTTCTGCTTCTGAATATGCAAGATCAATTAACTTCAATGCTCCTAAAGGAGTGCAAGATTTAACTTTTGCATCACCTCTTTGTAATAAACCTTGATTGATTGGGTGAAGGCCATCTGCATCTTTTTTAAAATTTATTGCACTTATTAATGCATTTGAATCTAATCCTTTGGGAACTGGTAATTGGAGTAAAATTCCATCTACTTTTTCATTCTTATTAAATTTTTCTATTGCTTCTTTAACTTCTTCAAATGTTGAAGTAGCAGGTAAAAATTGATCGAATGCTTCAAAGCCACACTTTTTAGCAACTTTTTCTTTAGTGCTAATATAGGCTTTAGATGCCGGGTTATCTCCAACCAGAATTACACCTAAGCCAGGTCTTCTGCCATGTTTTGGATATAGTGTTTCAACCTCTTCCTTTATCCACTTATGATATTGTTTAGCGAACCAACGGCCATCAAGAATTTTCATGCCTTGATTCTGTCATTAGAGTAATCTTACAGTCAAATTTGTTTTCTTAACTCCACACCTCAAAATTAGAAAAAACAAATATATAGACATTTTTCATAATGATTTCGTAGCGAGAGGAGTAAGTTTTCGATAAAACAAGCAAAAATGGCAAAAAAATACGCAAACCTAGTTTTACTAGGTTGAGTAATTTTTTTAGCATTTTGTGAAGTATTTTCGGAAACTTACTCCTCGTAGCAGAAATCATTATGAAAAATGTCTAATTAAGTTTCTTAAGGCTTATAAAAAAGTGTTACTCAATTATGAAACTAGCTAACAATAGCTCCGTATGATAGAAAAAAAGCCATGAAAATTGGCGTACCAAAAGAAAGAAAAACTCTGGAACATCGTGTGGCTATAACTCCAAGCGGAGCTAAAGAATTAATTAATGCAGGTCATACGGTTTTAATAGAAACAAATGCAGGACATGGGTCTTTTTTTAAAGATTCTGAATACAAAGAAGCAGGTTGCGAAATAATTAACTCACTAAAAGATTTATGGGAAAGTTCTGAGTTAATTGTAAAAGTTAAAGAACCACACAAAGAAGAGTATCAATATTTTAGAAAAGATCTAATAATTTTTGATTATCTTCACCTTGCGGGGCTTCCTGATGTTGCAAAGGCATTAATTAAATCTGGTATGACTAGTTTTGCATATGAACTTGTAGAGCCAACGCCTGGAAAATTTCCCCTACTCGAACCGATGAGTGAAGTTGCTGGAAAACTTAGCGTTTTAAATGGAGCAAATGCCCTACTTTCTCAAAATGGCGGTAGAGGTATATTACTTGGAGGCGTAACAGGAGTTAAACCAGGAAAAATCGTTATTATTGGTGGTGGAATTGCAGGAACTGCTGCATGCACTGTTGCACTTGCAATGGGAGCTGAGGTTAGCGTTTTAGATATTAACCAAACAAGATTAGATAGTCTCAAAACGGAAATAAAAAATAAAAAACTTTCCTTAATTTTACTGAATGAAAAAAACTTAACTGAAGAAGTTAAAACAGCAGATCTTTTAATTGGTGCTGTTTTAGTACCAGGCGCAAAAGCTCCACACGTTGTTACAAAAGATATGGTTTCTCAAATGAAACCAGCTTCAGTAATTGTTGATATTAGTATAGATCAAGGTGGATGTATCGAAACAAGTAAAACTACATCACTAAAAGAGCCAACCTTTAAAGAAATGGGAATCATACATTATGGAGTGCCTAACATGCCTTCTCAAACTGCTAGAACCTCAACTCTTGCTCTAACTACTGCAACTCTCCCTTTTATTAAATTAATTGCAGATAAAGGAGCTAAAGGTGCAGTTAAGGAAAGTGCTCCCCTTTTAAAAGCGCTTTCTACTATTAATGGAAAACTAACTTCTTTGCCGGTAGCTGAGTCGCTAGGGCTTGAATATAGTCACCGATTTTGAGTTTTTCCTAAAAACTCAAAAAGTTTGGTGATGAGTGAGACTTTGGCTTTAGCCAAATCGAACCAATATAAACGCATATACTAAAACACAAAGCTTAGTCAAAGACGTTTAGTCTTTGACAA